>JAJXTF010000003.1 GCA_021784125.1 Pseudomonadota bacterium | reverse complement strand
CCCGGCGAAGACGAACTGCGCCAGCGCGCGACGCAGCGCATGGGCCGCGTCGACGCGCGTCTGCGTCACGCCGGGCGTCCGCTCAGGCCGGCTGCTGCATCAGCTCGCGCAGCACGTAGGGCAGGATGCCGCCGTGACGGTAGTAGTCGACTTCGATCGGCGTGTCGATGCGGCAGCGCACGCCGATCTCGCGGCGCGTTCCGTCGCGGCGCGTCATCACCAGCGCCAGGTCCTGCTGCGGCCTGATGTCGGACGGCACCGCGATGTCGAAGGTCTCGTCGCCCTTGATGCCCAGCGTTTCGGCGCTCTCTCCCGCCGCGAACTGCAGCGGCAGCACGCCCATGCCCACGAGGTTTGAGCGGTGGATGCGCTCGAAGCTCCTCGCGACCACGGCTTTGACGCCAAGGAGCTGCGTGCCCTTGGCGGCCCAGTCGCGCGAGCTTCCGGTGCCGTATTCCTCGCCGCCGAACACGATCGTCGGCACCCCCTGACGCTGGTACTGCATCGCCGCGTCGTAGATGGACATGCGCTCGGTCGCCTTGCCGTCCGCGTGCTGGTACAGGGTGACCCCGCCCTCGACGCGCGTGCCGTCGTCCTTGACCGGCAGCATCAGATTCCGGATCCGCACGTTGGCGAAGGTGCCGCGCAGCATCACCTCGTGGTTGCCGCGGCGCGCGCCGTAGCTGTTGAAGTTCCCCACCGACACGTCCTTTTCCTGCAGGTACAGGCCCGCGGGCGACGTCGGCTTGATCGAGCCGGCCGGAGAGATGTGGTCGGTGGTCACCGAATCGCCGAAGATGCCCAGCACCCGTGCGCCCTCGATGCTCGCGACGGGCGACGGCTGCATCGAGAAGCCTTCGAAGAACGGCGGCTTGGCGATGTAGGTCGACGTCGGCCAGTCGTAGACCTGGCCGGTCGAGCCCTGGATCGCCTTCCACATCGGATTGGTGTTGGCGAGGTCGCCGTAGAGTTTGCGGAACGTCGCCGGGTCGCGCGCGTAAACGAGCAGCTCGGCGACCTCGCGCGAGCTGGGCCACACGTCGCGCAGGTACACGGGCCCCTGAGTTCCGGTTCCCAGCGGCTCGGTCGACAGATCCTTCAGCACGCTGCCGGCGATCGCGTAGGCGACGACCAGCGGCGGCGACATCAGGAAATTGGCCTTGAGGTTCGGATGGATCCGCGCCTCGAAGTTGCGGTTGCCCGAGAGCACCGCCGCGCAGACCAAATCGTTGGTGGCGATCGCGTCGTTGATCTCCGGCGCGAGGTCGCCTGCGTTGCCGATGCAGGTCGTGCAGCCGTAGGCGGCGACGTCGAATCCCAGCTTCTCGAGGTAGGGCAGGAGCCCGGTTTTCGTCAGGTAGTCGGTCACCACGCGCGAGCCCGGCGCGAGCGAGGTCTTGACGTGCGGCTTGACGGTCAAGCCCCGCTCGACGGCTTTCTTCGCGAGCAGGCCGGCGGCGAGCAGCACGCTCGGGTTCGACGTGTTCGTGCACGAGGTGATCGCGGCGATCAGCACGTCGCCGTTGCCGATGTCGACCGGCCTTGCCGGGGGCGGCGTGATGCGGTCCGGGGTCGGGCGATTGTTCACCATCTCGACGACGTCGCGCGGCTGGCCGTTCTCGGCGAGCTGCTGCGAGGCATCGCTGATCGCGCCGCGTCCCGCACGCGTCGGCAGCGTCTGCAGCCGCGCGCGCAGTCGCGCGGCAGGCTGCGCGAAGCCGTTCTCGCCGACCGGCTTGCTGAAGAGCTCGGCGAAGCGCGACGCGAGCTTCGGCAGCTCGATGCGGTCCTGCGGACGCTTCGGACCCGCCACCGACGGCGTGACCGACGCGAGATCCAGCTTCAGCGTCTTGCTGTAGTCGATGTCGCCGGCCCGCGGCATGCCGAACATGCCCTGCGCCTTGTAGTAGGACTCGAAGGCGTCGATCTCGGCGTCGGTGCGGCCGGTGGCGCGCAGGTAGTCGACAGTGGCGTCGTCGACCGGAAAGAAGCCCATCGTCGCGCCGTATTCGGGCGCCATGTTGCCGATCGTCGCCCGGTCGGGCACCGACAGCGTCGCCGCGCCTTCGCCGAAGAACTCGACGAACTTGCCGACGACCTTTTCCTTGCGCAGCATCTCGGTGACGGTCAGCACGAGGTCGGTCGCGGTCGCGCCTTCGGGCAGGCGGCCCTGGAGCTCGACGCCGACGACGTCGGGCGTCAAAAAATAGACGGGCTGGCCCAGCATCGCGGCTTCCGCCTCGATGCCGCCCACACCCCAGGCCACGACGCCGATGCCGTTGATCATCGTCGTGTGGCTGTCGGTGCCGACCAGCGAATCCGGGTAGTAGACGCCGTCACGGCAGTGCACGCCGCGCGCCAGGTACTCTAGGTTGACCTGGTGGACGATGCCGATGCCGGGCGGGACGACCTTGAAGGTGTCGAAGGCCTGCATCCCCCACTTCATGAACTGGTAGCGCTCGGCATTGCGCTGGAACTCGAGCTTCATGTTGAGATCCAGGGCCTCCGGCGAGCCGTAGTAGTCGACCATCACCGAGTGATCGACGACGAGGTCGACGGGCACCAGCGGCTCGATGAGCTTGGGATCGCGCTTCATGTCCGCAGCGACGTTGCGCATTGCGGCGAGGTCGCACAGCAGCGGCACGCCGGTGAAGTCCTGCAGGACGACGCGGGCCACGACGAACGGGATCTCGTCGACGCGCGGCGCGGTCGGCGCCCAGGTCGCGACCTGGCGTACGTGCTGCTCGGTCAGCTTGATGCCGTCGCAGTTGCGAAGCACGCTCTCGAGCACGATGCGGATGGAGACCGGGAGCCGTGACACCATGCCGACGCCGGCTTTTTCCAGTGCAGGCAGCGAGTGGTACCTGCCGGTGGTACCCGATGCGAGCCGCAGGTCCTGCAGCGTGTCGAAGGGGTTGTGAGCCATGTCGCTTTCCTCTTTTCCTTGTGCGCCGCCTGCAACGGTCATTTCCTGCCGTTGCCGTTCATCACGTCGCGAATGTTGAAGCTGTGGCCGTCGGCCATGGTCATGTCGCCGGGCCGCTGCCCCGGCTTGCAGGGACCGAGGCGGCGGGCAGCCAGCACGGTGTCGAGCCGCGTCATGCCCATGAACGCCGGGTCGTAGGTGGTGCGGATCTCGGTGCGGTAGGACGTGTCCCCGTTCATCACCATCGTCGATTTCGAGTGCATCCGACTGCCGCCCATGTCGCAGACGTAGTCGCCGGTGGCGCGCCCGCCCGCCATCCTGAAGTCGTGCTTGCTGCACATGCCTTTCATGGCGCCGTTGGCGAGATCGAACATCTCCTTCTGCACCGAAGCGTCGAGGCATACGGTGGAGGTGCTCGGATGCTGGCGCGCGTTGTCGGTGCTGCGGGTCATTTCCCACAGGCCCGGCTTGAGCTTCGGGTAGTCGTCGGCGGCGGCGAAGGAAGGAACTGCGAGGGCGGTCAGCATGAGGGTGATGGCGAGGCGCATGGATGCTGCTCCGGAAAGGGGGGTCTCGGTCGGGGTGCTGCGATCTCAGTTGACCATCAGGTCGACGAACTCGTGGACCGGCGTCGCGGCGAGCTTCTTCGCGTCCAGAGCCACGTCGAGGATTGCCTGCTGCTGCTTCGCCGCGAACCGGCGCGCGAGGTTGACGCGGAACTTGTCGAGCAGGACGGGAATGCCTTCCTTGCGCCGGCGGCGGTGACCTATCGGGTACTCGACGACGATCTCGCGCATCTTCGTGCCGTCGGCGAACTCGACGGTGATCCCGTTGGCGATCGAGCGGTGGTCGGGATCGAGGTATTCCTTCGAGAAGCGCGGATCCTCGACGCAGACCATCCTGTCGCGCAGTGCGTCGATGCGCGGGTCGGCTGCGACGCCGTCCTCGTAATCGGCAGCCGTCAGGCGCCCGAAGATCAGCGGCACCGCGACCATGTACTGGATGCAGTGGTCGCGGTCGGCGGGATTGTCGAGCGGGCCCTTCTTGTCGATGATCCGGATCGCCGACTCGTGGGTGCGGATCGTGATCTTCGAGATGTCGGCCAGCCGGTCCCTCACCAGCGGGTGCAGCTGCATCGCGCACTCGACCGCGGTCTGGGCGTGGAATTCGGCCGGGAAGCTGATCTTGAACAGCACGTTCTCCATCACGTAGCTGCCGTAGGGACGGTCGAAGCGGAACGGCTGGCCCTTGAACGACACGTCGTAGAAACCCCAGGTCTTTGCCGTCAGCACCGACGGATAGCCCATCTCGCCCGTCCTCGCCATCAACGCGAGGCGCACGGCGCGCGAGGTCGCGTCGCCCGCGGCCCAGCTCTTGCGCGATCCGGTGTTGGGCGCGTGGCGGTAGCTGCGCAGGCTCTGGCCGTCGACCCACGCCAGCGACACCGCGTTGACGATCTCGTCGCGCGTGAGGCCCAGCATCTGCGCGACCACCGCGGTCGACGCGACCTTGACCAGCACCACGTGGTCGAGGCCGACGCGGTTGAAGCTGTTCTGGAGCGCGATCACGCCCTGGATCTCGTGCGCCTTGATCATCGCCGTCAGCACGTCGTGCATGGTGAGCGGCTTCCTGCCCGCCGCGACGGCGGTGCGCGACAGCCAGTCGGCCGTCATCAGGATTCCGCCCAGGTTGTCGGACGGGTGGCCCCATTCCGCAGCGAGCCAGGTGTCGTTGAAATCCAGCCAGCGGATCATCGCGCCCAGGCTGAAGGCCGCCTGGACCGGATCGAGCTGCCAGGGCGTTCCCGGCACCCTGGCGCCATGGGGCACGGTCGTTCCCGGCACGATCGGGCCGAGGAGCTTGGTGCATGCCGGGTAGGACAGCGCCTCGAAGCCGCAGCCCAGCGTGTCGAGCAGGCAGTACTGCGCGGTCGAATACGCCTCCGCGCTGGTGATGTTGAAGGCCGTGACGTAGTCGACGATGTCGACCAGGACCTGGTCGGGCTTGGGACGGACGTTGGAGATGTGTGCGGACATGGGGTCTACCGGTGCGGGACTGGCTGGGGCTGCGGCGCCGCGATCACCTGCGCTGCCCGATCGGCACGAAGCTCAGGTTCTCGGGGCCGACGTAGTTGGCCGACGGGCGGATGATCTTGCCGTCCTCGCGCTGCTCGATCACGTGCGCGGCCCAGCCGGAGGTCCGCGAGATGACGAACAGCGGGGTGAACATCGCGGTCGGCACGCCCATCATGTGGTAGCTGACGGCCGAGAACCAGTCGAGGTTCGGGAACATTTTCTTGATGTCCCACATGACCGTCTCGAGGCGATCGGCGACGTTGAACAGGCGCATGTCGCCGGCGGCGATCGACAGCTCGCGTGCGACTTCCTTGATGATCTTGTTGCGCGGGTCCGCGATCGTGTAGACCGGGTGCCCGAAGCCGATGACGACCTCGCGCGCCTCGACCCGCCTGCGGATGTCGGCTTCGGCCTCGTCGGGCGTCCGGTAGCGCGACTGCACCTCCAGCGAGACCTCGTTCGCACCGCCGTGCTTCGGACCCCGCAGCGCGCCGATCGCGCCGGTGATCGCCGAATGGATGTCCGAGCCGGTGCCGGCGATGACGCGCGCGGCGAATGTCGACGCGTTGAACTCGTGCTCGGCGTAGAGGTTGAGCGAGGTGTGCATCGCCTTGACCCACGATGGCGGCGGCGCGCGGCGGTGCAACAGGTGCAGGAAATGGCCGCCGATCGACGCGTCGTCGGTCTCGACTTCGATGCGCGTGCCGCTCTGGCTGTAGTGATGCCAGTACAGCAGCATCGCGCCCATCGAGGCCATCAGGCGGTCGGCGATGTCGCGCGCACCCGCGGCATCGTGGCTCTCCTTCTCCGGCAGCACCGTGCCGAGCGCCGACACCGCCGTGCGCATGACGTCCATCGGATGCGTCGAGGCCGGGATCTGCTCGAGGACGGCCTTCACCGGCGCGGGGATGCCGCGCAGGCTGCGCAGCTTGCGCGTGTAGGCCTCGAGCTCGACCAACGAGGGCAGCCGGCCGTGGACGAGCAGGTGGGCGACCTCCTCGAATTCGGAAGCGCCCGCGATGTCGAGGATGTCGTAGCCGCGGTAATGCAGGTCGTTGCCGGTGCGCCCGACCGTGCACAGCGCCGTGTTGCCCGCCGTCACGCCCGACAGCGCGACCGATTTCTTGGGCTTGTGCGCCGGGCCCGGCGCGTGGGTGGAAGTCGTCATCGTTGGCCCCTGTTCCGGGTTTCGCGTGGGTGCGGACGCTCAGCCGTTGCGCTGTGCGAACAGCGCGTCGAGCTTCTGCTCGTAGGCGTGGTAGCCGAGGTAGTCGTAGAGATCGCTGCGCGTCTGCATCGTCGCGACGACGTTCTTCTGCGTGCCGTCGCGCCGCAGCGTGGTGTAGACCTTGAGTGCCGCCTGGTTCATCGCGCGGAAGGCCGACAGCGGATAGAGCGCGATCGCCACGCCGGCTTTACCAACCTCGTCGACCGTCCACAGCGGGGTCTGGCCGAATTCCGTCAGGTTGGCGAGGACCGGCACGCCGACGGCATCCGCGAAGCGGCGGTACATCGCCAGCTCGGTGACCGCTTCGGGGAAGATCATGTCGGCGCCCGCGGCGACGCAGGCCTGCGCGCGCTCGATCGCCGCATCCAGGCCCTCGACCGCCAGCGCATCGGTGCGCGCCATGACGACGAAACCGGGATCGCTGCGCGCATCCACCGCCGCCTTGATGCGGTCGACCATCTCGGCCTGCGAGACCAGCTCCTTGCCCGGGCGGTGGCCGCAGCGCTTGGCCCCGACCTGGTCCTCGATGTGCATCGCGGCCGCACCGAACTTGATCAGCGACTTGACGGTGCGCCCGATGTTGAAAGCCGAAGCGCCGAAGCCGGTGTCGGCGTCGACCAGCAGCGGCAGTGCGCAGACGTCGGTGATCCGGCGCACGTCGGTCAGCACGTCGTCGAGGTTGCTGATCCCGAGGTCGGGAAGCCCCAGCGAGCCTGCGGCGACGCCGCCGCCGGACAGGTAGATCGCCTTGAAGCCGCTCTTCTCGGCGAGCAGCGCGTGGTAGGCGCAGATCGCGCCGGGCACCTGCAGCGGTACCTCGGCGGCAACCGCCGCGCGAAACCGGGCACCTGCGCTCTGGGTGGCCATGGGCCCGTCAGCCCAGCATCGATGCGACGCCGGCGCGCTCTTCCTCGAGCTCCTTCAGCGTCGCGTCCATGCGTTGCCGGGAGAAGTCGTCGATCGGCAGGTCGCGCACGCGCGTGTATTCGCCGTTGGCGGTGGTGACGGGCACGCCGTAGACGATGTCCTGCGGAATGCCGTAGCTGCCGTCCGAGGGAATGCCCATCGTGACCCACTTGCCGCTGCTGCCGAGGATCCAGTCGTGGACGTGGTCGATCGCGGCGTTCGCGGCGGAGGCCGCCGACGACAGACCGCGGGCCTCGATGATTGCCGCGCCGCGCTTGCCGACCGTGGGCAGGAACACGTTGCGGTTCCAGTTCTCGTCGTTGATCAGGTCCCGCACCGACTGGCCGTTGGACGTCGCGAAACGGTAGTCGGCGTACATCGTCGGCGAATGGTTGCCCCAGACGGTCATCTTCTCGATCGAGTCGACGGCGCGGCCGGCCTTGGCGGCGACCTGCGACAGCGCGCGGTTGTGGTCGAGGCGCAGCATCGCGGTGAAGTTCTTCGCCGGCAGCGACGGCGCCGACTTCATCGCGATGTAGGCGTTGGTGTTCGCGGGATTGCCGACGACCAGCACGCGCACGTCGCGCGAAGCGACGGCGTCGAGCGCCTTGCCCTGCTCGATGAAGATCTTGGCGTTCTCGAGCAGCAGGTCCTTGCGCTCCATGCCGGGGCCGCGCGGCTTCGCGCCGACCAGCATCGCGACCTGGGCGTCGCGGAATGCAAGCTTCGGATCCGACGAGCCCTGCATGCCGGCGAGCAGCGGGAACGCGCAGTCCTCGATTTCCATCATCACGCCCTTGAGCGCCGCTTGCGCCTTGTCCACCGGCAGCTCCAGCAGCTGCAGGATGACGGGCTGGTCGGGGCCGAGCATCTGTCCGGAGGCAATGCGGAACAGCAGGCTGTAGCCGATCTGGCCGGCGGCGCCGGTGACCGCGACGCGGACGGGTGCTTTCATCGAAGACTCCTGGAGCAAGAATGGGGCGGCGGGATGCGGCGGCTGGCGCCGACGCGGCGCCCGGCGTGCCGCAGTGCCAAGCAACCGCCGGGGCGCAGCCGAATGTTAGGCGCGGCGCTGTCGCCTGTCAATTCAGTCATATAACTGATATAAGATATAAAACAGTTCGTCCACGGAGCTCCGCCGATGATCCGAACCCATCCGCCCGGGACGCCGACGTTCCACCCGCTCTACGTCCAGATCAAGGCGCTGATCGAGCGCGGGTTGGCCTCCGGCGAATGGAAGCCGGGCGAGGCGATCCCCCCGGAAACCGCGCTCGCGGCGCGCTACGGCGTCTCGCTCGGCACCGTGCGCAAGGCGATCGAAGCGCTGGCCGCGGAGAATCTGGTGGTCAGGCGGCAGGGCAAGGGGACGTTCGTCGCCACCCACACCGAGGAGCGGACGTCCAATTTCCGGTTCCTGCGCATCCGGCGCAACGACGGGGAGGACGAGTATCCGGTGAGCCGCCTCGTCGATTTCCGGCGCTCGCGCGCCGGTGCGGAAGTCGCGCGCCTGCTGAACCTCAAGGCCGGCGAAGGGGTCTTCGTCCTGCGGCGGGTGCTGGACTACGGCGGCAGGCCGACGGTCCTCGACGAGATCACGCTGCCGGCGGCGCTGTTCCGCGGCATGACACGCGAACGCTACGACGCCTACCGGGGCTCGATGTACGGCTTCTTCGAGACCGGATTCGGGGTGACGATGCTGCGCGCGACCGAGCGCCTGCGCGCGGTGCCGGCGGAGGCCGCGGTCGCGGCGCTGCTGGACGTGGTCCCGGGCGAGCCGCTGCTTGCCGTCGATCGCGTGACCTACACCTACGGAGACCGGCCGGTGGAGTTCCGGCGCGGCCTGTATTCGACGCTGAACCATCATTACTGGAACGAACTATCCTGAAGGGAAGCGAGGCCGGCAGAAGCATCCGGGACGCGATACCGGGACGGACCCGCAGGACCGGCATGGTTCTGGCATCGGCCTGCGTGGGCGCGCTATAATTTGCTGCTGCGCAAAAAAGAACAGGACATGCGCTCTCCCCACTGCATGCACACCGACATCCAGGGTTGATTCATGGCCGCCATCGAACGACCTGTCGCCAAGCCGCGTCCCGTCTACCTCAATCTCCTGGCGATCCGGCAGCCGCTGCCGGCGATCGTTTCCGTCCTGCACCGGATCAGCGGCGCGCTGCTGTTCGCCGTCGGCATTCCGCTGCTGCTGTGGTTCGTGCAGACGAGCCTCGCGTCGGGCGACGGCTACGCCGCCGCCTTCGCGCCGCTGTCGTCGTGGTTCGGAAAGCTCGTCCTGCTCGCGCTCGCCTGGGCCTGGATCCACCACGTGCTGGCGGGCCTGCGCCATCTCGCGCTCGACCTGCACATCGGCGTCGACCTCGCGCCTGCACGCAAGGCGTCGGCAGTCGTCATGGTCGTCGCGATCCTGCTGACGCTGATCGTCGCGGTGCGTCTGTGGTAGGCGGCCCGGTCGACAGGCTGGCGGTCGGCGCCCATTACGGGGCGCGCGACTGGCTCGCCCAGCGCGTCACCGCGATCGTGATGACGCTCTACACGCTGCTGATCGCGCTGATCGTGCTTTGGCACGGCGGCCTCGATTACGCGACGTGGAAGGCGATGTTCGCGAGTGCGGCGTTTCGCGTCTCGAGCTTCCTGTTCATGGTGTCGCTGCTGTTCCACGCCTGGGTCGGCATGCGCAACATCCTGATGGACTACGCGAAGCCGACGAGCCTGCGACTCGCGCTGCAGATCGTCGTCGTCTGCGTGCTTGTGGCCTACGCCGGCTGGACCGCGCAGGTGCTGTGGGGTGGGCCATGACGGCGGTGGCACCCGGGGAGGGCAGGGCATGAGCCGACTTCCCGTACGTCGCTTCGACGCGCTGATCATCGGCGCCGGGGGTGCGGGCATGCGCGCATCGCTGCAGCTCGCCGAGGCGGGGCTGTCGGTGGCCGTGCTGTCCAAGGTGTTCCCCACGCGCTCGCACACGGTTGCGGCCCAGGGCGGCATCGGCGCCTCGCTGGGCAACATGTCGGAGGACAGCTGGCTGTGGCACATGTACGACACGATCAAGGGTTCCGACTGGCTCGGCGACCAGGACGCGATCGAGTACATGTGCCGGATGGCGCCGCAGGTCGTCTACGAGCTCGAGCACTACGGCATGCCGTTCGACCGCAATGCCGACGGCACGATCTACCAGCGGCCTTTCGGCGGACATTCGGCGAATTTCGGCGAGAAGGCGATCCAGCGCGCCTGCGCCGTGGCGGATCGCACCGGCCACGCGATGCTGCACACGCTCTACCAGCGCAACGTGCGTGCGCGCACGCAGTTCTTCGTCGAATGGATGGCGCTCGACCTGATCCGCGACGCCGACGGCGAGGTGCTGGGCGTCACCGCGCTGGAGATGGAGACGGGCGAGGTGATGATCCTCGAGGCCAAGGCGACGATGTTCGCGACCGGCGGCGCCGGTCGCATCTTCGCGGCGTCGACCAACGCGTTCATCAACACCGGCGACGGGCTGGGCATGGCGGCGCGCGCGGGCGTCCCGCTGCAGGACATGGAGTTCTGGCAGTTCCATCCTACCGGAGTCGCCGGCGCCGGCGTGCTGATCACCGAGGCCGTGCGCGGCGAGGGTGGCATCCTGCTGAACTCGCAGGGCGAGCGCTTCATGGAGCGCTACGCGCCGAACCTCAAGGACCTCGCCTCGCGCGACATCGTCAGCCGCTCGATGGACCAGGAGATCAAGGAAGGCCGGGGCTGCGGGCCGCACAAGGATTACGTGCTGCTGAAGCTCGATCACCTCGGCCCTGAGGTCATCAACAAGCGCCTGCCGTCGATCCGCGAGATCGCGATCAAGTTCGCCAACGTCGACCCGATCCGGGAGCCGATCCCGGTCGTGCCGACGATCCACTACATGATGGGCGGCATCCCCACGAACGTCCACGGGCAGGTCGTCGTCCCGCAGGGGGCCGATCCGACGGTCGTCGTTCCCGGACTCTATGCAGTCGGCGAATGTGCCTGCGTGTCGGTCCACGGCGCCAACCGCCTCGGCACCAACTCGCTGCTCGACCTGCTGGTGTTCGGGCGCTCGGCGGGCAACCACGTCGTGTCGCTGAATCTGTCGGCGCAGTCGCACCGGCCGCTGCCGCAGGATGCCGGCGAGCTCTCGCTGGCGCGGCTCGCGCGGCTCGATGCGGCGACATCGGGCGAAAGCGTTGCCGAGGTCGCAGGCGACCTGCGCAAGTCGATGCAGGCGCATTGCGGGGTGTTCCGCAATCAGCAGCTGCTTTCCGAAGGCGTCGACAAGATCCTCGAGCTCGAGGCGAGAGCGCAGCGTACCGCGATCGGCGACAAGAGCCGAACGTTCAATACGGCGCGGGTCGAGGCGCTGGAGCTCGACAACCTGATCGAGACCGCCAAGGCGACGATCTACTCGGCGGAAGCCCGCCGCGAATCGCGCGGCGCGCAGGCGCGCAGCGACTACCCGGCCCGCGACGATGCCAACTGGCTCAAGCACACGCTGTGGTACCGGGACGGCAACCGCCTGGATTACAAGCCGGTCAACCTGAAGCCGCTGACCGTCGACGCATTCCCGCCCAAGGCCCGCACCTACTGACATGAAATTCCGCATCTACCGCTACGACCCGGAGAAGGACGCGAAGCCGCGCTTCCAGGAGTACGACATCGCGCTCGACCCGCACGACCGGATGCTGCTCGATGCGCTGGTCCGCCTCAAGGTCGTCGACGATTCGCTCGCCTTCCGGCGCAGCTGCCGCGAAGGCGTCTGCGGATCGGATGCGATGAACATCAACGGCACGAACGGGCTCGCGTGCATCACCAACCTGAAGACGCTGAAGGAACCGGTCGAACTGCGGCCCCTGCCCGGGCTGCCGGTCGTGCGCGACCTGATCGTCGACATGAGCCAGTTCTTCAAGCAGTACCACTCGATCAAGCCCTATCTCGTCAACGACGAGCCGCCACCCGAGCGCGAGCGCCTGCAGTCGCCGGAAGACCGCGAGAGCCTCGACGGGCTCTACGAATGCATCCTCTGCGCGTGCTGCTCGACGGCCTGCCCGTCGTTCTGGTGGAACCCGGACAAGTTCGTCGGCCCCGCAGGCCTGCTCAACGCCTATCGCTTCATCGCCGACAGCCGCGACCGCGACCTGAACGACCGGCTCGACAACCTCGAGGATCCCTACCGCCTGTTCCGTTGCCACTCGATCATGAATTGCGTCGACGTCTGCCCGAAGGGCCTCAATCCGACGCGCGCGATCGGCAACATCAAGACGATGATCGTCAAGCGGGCGGTGTGAGCCCGGGACCGGCTGCGCGTGAGCGAGGACAGGCACCGATACGACCGCTTGCGCTGGCGCTGTCGCCGGGGAATGCTGGAGAACGACCTGGTGCTCACGCGCTTCCTAGATGCCGAGGGGGCGAGGCTGACCGACGACGACATCGCGCAGCTCGATGTGCTGCTCGACCTCCCCGACAACGCGCTGTGGGACCTCATCGCAGGGCGTGCCGAGCCGGACGATCCGCGGGTATGCCCGCTGGTCGATCGACTGAGATCGATCTGAAGGTGCCGCCAGAGCGCCGTCGGAGGACCGACCCGGGTGCCGCACCCGACCGCAATCTGGAACCGAAGGAAGCACGATGAACGACCGCACAGCCACCCTCAGTTTTTCCGACGGATCGCCTTCCGCCACCTTCCCGGTGCTTCCGGGTACCGTCGGGCCCGACGTGATCGACATCCGCTCGCTGTATTCGAAGACGGGCAAGTTCACCTACGACCCCGGATTCATGTCGACGGCGGCCTGCAGCTCGGCGATCACGTACATCGACGGCGACAAGGGCGAGCTGCTCTATCGCGGCTATCCGATCGAGGACCTGGCGGTCAACTGCGACTTCCTCGAAGTCTGCCACCTCCTGCTCTACGGCGAGCTCCCCGACGCGATGCAGAAGGAGGACTTCGCCGGCCGCGTGATCAAGCACACGATGGTCAACGAGCAGATGCAGTTCTTCATGCGCGGTTTTCGGCGCGATGCCCATCCGATGGCGGTGCTGACCGGGTTGGTCGGCGCGATGAGCGCGTTCTATCCCGACTCGATCAACCTGAACGACGCGCACCAGCGCGACATCTCCGCGATCCGGCTGATCGCCAAGATGCCCACGCTGGTCGCGATGGCCTACAAGTATTCGGTCGGCCAGCCGTACATGTACCCCCGCAACGAGCTTTCCTACGCGGCGAACTTCATGCGGATGATGTTCGCCACGCCCTGCGAGGACTACAGGGTCAACGATGTGCTGGTGCGCGCACTGGACCGCATCTTCATCCTGCACGCGGATCACGAGCAGAACGCGTCGACCTCCACGGTCCGGCTGTGCGCGTCCTCGGGAACGAACCCGTTCGCCGCAATCGCCGCGGGCGTGGCCTGCCTGTGGGGGCCGGCGCACGGCGGCGCCAACGAGGCCGCGCTCAACATGCTCTACGACATCCAGGCGCAAGGCGGAGTCGCCAGGGTCGGTGAGTTCATCGCCAGGGTGAAGGACAAGAACTCGACGGTGCGGCTGATGGGTTTCGGGCACCGCGTCTACAAGAACTACGATCCCCGCGCCAAGCTGATGCGCGAGACCTGCCACGAGGTACTCGAAGCGCTCGGATTGCACGACGATCCTCTGTTCAAGCTCGCGATGGCGCTCGAGAAGATCGCCGTGGAGGACGACTATTTCGTCCAGCGCAAGCTCTATCCGAACGTCGATTTCTACTCCGGCATCGTGCAGAAGGCGATCGGCATTCCCGTGTCGCTGTTCACCGCGATCTTCGCGCTGGCGCGCACCGTGGGCTGGATCGCGCAGCTCAACGAGATGATCACCGATCCCGAGTACAAGATCGGCCGTCCGCGACAGCTCTTCACGGGCGCGACGCGGCGCAGCGTCAAGCCGATCGGCGACCGCTGAGCTGGGGTGCAGGACGGCGCCGCTCGACATGGCAACGAACTGAAGCGACGAGGTACGGGCAATGGGCACGATGAAGGACCTGGAATCGACGAGCACGCTGTTCGGCGGCAATGCGCCGTTCGTCGAGGAGCTATACGAGAGCTACCTCGCCGACCCGGCCCGCGTTCCTCCCGAGTGGCGCGAGTACTTCGACGAGCTGAAGGGCGACGCGGCCGACGTGCCGCACGCGCCGGTCGTCGAGTCCTTCCGCGAGCTCGCGAAGAGCCGACGGATCGCCGGCGCGATGGTCGATGCGGCGACGATGCACAAGCAGGTGCTCGTCCTGCAGATGATCGGCAAGTTCCGCACCCTCGGGATGCTGCACGCGAGCCTCGACCCGCTGCAGCGGCAGGAGCCGGCGTACATTCCCGACCTCGACCTGCGCACCTACGGCTTCACCGAGGCCGACCTCGACACCGAGTTCGACGTCGGCTCCTTCAAGGGCGGCGGCGCACGGATGCGCCTGCGCGACATCGTCGAGGCCCTGAAGCAGACGTACACGCGGACGCTGGGCGCCGAGTACATGTACATCTCGGACACTCTGGTCAAGCGCTTCGTCCAGGAGCGCCTCGAGCCCATCCGCTCCCAGCCGAACTACAGCACCGAGCAGCGCAGGCGCATCCTGGAGCGCCTGACCGCCGCCGAGACCCTCGAGCGCTACCTGCACACCAAGTACGTCGGCCAGAAGCGCTTCTCGGGCGAGGGCGGCGATTCGATGACGCCGATGCTCGATCTGCTGATCCAGCGCGCCGGCGCGGCCGGCGTCCAGGAGATCGTGCTGGGCATGGCGCACCGGGGACGCCTCAACGTGCTGGTCAACACGCTGGGCAAGATGCCTTCCGACCTCTTTTCCGAGTTCGAGGGCAAGGGCGCGCAGGTGCTGCCCGCGGGTGACGTCAAGTACCACCAGGGATTCTCGTCCGACATCTCGACGCCGGGCGGTCCCGTGCACGTGACGCTGGCCTTCAATCCGTCGCACCTCGAAATCGTCAACCCCGTCGTCGAGGGCAGCGTGCGCGCGCGCCAGCACCGGCGCAAGGATGCCCGCGGCGACCAGGTGCTGCCGGTGCTGATCCACGGCGACGCCGCGATCGCCGGACAGGGCGTCGTGCAGGAATGCCTGAACATGGCGCAGACCCGCGGCTACTACACCGGCGGCACGGTGCACATCGTCATCAACAACCAGATCGGATTCACGACGTCCGATCCGCGCGACACCCGCGGCACGCTCTACTGCACCGACGTCGCCAAGATGATCGAGGCGCCGATCCTGCACGTGAACGGCGACGATCCGGAGGCCTGCCTGCTCGCGACCGAGATCGCGCTCGACTACCGGCAGAAGTACCACAAGGACGTGTTCATCGACCTCGTCTGCTTCCGCCGCCTCGGCCACAACGAGGCCGACGAGCCGATGATCACGCAGCCGCTGATGTACAAGAAGATCGCCCAGCATCCCGGCACGCGCAAGCTCTACGCCGACCGGCTGATCGCCGAGGGCGTGGTCACCGCCGAGGAAGCCGACGCGATGATCGCGACCTACCGCGCCGCGATGGACAAGGGCTATCACACGAACACGACGGTCCTGTCGAACTACAAGCCGCCGTTCATCGTCGACTGGACCCCGTACAAGGACCGCCACTGGACGGATCCCGCCGACACCACGGTGCCGCTCGCGCACCTGAAGGAGCTCGGCGCGAAGGCGACCGCCGTGCCCGCCGATTTCAAGCTCCATCCGCGGGTCGAGAAGCTGATGGCCGACCGGCGCGCGATGGTCGAGGGCAGGCACCCGGTCGACTGGGGCATGGGCGAAATCCTCGCCTACGCGTCGCTGCTCGACCAGAACTACGGCGTGCGCATCTCCGGCGAGGACGTCGGCCGCGGCACGTTCTCGCATCGCCATGCCGTGCTGCACGACCAGAACCGCGAGAAATGGGATGCCGGCATCTGGATCCCGCTGCAGCACATCCGCGAGGGGCAGGCCGACTGCGAGATCATCGATTCGGTGCTGACCGAGAACGCCGTGCTCGGATTCGAATACGGCTACACGACCTCGGAGCCTTCGCAGCTCGTGATCTGGGAAGCCCAGTTCGGCGATTTCGCCAACGGCGCGCAGGTGGTCATCGACCAGTTCATCAGCGCCGGCGAGGTGAAATGGGGCCGGATCTGCGACCTGGTGCTGTTCCTGCCGCACGGCTACGAAGGCCAGGGGCCCGAGCATTCGTCGGCGCGCCCCGAGCGCTACCTGCAGCTTTGCGCGCAGCACAACATGCAGGTCGTCGTGCCCTCGACCCCGGCCCAGGTGTTTCACCTGCTGCGCCGGCAGATGATCCGCCACTTCCGCAAGCCGCTGATCGTCATGACGCCCAAGAGCCTGCTGCGACACAAGGAGGCGGTGTCCACGCTGGAGGATCTCGCGAAGGGCGCCTTCCACAACGTCATCGGCGAAGTGGATCGGATCGACCCGAAGAAGGTGAAGCGGGTCATCGTCTGCTCGGGCAAGGTCTACTACGAGCTCCTCGCCCACCGGCGCGAGCGCAGGATCGACGACGTCGCGATCCTGCGGCTGGAGCAGCAGTACCCGTTCCCCCACGACGAGTACCGGCGCGAGGTCGGGAAATACGCGGCGGCGAAGGAGGTCGTCTGGTGCCAGGAAGAGCCGCAGAACCAGGGCGCGTGGTACCGGCTCAATGCCTACATGCGCGCCGACATCGACAGGAAGAAGCTGCTCGCCTACGCGGGCCGTCCGGTGTCGGCGTCCACTGCGGTCGGCTATGCCGCCAAGCACAACGCCGAGCAGAAGCAGCTCGTCGAGGACGCATTTGCCGACGAGCTCAAGTCCGGCGAGATGCTGCCCGCGCGGTGAACGGAAAGGTGCCCCGATCGTCTGATCGGGAGACAACAACGAGAGCGGTCCCATGAGAATCGAAGTGAAAGTCCCGCAACTCCCGGAGTCCGTCGCCGAGGCGACGCTTCTGACCTGGCACAAGAAGGCGGGCGAGGCGGTCCGGCGCGACGAGAACTTGATCGACGTCGAGACCGACAAGGTCGTGCTCGAGCTGCCGGCGCCGGGCGACGGCGTGCTGGTCGAGATCGCGCAGCCCGACGGTTCGACAGTCAAGTCGAACGACGTGATCGCGGTGATCGACACTGCGGCGAAGGGCGCTTCAGCCGCCGGTGCGGCGGCAGCCTCGCCCGCCGCGCCCGCCGCAGCGGCGGAAGCGAAGCCGCCGTCCGCGGCTGCCGCCAGCGCGATGCCGGCGGCGCGGAAGATGATCGCCGACCAGGGGCTCGACCAGGCGACGATTCCCGGCACCGGACGTGGCGGGAGGATCACCAAGGGCGACGTCCTCGCCTCCGCAGGCGAAGGAGCAGCGGGCGCGCCTGCGACGGTGCCCGCGACCCAGGGCGCTGCAGCTTCGGCCCGGCCGGTGCCGGTCGTCCCGCTGCCCGCCGCCCTCGGCATCCGTCCCGAGCAGCGGGTGCCGATGTCGCGGCTGCGCGCCCGCGTGGCGGAGCGACTCGTGCAGTCGCAGTCGACGGCAGCGATCCTGACGACGTTCAACGAAGTCAACATGCAGCCGGTGATCGACCTGCGCAACCGCTACAAGGAGCGCTTCGAGAAAGAGCACGGCGTCAAGCTCGGCTTCATGGGTTTCTTCGTCAAGGCCGCCGTGCATGCGCTGAAGAAGTTTCCGCTGGTCAATGCGTCGATCGACGGCAGCGACATCGTCTATCACGGCTACTACGACATCGGCATCGCAGTCGGCAGTCCGCGCGGCCTGGTCGTGCCGATCCTGCGCGACGCCGACCAGATGTCGATCGCCGACATCGAGCGCCAGATCGCCGAGTACGGCAAGCGCGCCCAGGACGGCAAGCTGACCGTCGAGGAGCTGACCGGAGGCACGTACACGATCAGCAACGGCGGGGTGTTCGGGTCGATGCTGTCCACGCCCATCATCAATCCGCCGCAATCGGCGATCCTCGGCGTGCATGCGACCAGGGATCGCGCGGTGGTCGAAAGCGGCCAGATCGTCGTGCGGCCGATGAACTACCTGGCGCAGTCCTACGATCACCGGATCATCGACGGGCGCGAGGCCGTGCTGTCGCTGGTCGCGATCAAGGAGGCGCTCGAGGATCCGGCGCGCCTGCTGCTCGACCTGTGAACTCCCTCATCCCGGCCCTATCCCGCACGCGGGAAAGGGTGACGAACCGAATCCCGCGCCATGGCAGATAACTTCGACGTCGTCGTGATCGGGGGCGGTCCCGGCGGCTACATCGCCGCGATCCGCGCCGCGCAACTGGGCCTTTCGACCGCGTGCATCGACGACGGCGCGCGTCCCGACGGCAAGCCCGCGCCCGGCGGAACCTGCACCAACGTCGGCTGCATTCCCTCCAAGGCGCTGCTGCAGTCGTCGGAGAACTTCGAGCACGCGGGCCACGCCTTCGCCGACCACGGCATCGGCGTGTCCGGCCTCACGATCGACGTCGCGAGGATGCTCGCCCGCAAGGACAGGGTGGTCCGGCAGAACAACGACGGCATCCTGTACCTGTTCAAGAAGAACAAGATCGCCTTCTTCCACGGACGCGGCTCGTTCGCGGGCCGGGACGGCGAGCGATGGAAGGTCACAGTCGTGGGGCCCGGCGCCGCGTCGCTGACGGCGCACCACGTGATCGTGGCGACGGGTTCGACGCCGCGCGCGCTCCCCGGGGCGCCGTTCGACGGCCAGCGGGTACTCGACAACGCGGGAGCGCTCGCGATTCCCGAGGTCCCGAAGCGGCTGGGGGTCGTCGGCGCCGGCGTCATCGGCCTGGAGATGGGCAGCGTCTGGCGGCGCCTGGGCGCCGAGGTCACGATCCTCGAGGCGCTCCCGGCGCTGCTTCCCGCCGCGGACGAGGCGATCGCCAGGGAAGCGCAGAAAGCCTTCGGCAAGCAGGGTCTCGCGATGCATTTCGGCGTCGCGATCGGCGCCGTGCGCGTGGACAAGGATCGCGTCGACGTCGATTACAAGGATGCTTCCGGGGCGGGACAGAGCGCGAGCTTCGATCGTCTGATCGTGTCGATCGGGCGCCTGCCGACCACCGCAGGTCTCAACGGCCAGGCAGTCGGACTGAAGCTCGACGCGCGCGGATTCGTCGAGGTCGACGCCGATTGCCGGACCGGCCTGCCGGGCGTCTGGGCGATCGGCGACGTGGTCCGCGGACCGATGCTCGCGCACAAGGCCGAGGAGGAGGGCGTGGCGGTCGCCGAGCGCATCGCCGGGGAGCACGGCCACGTCGATTTCAACACCGTCCCCTGGGTGATATACACGTCGCCGGAGATCGCCTGGGTTGGGCAGACCGAGCAGCAGCTGAAGGCCGCGGGGATTGCGTATCGCGCCGGGAGCTTCCCCTTCTCGGCCAACGGCCGCGCGCGCGCGCTGGGCGACACCACCGGCTTCGTCAAGATCCTCGCCGACGCCGCGACCGACCGCATCCTGGGCATGCACGTCATCGGACCGATGGCCAGCGAATTGATCGCCGAGGGCGTGGTCGCCATGGAATTCGGCGCGGCCAGCGAGGACCTGGCGCGCATCTGCCACGCGCACCCGTCGCTGTCGGAAGCGACGAAGGAAGCCGCGCTCGCGGTCGACAAGCGGACCCTGAACCTCTGATCTCGGGAGCCGGGCGCCGCAGCTTCCTTCGGCCCTTGCAACCGCCTCCGACACCGATCCCTTGAGCGCAGCCGATTTTCCCGGCCAGATCACGCGCCGCCAGGGCGCGCTGATCGATTACCTCGAACCGCTGCTCGACCGCCGACACGCGAGCCTCGACCATTCGCAGGTGGCGGCGCTGGAGCGCCTGCAGTACCTTGCCGACGAGCTCGCCGCGTTCCGGGTGGCGCGACAGTCGAAGCTCCGGAGGCTTTTCGCGTCCCCCGAGGTCCCGCGCGGCGTCTACCTGTGGGGAGGCGTCGGGCGCGGCAAGAGTCTGCTGATGGACAGCTTCTACGCGACGGTGGCCGTCCGGCGCAAGACGCGCATCCACTTCCACGCTTTCATGCGCGAGATCCACGTCGCGCTCGGGGCGTTGAAGGACGAGGCCGATCCGCTCGCGACCGTCGCCGTGCAGATCGCCAGGCGCTATCGCCTGATCTGCTTCGACGAATTCCACGTCTCCGACATCGCGGACGCGATGATCCTGGGCCGGCTTCTGTCCGCGCTGTTCGAGTCGGGCGTCGTGCTGGTGATGACCTCCAACTACGCGCCCGACAGGCTGTGGCCCGACGGACTGCTGCGCGAACGCTTCCTGCCGGCGATCGACCTGATCAAGCACTGGCTCGACGTCGTCGAGGTCGATGCGGGCGTCGACTACAGGCTGCAGGCGCTGGAGCACCTGACGATCTGGCACGTGCCGGCCGGTCCGGCGGCCGACGCGGCGATGCGCGCCGTCTTCGAGCACATGCGCGCCGGCCCCGACGAGGAGCTGCGTTTCGAGGTCGAAGGCCGGTCGGTGGTCGCGAGGTACCGTGCGGGCAGCGTCGTGTGGTTCGATTTCGCGGCACTGTGCGACGGGCCCCGCTCGCAGCGCGACTACCTCGAGATCGCCCGGCGGTTCGCGGTCGTCTTCCTGTCGGGCATTCCGCGCATGGATGCCGGCTCGGCTGACCAGGCAAGGCGCTTCACGTGGCTGATCGACATCCTGTACGATCATCGCGTGAAGCTCGTCGCATCCGCGGCCGTGTCGGCCGAGTCGCTGTACCTCGAGGGACCGCACGCGGACGAATTTCCGCGTACCGTCAGTCGACTGATCGAAATGCGCACGCGCGACTACATGGCGCTGCCGCACATGACCGACGGAACGCCGACCGGGGCCCCGGAATAGGCGCCGCATCCTTCCCACCGTCGCGCCCGCGGGCGCCAGGAGAAACCCGTGCAGACATTCAAGGCCTATCGCACGTTCCAGGAGGACGGCGTCGTGACGAGCCGCTTCGTCACCATGCGCATCGACGAGCTCGATCCGGGCGACGTGGTGATCCGCACCAAGTATTCGACGATCAACTACAAGGACGCGCTTTCGTACAACGGCACGGGAAAGATCATGCGCAAGTTCCCGACCGTCGCCGGCATCGACACGGCGGGAACGGTCGAGTCGTCGGCCGATGCCCGCTTCAAGGCCGGCGACAAGGTGATCGTCACCGGCTACGACCTGGGCGTGGGCCATGACGGCGGCTACGCCGAGTTCGTCCGCGTGCCCGCCGATTGGGTCGTGCGCAGGCCGGAGAGCATGACCGCCTTCGACGCGATGGCGCTGGGCACGGCGGGCTACACGGCGGCGCTGGCGATCCACCTGATGCAGCACAACGGCCTCGCCCCGGCGAACGGGCCGGTCGCGGTCACCGGCGCGACGGGTGGCGTCGGCTCGGTCGCGATCGAGATCCTCGCCAAGCAGGGTTACCAGGTGGTCGCGATCACCGGCAAGGGCGACGAGGCCGATTATCTGCGGAGCATCGGTGCGCACGAGGTCATGCTGCGTTCCGCGGTCGACCTGTCGAAGATCCGCCCGCTGGAAAAGGCGACCTGGGCGGGGGCGGTGGACAACCTGGGTGGCGACATCCTTGCCTGGCTGCTCGCGAGCTCGAAGATTGGCGGCACCGTCGCCGCCGTCGGCCTGGCCGCGAGCATGAGTCTGCCGACCACCGTCGCGCCATTCATCCTGCGCGGCGTCCATCTGCTCGGCACCGACAGCGCCAACACGCCGATGGCGCTGCGCCAGCGGTTGTGGAACAAGCTGGCCGTCGAGTGGCGCCCCGATCGCGTGCACGACCAGATCCGTACCATCGATTTCGACGAGCTGCCGACCCATTTCGATGCCTACCTGAAGGGCATGATCCGGGGACGCACCGTCGTGCGCATCGCCGGCGACCCTCACCCGTAGGCAGACCGCAGGGCTCACGGCGGGGATTGCAGCCGGGGTCATCGGCCCCGGGACCGACAGGAGGAGGAGCGTCATGGGCAGCAGCGACGACCCGAACCGGACGCAGGCCGCGATCGCCGCCTGCGCCGAATTTCATCGCCGGTCGATCACCGATCGGGACGGCTTCTGGCGCGAGGAAGCGAAGCTCGTCGACTGGCACGAGCCTTTCACCCAGGTGCTCGACTATGCGCGGCCACCGTTCGCGCGCTGGTTCACGGGCGGCAGGACGAACCTCTGCCACAACGCCGTCGACCGCCACCTGGCCGCCCGCGGCACGCAGCCGGCGCTGATCTACGTCTCGACCGAGACGGGGCAGTCGCGGGTCTGCACGTACCAGGAGCTGTACGAGGAGGTCAACCGCTGCGCGGCGATGCTGAAGGCGCGGGGCGTGGGCCGCGGCGATCGCGTGCTGATCTACATGCCGATGATCGCCGAGGCGGTGTTCGCGATGCTCGCCTGCGTGCGCATCGGGGCGATCCATTCGGTCGTGTTCGGCGGCTTTGCCCCGGCGAGCCTGGCGACGCGCATCGACGACGCACGTCCGGCGCTGCTGTTCACCGCGGACGCGGGCATGCGCGGGGGCAGGACGATCCCCTACAAGCCGCTGGTCGATGAGGCGTTGCGCATCGCGCGGCATCCGCCGCGCCACGTGATCCTGGTCGACCGCGGCCTCGACCCGGGGCTCGCGATGCATGCGCCGCGAGACGTCGATTTCGCCGCGGCGCGCGCCGAGCACGCGGGTGCGCGCGTCCCCTGCGAATGGCTCGAGTCGTCCGAGCCCTCGTACATCCTCTACACGTCGGGCACGACCGGCCAGCCCAAGGGCGTGCAGCGCGACACGGGAGGCTATGCGGTCGCGCTGGCGTCGTCGATGCGGCGCATCTTCTCGCTGGCGCCCGGCGAGACGATGTTCACGACCAGCGACATCGGCTGGGTCGTCGGTCACTCGTACATCGTCTACGGGCCGTTGCTGAACGGCTCGCCGACGATCCTCTACGAAGGCCTGCCGATCCGACCCGATCCGGGGATCTGGTGGAAGATCGTCGAGGAGCAGAAGGCGAGGACGATGTTCACCTCGCCGACGGCGATCCGCGTGCTGAAGAAGCAGGATCCCGCGTTCATGAAGCGCCACGACCTGTCGTCGCTGCGCTGGCTGTTCCTCGCCGGCGAGCCGCTGGACGAGCCGACGGCGCGCTGGGCGGCCGACGCGCTGGGCGTGCCGGTCGTCGACAACTACTGGCAGACCGAGACCGGCTGGCCGATCCTCTCGGCGCAGCCCGGCGTCGCCGACACGCCGCGCAAGTTCGGGTCGCCGTCGTTCCCGGTCTACGGCTACGACGTGAAGCTCGTCGACGGGGTCACCGGCCGCGACGCGGGACCGGGCGAGAAAGGGGTGCTGACCATCGCGCCGCCGCTGCCGCCCGGCTGCATGAGCACGGTCTGGGGCAACGACGAGCGCTACGTGTCGACCTACTACCGGACGATCCCGGGCCGCGAGGTCTATTCGACCTTCGACTGGGCGATGCGCGACGCCGACGGCTACTACTTCGTGCTGGGTCGCACCGACGACGTGATCAACGTCGCCGGCCACCGGATCGGCACGCGCGAGATCGAGGAAGCGGTGCAGGCCCACGCGGGCATCGCCGAGGTCGCCGTCGTCGGCGTCCAGGATGCCGTCAAGGGCCAGGTGCCGATCGCCTTCGCCGTCGTCCGGGACGCATCGCGAGTCGCCGATGCGGCAGGGGTCGCGGCGATGCAGCAGGAAGTGATGCAGACGGTCGACCGCGAGCTGGGCGCGATCGGGCGTCCGGCACGCGTGCATTTCGTGACGCTGCTGCCCAAGACGCGCTCGGGCAAGCTGCTGCGCCGCTCGATCCAGGCGCTCGCCGAGGGGCGCGACCCCGGCGACCTGACGACCATCGAGGATCCGGGCGCGCTGGAGCAGATCCGCGCCGCCCTCCAGGTACCGTAGCCGGCGCAGGCAGTCGCCATCGCCGGCTACGCCCGGCTTCCTGCGGTCCGCTACCGCCGGGCCGATGCGCGAGCCGTTGCCGCGCTCATTTGACCAGCATGACCGGTACCTCCGCAAGATGCACGACGTTGCTCGCGACCGACCCGAGGATGAGCCCGGGCAGGGCGCCTGCCCCGCGGGTCCCCATCAGGATGCAGTCGCAGCGCTCGTCGGCAGCCACGGCGGCAATGGTTCTTGCCGGATCGCCCAGCTCGATGCGCAGCCGCCAGGCGACGCCGGCGTCGTCGAGGCGCTTGCGGGCGCCCTCGGTAGCCTGCTGCCCCAGTTCGTTCCGGTGCATCAGCATCGACTCCGTGGCCAGGCCATGGGTCTGCCAGTCGACGATCTCGGGCTGCACGTTGAGCAGCAGCAGCTCGAGGGTCACGCCGCTCGCCGACAGCTTCAGCAGCTGCCCGATGGCGCGATCGGCATGGGCGGAACCGTCGATCGCAGCGAGAACCTTGTACATCGGTGTCGACTCCATGTCGCGTCCGGCGCGGCGCCGGCGGTCCTGCTGCTGCGCGCGGCGGTCCTGCGCTGCAGCTTCGGGGCGGGGTTGCAGGGCGATAGGCGATAATCTGCGTTTTCGCCGTCCGACGCCAGAGCACCCCGAGCATGCCCACCCCTTCCGCCGCATCCCGCCACGTCGCGCTGGCCGAGGTTACCCGTGGCGGCATCGTCGAGAGCCTGCATGCGGGCTCGGTCGCCGTCGTCGACCGCGACGGCAACGTGCTGCGCGCGGCCGGGGACCCCGATCACCTGACGTTCACGCGCAGCGCGCTGAAGCCGCTGCAGGCGCTGCCTTTCGTCGCGGCGGGAGGTGTAGAACGCTTCGGCCTGTCGTCGTCGCAGGTGGCGCTGCTGTGCGCCAGCCACTCGGGCGAGCCGCGGCACGCCGAGGCGGCTGCCGACATCCTCGCGCGCGCGGGCTGCACGCCGGCGGACCTCCAGTGCGGAACGCACGCACCGCGGTTCTACGACACCCGAGGCGAGGTCCCGCCGCCGCCACCGTACTCGCCGCTGCAGCACAACTGCTCGGGCAAGCACAGCGGCATGCTCGCCTTCTGCGCCCAGTGCCAGTGGCCCAAGGCTTCGTACCTGGAGTTCGAGCACCCGGTCCAGCAGGCGATCCGGCAGTCGGTCGCGACGTTCACCGGAGTTTCGACCGAAGCGCTGGTCGCGGGCATCGATGGCTGTTCTGCGCCCAACTATGCGGTGCCGCTGTCCGCCCTGGCGCGGGCATTCGCGCGGCTTGCAAGTGCGGCAATCGACCCCGATTATGGAAATGCGCCCCGCATGCTGGCCGATGCAATGGTCGCCCACCCCGGAATGGTCTCGGGCGAGGGGCGCAGCGATCTGGCCCTGATGCAGGCGGGAAGGGGTGACTGGGTCGCCAAGATCGGCGCCGAAGGCGTCCAGGCGATCGGGATACGGAGCCGCGGAATCGGCATCGCGGTCAAGGTCGCCGATGGGCAGTCGCGCGGCCTCATGCCGTCGGTGGTCGCGGTCCTCGATCAACTCGGCCTGCTCGACGACGCGGCGCGCGAGGCGCTCGGGCCCTGGGGCCGGCGGCCGCTCCGCAACTACCGGGGTACGCAGACCGGCGAGATCCGTCCTGCCGTCCTGCTGGGTCCGGGGGTGACGCCCCCCGGGGCGCCGCCGTCCGGGCCGGAACGGACGCGGACCGGGACGACGGCGGGCGGTGGCTGAACTATGAGGGGGAATGGTGGTCTGTTGCTGCAAGCGTGCGCCGAGTGCAGCCGGCGGGGTTCCCGAAAATGGGGTTCGCCGGACGGTCGCCGGCCGCAGCGCCCGCCGTTCGGCGGGCATAACAACGAAATGATTCAGGGACTACCCGCGGATGGGTGATCGCGAAGTCGATCAAGAGCTCGTTTTGCGAGCACAAAGGGGTGACAAGCGCGCATTCGAGCTGCTGGTGGCGAAGTACCAGCGCAAGTTGGGGCGGCTTCTGTCCCGGCTGGTGCGCGACCAGGCCGAGGTCGAGGACGTGACGCAGGAGGCTTTCATCAAGGCGTACCGGGCACTGCCCAGCTTTCGTGGCGACAGCGCGTTCTACACGTGGCTCTACCGCATCGGGATCAACACGGCGAAGAACTACCTGGTCGCGATGGGGCGGCGCGCCCCCACGTCCACCGGGTACAACCACGAGGACGCCGAGACCTTCGAGGATGCCGAGCAGCTGCGCGACACGGCGACCCCCGAGGCCGAGCTGATCGGCAAGCAGATCGCCTCGACGGTGAATCGCGCGATGGACCAGTTGCCAGAGGACCTGCGTACGGCGATCACGCTGCGCGAGATCGAAGGCCTGAGCTACGAGGAGATCGCGGCGGTGATGAACTGCCCGATCGGCACCGTGCGCTCCCGGATCTTCCGGGCACGGGAGTCGATCGCCGCCGAATTGCGGCCCATGCTCGGCACCGACGATAACCGGAGATGGTAATGAGCGAGAACATTTCGCGCCTGATGGATGGCGAGGTCGATGCGACGGAGCTCGATGCCGTCTGCGCTGCGCTGAAGAGCGGCGAGGCGATGGCGTCGTGGAACTGCTACCACGTCATCGGCGACGCTCTGCGCGGCGAGATCCCCGCGACGCGCGACGTCCGGGCGGCCGTCGCCCGCAGGCTGGCCGACGAGCCGACGGTGCTCGCCCCGCAGCGCAGCGTTCCGTCGCGGCCCGCGGCCTGGGCCTGGGCGGCTGCGGCGACGCTGGCCGCCGTCAGCGTCGTCGGCTGGACTGCGTATTCGCTAATCGACGCGACGCCGGCAGGATTCGCGAAGGCGGGCGATGCGGGCGCGATGCGCGCCTCGGAGCTGCGCGTTGCCACCGTTCCCACCGACCTGCTGTTCGCCCACCAGGAATACGCGCCGGCGAGCATGCTGCAGGGCGTGGGTCCCTACCTGCGCGACGTCGCCGTGACGCGTGAAGTCAAGCCCTGAGCGATCGCCGATGCAGCACGCAGTCAGCAGGTCAACCCGTGTCAGCCGCCGATTGGGGTCGGCCGTCTTCGTCCTCGCCTTCGTCGCGTCGGCTGCACGCGCCGACGACGCGATGCAGTGGCTCACGCGCGCCGCACAGGCGGCACGGGAGCTCAACTACATCGGAACCATCGTCTACCAGATCGGACCGCGGGTCGAATCCTCGCGCATCACCCACCTGAACGACAGCGGGCGCGAGTTCGAGAAGCTCGTCAACCTCGACGGACCGGCGCGCGAGCTCATTCGCACCCAGGGCGAGGTCCGTTGCTACTACCCCGATGCCAAGCTGGTCCGCGTCGAGCCGCGCACGTTCCGCAACGCGTTTCCGTCGCTGTCTCCCCAGCAGCAGCAGTCGCTGTCGAGGTTCTACGATTTCCGGGTGATCGGCGACGATCGCGTCAGCGGGCGCCCGGTGCAGGTCGTGGTGTTCGAGCCCAAGGACGACCTGCGCTACGGGCACCGTTTCTGGTCCGACACCGAGACCGGATTGCTGCTGAAGGCCCGCCTGCTGAACGAGAAGGACGAGGGCATCGAGCAGTTCGCGTTCACCGACATATCGGTCAATGCGCCGATCGACCGCGCGATGGTCGCACCGTCGTGGCCGGTCGCGCCGGGCGACTGGCAGGTGCTCGAGGGTGCGACGGGGGATGTCGTCCGGCAGGCGACCGGGTGGGTCGTGACCCGCGTGCCCGCCGGCTTCGAGAAGATCATGGAAGGCTTCCGCAAGCTCCGGGGCCGCGGCGAGCGCGTCGCGCACCTCGTGTTCTCCGACGGCCTGGTGTCGGTCTCGGTGTTCATCGAGCCGAAGGGGGCCCCGTCGGCACCGGTCGGATTCGTGCATCAGGGCGGGCTCAACGTCTACAGCGTGAGGCACGACGATCACCTCATCACCGTCATGGGAGAAACGCCCAGCGCCACGGTGCGACAGATCGCCAATTCGGTCGAGCGCCGCTAGAGCGCGCAGCATCGCGTCATCAGCCACTACACGATAAAGAGGGATTCCATGTCTTACGCGCCGTCATTCACGCCGCGCGCCTTGCTGCGCGTCGCGCTCGTTGCGCTGGTCGGGTTGTTCGCTGCCGTTCCTGCACTGGGGCAGGGGCGCACGGGGCTGCTGCCCGATTTCACCGAGCTCTACCAGCGCCAGGGCCCGGCGGTGGTGTCGATCGACGTCACCCAGAAGCTACGTCGCCAGCGCGCCCCGGAGATCTCCGAGGACGATCCCTTCTACGAGTTCTTCCGACGCTTCGGACAGATCCCGCGCCAGGCGCCCGGCGGGCAGGAACGCCAGTACGAGGCCCAGTCGACGGGATCGGGATTCATCATCTCCGCCGACGGCTACATCGTCACCAATGCGCACGTCGTCGACGATGCGAGCGAGGTGACCGTGCGCCTGTCCGACAAGCGCGAGTTCGTCGCCAGGGTCATCGGCAACGACCGTCGCACCGACGTCGCGCTCCTCAAGATCGACGCGAAGGAACTGCCGCGGGTGACCATCGGCGACCCCGAAAGGCTGAAGGTCGGCGAATGGGTGGTCGCGATCGGCAAGCCTTTCGGCCTCGACAACACGATGACCGCGGGCATCGTCAGCGCCAAGGGCCGCGACCTGCCGCAGGAGAACCTGGTGCCGTTCATCCAGACCGACGTCGCGATCAATCCCGGCAATTCCGGCGGCCCGCTGTTCAACATGCGCGGCGAGGTGGTCGGCATCAATTCGCTGATCTATTCGCGCACCGGCGGGTACATGGGCCTTGCGTTCGCCGTGCCGATCGACGTTGCGATGAACGCCGTCAACCAGCTGAAGGACAGGGGCCGGGTGACGCGCGGGCGCATCGGCGTGCAGATCCAGGAGGTCTCGAAGGAGGCCGCCGCCGCATTCGGACTCAAGCAGGCGACCGGCGCGCTGGTCAACGGGGTCGAGAAGAGCGGGCCCGCCGCGAAGGCGGGAGTCGAGGTCGGCGACATCATCCTGAAGGTCGACGGCCGCGACGTCGGCTCGTCGAACGACCTGCCGCGGATCATCACCGGGATTCATCCGGGCACCAAGGTCGCCCTCACCGTCTGGCGCAAGGGCACGCAGAAGGATCTCGCGGTGACCGTGGCGGAGCTGAAGGACGACACGGCCGCGACCCCGGGGCGCGCCAAGCCGGTGCCGAAGGAGAAGGTCAAGCCCAACCGGATGGGGCTCGTGCTGTCGGATCTCACCGACGAGCAGCGCAAGGAGCTCGACCTGAAGACCGGCGGCGTGCTGGTCGACGACGTGGTCGGCGTGGTGCGCGGCAACGTGCAGCCGGGCGACATCGTCCTGGCGATCGTCCACGGGGGACAGCTGACCGAGGCCAGGAGCGCCGGTCAGGTCAACGAATACCTCGCACGTCTCGACAAGGGCGTCGCGGTCACGCTGCAGCTGCGCCGCGGGGACAACCAGTTCTTCGCGACGGTCAAGCTCGGCAACGGGGACGCGCAGTGACGATGCGCCCGCGCGGATGCGTCGGCGCCCGGTGACGGAGGGTTCGGCGAGCCCGAGCGACGCGGCGCTGCGGCTGACGCTGCTCGTTCGCGCCTACTGCCATCTCTGCGAGGACATGCGGCGCGCCCTGGCGCCGCTCGCGCGAAGCCGGAGCGCCGCGATCGTCGAGATCGACGTCGACGCCGACCCGGCGCTCGAAGCGCGCTATGGCGAGCGCGTACCCGTGCTGCTGCTCGGGCCGCCCGACGCCGGCGAGGAGCTCTGCCACTACCACCTCGACGCCGCGCGCGTGGAGGCCGCCCTCGCGGCGGCCGGCGGATGACGCCCGGCGCGGCCTAAGGTCGCGGAGGAGGGCAGTTTCCGCTAAAATTCAACGTTTTGCGGTGAAACGCCGCGAGTGTAGCGCCGCCATGGCGGCGCGCCGGGCGCGCGCAGTCCGGACTCACCCTGGCGCCGTGCCGGCGCCGCCTCCGACCCATTCATGCAGAACATCCGTAATTTCTCGATCATCGCCCACATCGACCACGGCAAGTCGACACTCGCCGATCGCTTCATCCAGCGCTGCGGTGGCCTGTCCGACCGCGAGATGAGCGAGCAGGTCCTCGATTCGATGGATCTCGAGCGCGAGCGCGGCATCACGATCAAGGCGCAGACTGCGGCGCTTTCCTACAGGGCCCGCGACGGCCAGACCTACCGCCTCAACCTGATCGACACGCCGGGCCACGTCGACTTCGCCTACGAGGTCTCGCGCTCACTCGCCGCCTGCGAAGGCGCGTTGCTGGTGGTCGATGCGTCGCAGGGCGTGGAGGCACAGACGGTCGCCAACTGCTACACGGCGATCGAGCAGGGTGTCGAGGTGGTGCCGGTGCTGAACAAGATCGACCTTCCCTCGGCCGATCCGGAGCGGGTCATCGACGAGATCGAGGACATCATCGGCATCGACGCCACCGATGCCGTGCGCGCCAGCGCCAAGAACGGCGTGGGCATCGACGACATTCTCGAGGCGGTCATCGCCTTGGTGCCGCCGCCGCAGGGCGACGTCAACGCGCCGCTCAAGGCGCTGATCATCGACTCGTGGTTCGACAACTACGTCGGCGTCGTCATGCTCGTGCGGGTGATCGACGGCACACTGAAGTCGAAGGACAAGCTCCTGCTGATGGCGGCCGGGGCGACTTACACCTGCGAGCAGGTCGGCGTGTTCACCCCGAAGTCGGTGGCGCGGGAACAGCTCTCGGCCGGCGACGTCGGCTTCATCATCGCGGGCATCAAGGAGATCGACGCGGCCAAGGTCGGCGACACGGTGACGCTCGCCACGCGGCCTGCAGCCGCGGCACTGCCGGGTTTCAAGGAAGTCAAGCCGCAGGTGTTCGCCGGCCTCTATCCCGTCGAGTCCAACCAGTACGAGGCGCTGCGCGACGCGCTCAACAAGCTGAAGCTGAACGACGCGTCACTGCACTACGAGCCCGAGGTGTCGCAGGCGCTGGGCTTCGGTTTCCGCTGCGGCTTCCTGGGGCTGCTGCACATGGACATCGTCCAGGAGCGCCTCGAGCGCGAATACGACATGGACCTGATCACGACGGCGCCGACCGTCGTCTACCAGGTGCTGCTGCGCGACGGAACCATCCTCGAGATCGAGAATCCGTCGAAGCTCCCCGACCTCTCCAAGGTGGAGGAGATCCGCGAGCCCATCATCACGGCGACGATCCTGATGCCGCAGGAGTACGTGGGGCCGGTGATCACGCTGTGCACGGAAAAGCGCGGCCAGCAGAAGAACATGCAGTACCTCGGGCGACAGGTGATGCTGACCTACGAGCTGCCGATGGCCGAGGTCGTCATGGATTTCTTCGACAAGCTGAAGTCGGTGTCGCGCGGCTATGCGTCGCTCGACTACGAATTCAAGGAATTCCGCGCCGCAGACGTCGTGAAGCTCGACATCCTGATCAACGGCGAGCGCGTCGACGCGCTGTCGGTGATGGTCCACCGGTCGGTGTCGATGTACCGCGGCCGCGAGGTCGCGGCGAAGATGCGCTCGCTGATCCCGCGCCAGATGTTCGACGTCGCCGTGCAGGCGTCGATCGGCGCCAACATCATCGCGCGCGAGACGATCAAGGCGATGCGCAAGAACGTGCTGGCCAAGTGCTACGGCGGGGACATCACGCGCAAGAAGAAGCTGCTCGAGAAGCAGAAGGCGGGGAAGAAGCGGATGAAATCGGTCGGCAGCGTCGAGATCCCGCAGGAGGCGTTCCTCGCCGTGCTGCAGGTGGGTGACAAGTGACGGCCCTCTCCCCCGACCCTCTCCCCGCGGGGGAGAGGGCGCGACGGCCGTGAGACAATGACGCCCCGCCGGGGCTCGCCGCCCTCCATCCATCCGAACACGACCCATCGCCAATGGACTTCGCCCTCATCCTGTTCGTCCTGACCCTGATCACCGGCCTCGCGTGGCTGGTCGACCGCCTGTTCCTGGAGGCGAAGCGCGGACCCGGGGCGCGCGAGCCGATCTGGGTCGAGTACGCGAAGTCGTTCTTCCCGGTGCTCCTGGTCGTGTTCCTGCTCCGCTCGTTCCTTGCCGAGCCGTTCAAGATCCCGTCGTCGTCGATGCGTCCCACGCTCGAGGTCGGGGATTTCATCCTGGTCAACAAGTTCACCTACGGGATCCGGCTGCCGGTCATCGACAGGAAGATCATCCAGATCAACGATCCGCAGCGCGGCGACGTGGTCGTCTTCAAGTACCCGCTGAACCCGTCGCAGGACTTCATCAAGCGCGTCATCGGAGTGGGGGGCGACGTCGTCGAATACCGCGACAAGAAGCTGACGGTGAACGGCGTCCCCTGGCCGCAGCAGCCCGACCACTCGTACAGCTACCTCGAGGGGCTGCGCTTCGAGACGCTGCGGCGCGACACCGAGCTCACCGACGGGAACCCGCAGAAGTCGCATACCATCGGCATCAACGCCGATGCCCAGGTCGTCTACACGTCCAACGTCCGGGCGTTCCCGGGGCACGAGAATTGCGAATACAATGAGCACGGCTTCCGCTGCAAGGTGCCGGCAGGCGAGTACTTCATGATGGGTGACAACCGCGACAACAGCGACGACAGCCGCTACTGGGGATTCGTCCCCGACGCCAACATTCGCGGCAAGGCGTTCCTGATCTGGTTCAACTGGGACGATCTTTCGTCCTTCGAGTTCAAGCGCATCGGCAGCATCATTCACTGACCGGCTTTCGGGAATGCTACTTCGCGGAGGGGACATGGCGGCTGGAAACGAGCGCGGACTGTCGATGATCGGATTCCTGTTCACGACGGCCGTCGTCATCATCGCTGCACTGATCGCGTTCCGGGTGGGACCGTCGTACGTCGAGTACTTTACCGTCCAGAAGGCCCTCGACCAGACGATGCTGGACGTCCAGGACCCGACGCCGGCCGAGATCCGCCGCTCGATGGACCGTCGGCTGTCGGCCGACTACGTCGACTCGGTGAGCGCCGCCGACGTCCTGGTGAGCCGCGAGGGCAACACCATCGTCGCCACGATGACCTGGCAGAAGGTCCTGCCGATGATCGGAAATGCGAGCATTCTCCTCGATTTCGAGGCCCGCTCGACCCGCTGACCCCGTCTTCGCCTTGCGCATTGCGATCGACCACGCGTTCAACGATCCCGGCCTGCTGCGGCAGGCGCTGACCCATCGCAGCTTCGGCGTTCCGCACAACGAGCGGCTGGAATTCGCCGGCGACGCCGTCCTGAACTGCGTGATCGCGCTCTGGCTGTACGAGCGCTTTCCCGAGCTTCCCGAAGGCGACCTGTCGCGCGTGCGCGCGCATCTCGTCAACCGCGACACCCTCGCCCAGCTCGCCCGCCGGCTGGAGCTGGGTGCGGCGGTGCGCCTCGGGGAGGGCGAGCTGAGAAGCGGCGGCGCCGATCGCGCGTCGATCCTCGCCGACGCGCTGGAGGCGATCTTCGGCGCGGTGGCCATCGACGGCGGCTTCGCCGCGGCCGAACACGCGATCAAGGCGGTGTTCGGCGACCTGCTGCGCAATGCCGACCCCGGGGTGCTCGGCAAGGATCCCAAGACCCGCCTGCAGGAGTGGCTGCAGGCGCAGCGCCTGCCCGTACCCGAATACGCGATCGTCGCGACCACCGGCGAGGCCCATGCGCAGCAGTTCGCCGTCGAATGCCGGATCCCCGGGCTGTCGGTCGTCACGACCGGACGGGGCACGAGCCGCCGCGTCGCGGAGCAGGACGCCGCCGCGCAGGCGCTCGTCGCGGTGATGCAGCCGGCAGGAGCGAACGGTCATGACTAGCCCGGCGACCGCCGCCCACCGCTGCGGCCACGTCGCGATCGTCGGCCGTCCTTCGGTTGGCAAGTCGACGCTGCTGAACGCCCTGGTCGGCGAGAAGATCAGCATCACGTCGCGCAAGCCCCAGACGACGCGCCACCGGATCACGGGGATACTCAGCGATCCCGACGTCCAGTACGTCTTCGTCGACACGCCCGGGTTCCAGACGCTGCACCGTTCGCGGCTCAACGATCGCCTGAACCGCGCGGTCAGGGAGAGCCTGGCGGAGGTCGACGTCGTCGTCGTCGTGCTCGACGCCGGGCGCTTCAACGATGCCGATCGCGCAGTTCTCGCGCTCTGTCCGGCCCGGGTGCCGGTGGTCGTGGCGCTCAACAAGATCGATGCGGTGGCCGACAAGCGGAGCCTGCTGCCGCGCATCGCCGAGATCGCGAAGCTGCGCGAGTTCGCCGCGATCGTTCCCGTCTCCGCCGAGCGCGGAACCGATCTCGCGACGCTCAAGCGCGAGATCGCGCGCCACCTGCCCGAATCCCCCGCGCTCTATCCCGAGGACGAGATCACCGACCGCGACGAGCGCTTCCTCGCTGCCGAATTCATCCGCGAGAAGATCTTCCGGCAGCTCGGCGACGAGGTGCCCTACTCGACGGCGGTGACGATCGAGGGCTTCGTGCACGACGGCGCGCTCCGGCGCATCAACGCGACGATCCTGGTCGACAAGCCGGGCCAGCGCGCGATCCTGGTCGGGGAAGGCGGGGCCCGGATGAAGGCGATTGCCTCGGCGGCGCGCACCGACATGGAGAAGCTGTTCGGGGGGCGCGTGTTCCTCGAGGTCTGGGTGAAGGTCAGGGAGGGCTGGTCGCAGAGCGACGCGATGCTGACGCGGCTCGGCTACTGACATGGCAGCGCCCAGGGAGCGCCGCGACGACGAGCCGGCGTTCGTGCTGCACAGCTACGCCTACCGCGAGACGAGCCTGATCGTCGAGGCGTTCACCGAGCGCGCCGGCCGCGTCGCGATGGTCGCCCGCGGCGCCAAGCGGCCGCGCTCCGAGCTGCGCGGCGTGCTGCAGGCCTTCCAGCCCCTGACCCTGGGATGGGCGGGGGTGAGCGAGCTCAAGACGCTGATGAAGGCGGAATGGCAAGGCGGCATGCCGCTGCCGGTCGGTGCCGCGCTGCTCTGCGGTTTCTACCTGAACGAGCTGCTGCTGAAGCTCCTGCCGCGCGACGATCCCCATCCTGCGCTGTGGCAGGCCTACGCAGCGGCGCTGCAGGCGCTGACCGCGACCAGCGCGCCTGCCGCCCAGGCCGAGGTCCTGCGACGCTTCGAGCTGCGGCTGCTGGCGGAGCTCGGCTACGCGCTCGCGCTGACCCACGAGGCCGACACCGGGGCGCCGGTCGATCCCGCCGGACGCTACCATTACGCCTTCGACCGCGGGCCGCAGCTCAAGGCCGAGGAGCCCGCCGGCCGCTGGCCGGTGGTGCGCGGTGCGACGCTGATCGCGCTCGCCACCGAGCGCTACCCCGACGCCGAGGTTGCGGCCGAGGCCAAGCGGCTGATGCGCAGCGTCCTCGACCATTACCTCGAGGAGCGACGCATCTTCAGCCGCCGCATCGTGCAGGACCTGGCTGCTTTCGACGAGGACAAGGACGCGAGATGAACGAGAGGAATCCACGGTGATCGAGCTTGGCGTCAACATCGACCACGTCGCCACGCTGCGCGAGGCGAGGCGCACCTACGAACCCGATCCGGTCTGGGCTGCCGTCGAGGCGCATCTCGGCGGTGCGGACGGCATCACCGTTCACCTGCGCGAGGATCGACGGCACATCCAGGACGAGGACGTGCGCCGGCTGCGCGACCTCGTCCACATCAAGCTCAACCTCGAGATGGCCGCCACCCCCGAGATGATCGGAATCGCCTGCCAGTTGCGTCCGGAGATGGCGATGCTGGTGCCGGAAGGGCGCCACGAGGTGACCACCGAAGGCGGCCTCGACGTCGCCCGGCAGGAAGCGAAGCTCCGCGACGCGATCGCGCGCCTGGCCGACGCGGGCATCGTGACCTCCGTGTTCATCGACGCGGAGCTCGCGCAGGTCGAGGCGGCGGCGCACGTCGGGGCGCGGGTCTGCGAGCTGCACACGGGGCCCTACGCCCATGCGTTCCACGCCCGCGGCCGGGATTCGGAGAGCGCGCCGGTCGTGGCCGAGCTCCAGAAGCTCGAGCGCGCCGGCGACGCGATCCGCCGGCTGGGCATGCGCTTCAATGCGGGCCATGCGCTCAACTACGTCAACGTCCAGCCGGTCGCGGCACTTCCCGGCGTGCGCGAGCTGCACATCGGGCATGCGATCGTCGCGCGCAGCGTGTTCGTCGGGCTGCGCGAGGCGGTGCGGGAGATGAAGGCGCTGATGCGCCAGGCCGCCGGGTGAGGCGATGCGCGATGAGGTCGAAACAATGAGGCCCGGACGATGAGCGAGCGCGCAGCGGCTGCGCGCGGCCCGGTGATGCTGGGGGTCGAGGGCCTCGCGGCGACGGCGGCCGACCGCGCGCGGCTCGCGGACCCGCGGGTGGGCGGCGTGATCCTCTTCACGCGCAACTTCGAGTCGTCGAAGCAGCTTCGCGCCCTCACCGCGTCGATCCGCAAGCTGCGCCCGGAGCTCGTGATCGGCGTCGATCACGAAGGCGGGCGCGTGCAGCGCTTCCGCGGCGATCGCTTCTCCGAGCTGCCGGCAATGCGGACGCTGGGCGAGCAGTGGGATGCCGACCCGGCGGCCGCCGGCGAGGCCGCGTTCCGCAACGGCGTCACGATCGCGCGGGAACTCGTGGCGCATGGCATCGACTTCAGTTTCACGCCAGTGCTGGATCTCGATCACGGCAAGAGCGCGGTGATCGGCGACCGGGCGTTCCACGCCGATCCGGTGGTCGTCGCCGATCTCGCCGGTGCGCTGCTGCGCGGCCTCGATTCGCGGGGCGTCGCCGGTGTCGGCAAGCATTTCCCGGGTCACGGCTGGGTCGCCGCGGATTCCCACGTCGACACGCCGGTGGACCGGCGCCACCTCGACACGATCCTCGCGGCCGACGTGATTCCTTTTGCGGCGCTGATCGCGCAGGGGCTCGCGGCAATCATGCCGGCGCACGTGGTCTACCCGGCCGTCGATTCGCGGCCGGCGGGGTTCTCGCCGGTGTGGATCGCGGAGATCCTGCGCGGGCGCCTGGGTTTCGACGGCCTGGTCTTCTCCGACGACCTCGAGATGGCCGGGGCGCATTCGGCGGGTGACATCGTCGCGCGCGCCGAAGCTGCGATCGCGGCCGGCTGTGACGCCGTTCTGGTCTGCAACGGCTTCGACGCCATGGACGACCTGCTCGCGCGCTGGACACCCCCGGCGCAACCGTCGCTGGCGCGACGCTGGGCGAGGATGGTCCGCAGGCCGACTTCGGCGCTGGGGCGCATTGCGGCCGCCACGCGGCTGCGGTAGTCCGGACGGCCGCCGCCGAACGCCTGCCTAGTGCGGATGCGGCCAGCGGCCGCCCAGCCGGTGGGTGATCTCCTCGGCGATGTGCGACACCCGCGGTCCGAGCTGCTTGATCCGCTCGTCGGGCAGCCGCGAGGTCGGTCCCGCGACCGAGATCGCGCCCAGCGGCTCGGCGTGCTCGTCGTAGAAAGGGGCGGCGACGCAGCGCGTGCCCGGCAGGTGCTCCTCGTCGTCGAACGACCAGCCGCGCTGGCGGATGACGCGGATGCTCGCCCACATGGTCTCGGGCGAGGTGATCGTGTTCTCGGTGATCCGCGGCAGGCCCCGGATCTTCAGCATCGCGTCGATCTGGTCGTCGGGCAGCGACGCGAAGATCGCCTTGCCCACGCCCGAGGCGTGCAGCGGGACGCGGCTTCCCAGCTTGACGATCGTGCGCATCGTCTCGCGGCACTGCACCTGGTCGATGAACACCGCCTCCGTCCCGTCGAGGATCGCGAGGTTCGTCGTTTCGCCCGCCTGTTCCATCAGCCTGCGCATGTAGGCGTGGCTCTGCGCGACGAAATCGCGGTTGGACAGGAAGCTCGAGCCGACGGTGAAGGCCTCGATGCCCACGTACCACAGGGCCAGGTCGCCGGCCTGGTAGACGTAGCCCGTCTTCTCCAGGGTCGACAGCAGGCGGTGCGCCGTCGACGGGGGCAGTTGCACGCGCTGTGCGATGTCGGTCAGCGTGAGACCCCCCTCGGTGCTCGCCAGGCACTGCAGGATCGACAGGCCGCGCGTCAGGCTCTGCACCTGCGCGGTTTCGGCACCGGGATTGGACGGGGTGCGTCCGCGGCGCGCGGGCGCAGTGACGCGGTGCGGGGTGGTCATGGGGCGGGGGCAGGATGCAGGAATCGGATGACGCCCATAGGGTACACGCCGCGCCGGGGACGCCGGCGATGCGCTTTCCGGGCGCGCCGGACCGCGCAAGGGGGCGGCAACGCCGTCGGCCGCGTCAGTTGGCGCCCCAATCCACCCGTTCGCCCTCGCGATTGGAGGGTGAACGGGCCCTAGAGCTTCAGCGCCGCGATGCCGATGACTACGCTGGCGGCGCCGGCGATGCGCATCGCACCGAAGCCTTCACGCAACCAGAATGCCCCGATCAGCGCGGCGAACAGCACCGACGTCTCGCGCAGCGCGGCGACGGCCGCGACGGGCGCGCGCGTCATCGCATAGAGGGCGATCCCGTAGGCCGCGAGGCTGCCTGCGCCGGCGACGAGGCCGCGGCCCCATCCGCGGCGCAGGTAGGCCAGCGCCGGCGCGCCGCGCCTCCATGCGATCCAGGCGAGGAACGGCAGACCCTCGACGAAGATCAGCCACGCCGCGTACGCGATCGCGTTGCCCGATGCGCGCGCGCCGCTCGCGTCGACCAGCGTGTAGCCGGCGATGATTGCGGCGTTGGCGAATGCCCAGCCGGCGGCCGCGGGGCGATGGCGACGCCCCGGCAAGAACGCGATGCTCACGATGCCCGCGCAGATCAGCGCGATCCCCGCCATCGCGTGGGCCCCCGGCAGCTCGTGCAGCAGCACGACGCCCATGAACGCGACCAGCAGCGGCGCGCTGCCGCGCATCAGCGGGTAGGCGAACGAGAGTTCACCGGTGCGGTACGCCTGCGCCAGCGTCGCGTAATACGCGAAATGGATGAGCGACGACGCTGCGACGAATTTCCACGCGGCCGCGGCGGGCAGCGGCACCAACGGCAGCAGGAGCAGCGCGCAGACCGACGAGCCGGCGACGACCGATGCCATGTCGAGCATCGGATCGCCGCCGCGGGCCGACTTCAGCAGGGCGTTCCAGGCCGCGTGCAGCAGTCCGGCGCCCAGCACCGCGATCGTGATGCCGGGCGAGAGTTCGCCGATCGGTACGCTCACGCGCCGGAGCGCCGCGCTTCAGGGCGAGCGGGCCTGGACGGCGCCCGGATTGCGCTTCTGCCAGGCACGCTTGGCGGCCGCCGTGCGTTCCGGCCCTTCGGGCGCCGCGTCGGCGGCGGACTTGAGGCGGGTGCGGGCAAGCACGCCCGCCTCCTCGAGGATCGGGTAGGCGATCGAGCAGATGTGCGAATTGATCCGGCGCAGGTCGGATATCAGGTCGAGGTGCAGCGACGAGGTCTCGATGCTCTCGATCGTGTGCTCGGCCAGTCGGGCGAGATGCGAATTGGCATAGGCGCGCTCGAGGTCGCGGAACAGCACCTTCTGGGCGAGCAGCTCCTGCGCATTCTTGAGGTCGCCGCTCAGGAAGACCGACAGTCCGAGTCGCAGGTTGGCGACCAGCCGCGCGTGCAGGTCGCAGATCTCGGCCATGCCGGCCTCCGAGAAATTGCGGCCCTTGTCGATCTTCTTGTCCTCGAGGTCGATCAGGATGCGCTCGATCACGTCCCCGATCTGCTCCATGTTGATCGCGAAGGAGACGACGTCGGCCCAGCGCCGGCTCTCCCCGGGGTCCAGCGCCTCGCGCGGAATCTGCGCCAGGTACAGCTTGACGGCCGTGTAGAGCTCGTCGACGACGTCGTCCATCGCGCGCAGCCGCTCGGCGAGGGTCCGGTCGTTGGTCGTCAGGACTTTCAGCGTGCCCTCGAGCATCTGCTCGACCGTGTCGCCGATGCGCATCGCCTCGCGCGCGGCGCAGCCGATCGCGACGCTCGGCGTGTCCAGCGCGGACGCGTCGAGGTGGCGCGGCTTGGCGGGATCCTCGGAGGCCGGGCGCGCGGGCAGCAGGCGCTCGGCGACGCGCGCGATGCGCTCGGTCCAGAACACCAGCAGCAGCGCGAGCGCGACGTTGAAGAACAGATGGAACAGCACGACCTCGCGCGCCGGCTCGAGTCCCAGGCTGCCGATCCAGCGGTCGACGTGGGCGACCAGCGGGATCGCCAGCACGCAGCCGATGAGCTTGAACAGGAAGTTGCCCAGCGTCACGCGCCTCGCCTCGGGGATCGCGCGCAGCGTCGACAGCATTCCCAGCACGCCGCTGCCGAGGTTGGCGCCCAGCACCAGTCCCAGCGCCACCGGCAGCGACAGGACGTGCAGCGAGGCGAGCGACGCGAACAGCAGCACCGCGGCGAGGCTCGAATAGCAGAGGATCGTGAACAGCGCCGCGACCAGCATGTCGAGCATGACGTCGCCGGTCAGCGAGGCGAAGATCACC
>JAJXTF010000095.1 GCA_021784125.1 Pseudomonadota bacterium | reverse complement strand
TGCGACCAGGGGCGCCACCAAGAGCGCCACCAAGAGCGCCACCAAGAGCGCCACCAAGAGCGCCACCAAGAGCGCCACCGCGAAGCGCAGCAAGGCAGCGACTGCGGCCGCGCGCGGGACCCGCCGCGGGGCCTGAGGCCGGGTCGTCGCGGGATGGCGCTCCGCTGCGCGCGATGACCGATGCGATCCTGGCCGTCAACGCCGGCTCCGCCAGCGTCCGGTTCTCGCTGTTCGACATCGTGGGGACCGGTTTCGCGCTGGTGCAGCGCGGCCAGGTCGAGGGCATCGGCGCCGCGCCGCGGCTCACCCTGTGCGATGCGCGCGGCGCGATCGTCGACGAGCACGACTTCGAATCCGGCGCAGCCACCGATCACGCCGGCGCAACCCGCGCGCTGCTCGACCACGTCGACGCCTGCATGCCGGCGCGGCGCATCGTCGCAGTCGGCCACCGCATCGTGCACGGCGGCATGCGCTTCGCCGCACCCGTGCGCATCGACGCGGAGGTCGAGGCGGCGCTGGTCGACCTGATTCCCCTCGCGCCCCTGCACCAGCCGCACGGCCTCGCGGCGATCCGCCTGCTGCGCGAAAGGTCGCCCGCACTGCCTCAGGTCGCGTGCTTCGACACTGCGTTCCATCGCAGCCAGCCGGCGCTGGCGCAGGCATTCGCGCTGCCGCCCGCGATCACCGAGCGCGGCGTGCGCCGCTACGGCTTCCACGGCCTGTCCTACGAGTACGTGGCGTCGAGGCTGCCGGAGCTCGATCCGAAAGCCGCGAACGGGCGCGTCGTCGTCGCGCACCTGGGCAACGGTGCGTCGATGTGCGCGATGCGTGTCTGCAGCAGCGTGGCGACGACGATGGGTTTCACCGCGCTCGACGGCCTGATGATGGGAACGCGGCCGGGGGCGCTCGATCCCGGCGTCGTGCTCTGGCTGCACGCCGAGCTCGGCCTCGATACCCCGGCCGTGACCCGGCTGCTCTACGAGGAGTCCGGCCTGCTCGGCGTCTCAGGAATCTCGTCGGACATGCGCACGCTCCTCGCCTCGCAGGCGCCGCGCGCGAAACAGGCGGTCGACCTGTTCTGCTACCGGGCACTGCGCGAGCTGGGCTCGCTCGTGGCGGCGCTGGGCGGCATCGACGCGCTGGTTTTCACCGGCGGCATCGGCGAGCATGCGGCCGAGATCCGGGCACGCATCGTCGAAGGGGCGGCCTGGCTCGGTTTCAGGCTCGACGCGCAGGCCAATGCGGTCAACGCGTCCCGGCTGACCCGGGCCGACTCGGTTGCGCGGGCCTGGGTCGTGCCGACCGACGAGGCACTGACGATCGCAAGGCATGCGCGGGCCGTGACCGGGCTGTAGCGGGGTCCGTGCCGGAGTAGCATGGCGGGCATGAGCAACGAGGCCTCCGCGTCGCCCGCGATGCGCGTCGAGAAGGACGCGCTCGGCGAGGTGCCCGTCCCGGCGGAACGGCTGTGGGGCGCGCAGACCGAGCGCTCGATCCACAATTTCCCGATCGGCGTCGACCGCTTCCGCTGGGGGCGGGCGGTGATCCGCGCGTTCGGCGTGCTGAAGAAATGCGCGGCGATCGCCAACGGCGAGCTGGGCGAGCTTTCCGCCGGCAAGGTCGCGCTGATCACGCGCGCCGCGCAGGAGGTCATCGACGGCAGGCTCGACGCGGAATTTCCGCTGGTCGTGTTCCAGACCGGATCGGGGACGCAGTCGAACATGAACGCCAACGAGGTGATCGCCAATCGCGCGATCGAGCTCGCCGGCGGGGTCATCGGCTCGAAGAAACCGATCCACCCGAACGACGACGTCAACCGCGGCCAGTCGTCGAACGACACGTTTCCGGGGGTGATGCACATCGCGACCGTCGCCGAGCTCGACCACCGGCTGCTGCCTGCGCTCGAGCGCCTGCGCGCCACGCTCGATGCCAAGGCGCAGGCCTTCGCCGGCGTGGTGATGATCGGGCGCACCCACCTGCAGGACGCGACGCCCGTGACCCTGGGGCAGGTGATCTCGGGGTGGGTCGCCCAGATCGACGATGCGCGGATGGCGATCGGCTACGCGCGTGCCGGCCTGATGCCGCTGGCCCTCGGCGGCACTGCGGTCGGCACGGGCCTCAACGCCCATCCGCGTTTCGGCGAGGCGGTGGCCGCGGCGATCGCCGACGAGACCGGCGTGCCTTTCGTCACGGCGCCGAACAAGTTCGCCGCGCTGTCGGCGCACGATGCGATCGTCAACGTCAGCGCCGCGCTGCGCACCCTCGGCGGCGCGATGATGAAGATCGCCAACGACGTGCGCTGGCACGCGAGCGGACCGCGGGCGGGCCTCGGCGAGATCACGATCCCCGACAACGAGCCGGGCTCGTCGATCATGCCGGGCAAGATCAACCCGACGCAGTGCGAGGCGCTGACGATGGTCGCCGTGCGCGTCTTCGGCAACGACGCCGCCGTCGCGTTCGCCGGCAGCCAGGGCAATTTCCAGCTGAACGTCTACAAGCCGGTGATGCTGCAGGGCGTGCTGGAATCGATCGAGCTCCTGGGCGATGCAATCGATTCCTTCGACCAGCGCTGCGCGCAGGGCATCGAGCCCGACCTCGTTCGCATCCGGCAGAACGTCGAGCGCTCGCTGATGCTCGTGACCGCGCTCAACCCGCACATCGGCTACGAGAACGCCGCGAAGATCGCGCTGGCCGCGCACCGGAAGGGCACGAGCCTGCGCGATGCGGCGCTGGAGCTCGGCCTCGTCAGCGCCGAGGATTTCGATCGCTGGGTCGACCCGGCCGCGATGACCCGGCCCGGTTGAATCGCCCTCACCCCGACCTCACCCCCGGAGGGAGGGCGCGGAGCGAGAGCGACGCGGGTGAGGGCTTAGGCTGCGCAGCTCACGCTGGCTGGGTCCTGGGTCCGCCGAGCAGGTAGTCGATGAGCTCGCGTACCGGGCGGATCTGCGAACCAAAGGGCAACGCGGCAGCGCCGCGGAAGAACAGCCCTTTCGCGACGTCGCCGCGCAGCGCGGCGGCGAGCTGGGTGTCGATGCAGAACTGGCCGATGCTGGCGATCCCGTCGCGCAGGCCGCACTGGGCCAGGCAGTCGAAGTGCAGCGTGCAGCGCAGCTTGCGTCGCGCCGCGGCCTGCATCCGCGGGAGGTGGCGCAGATAGTTCTCGAGCCAGGGCGTGCGTACCGCGCGCGCGGGCAGTCCCGCAACGCTCATGAACTCGACGATGTCGGCCGGTCCTGCGCCGGCGAGCACCGCCTTGAATTCGGGCGCCGCATCGCCTTCCTCGGTCACGGCGAACGCCGTGCCGAGCTGCACGCCGCGGGCACCCAGTGCGAACAGCTCGCGCACCCGCGCCGGCGAGTTGATTCCCCCGGCCGGTATCAGCGGGATGGCGTCGTCGGCGATGCCTGCGCTGCGGAAGAACGCCAGAGTCGCGGGGATCACCACCTCGAAATCGAAGCGCGGGTCGTCGAGTCCGTCGACGCGCGAGGCGCCCAGGTGTCCGCCGGCATGGCGCGGGTGCTCGATGATGACCGCGTCGGGGAGGCGCTTCTTGCGCATCCACTTCCTGACGATGAGCTCGATGCCGCGGGCGTCGGACAGGATCGGGATCAGCGCGACGTCGGGATGTCCGGCCGCGAGATCCGGAAGGTCGAGCGGCAGGCCGGCGCCGACGACGATTGCGTCGATGCCGGAGGCCAGCGCCTGCCGGACGTAATCGGCATAGCCGGAAACGGCGCGCATGACGTTCACTGCGAGCATGCCGTTGCCCGCCGCGAGCTCGCGGGCCGCGACGATCTCGCGATCCAGTGCGCACAGGTTGGCGCGGTCGATCGCCGCGCGATCCCGGCAGTGTGCCGTCTCGCGCATGAGATCCGGATGGTGGCGGCGCAGGTCGACCGCGGAGATCGTGCCCATGGCGCCGAGGCGGGCGACATTGCCGGCGAGGCGATGGGCGGAGACGCCGACGCCCATCCCGCCCTGGACGATGGGCAGCAGGGCACGGCCACGGATGATCAGCGGCGGCAGGTCGCCGGGTGCGATGGCATTCGAAGGTGGCAAGGGGACCTTTGTGGGGGGGCCGGAACGGTCCGGGAGGCTGCGGGAGCGGAGCGCGACATCGGTCGCGCAGCCGCGACAATGCGCTGTCCTCCACCCGCGACCCAGTGGACGACGGCGATGATGGCGGCGACCGGTCGGCAATGCCTTGATGGAAATCAACGCGCCGGAGAAATGCAGGCCCCAGCATCGACGCTCGCTTCTGCCTCCCCAATGACTGTCCCCAAGCGCATCGAGCTCGTCTGTCCGGCCGGGACGCTGCCGGCATTGAAGACGGCGATCGACCACGGCGCCGACTGCGTTTATCTCGGCTTTCGCAACGAGACGAACGCGCGCAATTTCGGCGGACTCAATTTCGACGCCAAGGCGGCCGCGGAGGGCGTAGGGTACGCACACGCGCGAGGCCGAAGGGTGCTGGTCGCCCTCAACACCTACGCCCAACCCGGCGCGTTCGAGCGCTGGACGCGCGCGCTGGATCTCGCCGCGGACCTCGGCGTGGACGCCGTGATCCTCGCCGACCCCGGCCTGATGCGCTACGCCGTCGAGCGGCATCCGGACCTGCGCCTGCACCTCTCGGTGCAAGGCTCGGCGACGACCTACGAAGCCATCAATTTCTACGTGCGGCACTTCGCGATCAAGCGCGCCGTGCTGCCTCGCGTCCTGTCGCTCGCGCAGGTCGAGCACGTCGTCGGGCGTGCGCAGACCGAGATCGAGGTGTTCGGTTTCGGCAGCCTGTGCGTGATGGTCGAAGGCCGCTGCGCGCTTTCTTCCTACACGACCGGCGAAGGACCGAACACCGTCGGCGTGTGCTCGCCGGCCAGGGCGGTGCGCTGGCAGGACACGGGCGACGGTCTCGAGGTGCGCCTCAACGACGTGCTGATCGACCGCTACGCCACGGGCGACAAGGCGGGCTACCCGACGCTCTGCAAGGGCCGCTACGTCGTTCGCGACGACACGTATTACGCGATCGAGGAGCCGACCTCGCTCAACACGCTCGAATTGCTGCCGGAGCTCCTGCGCATGGGCGTCGCTGCGGTCAAGATCGAAGGACGCCAGCGCAGCCCCGCCTACGTCGCTGCGGTCACCCGCATCTGGCGTGCGGCCATCGACGCCTGCATGCAGGCGCCGTCGCGCTTCGCCGTGCGCGACGCCTGGATGGGCGAACTCGCGAGCCTGTCGGAAGGGCGCCAGACCACGCTCGGCGCCTATCACCGGCCGTGGCGCTAGGCGCCGCGACGCAACCGGAGATGCGATGCAACTGACGCTTGGCCCCGTTCTCTATTACTGGCCGAAAGCGCGGCTCGACGCGTTCCACGAAGCGATCGCCGCAGCGCCCGTCGACCGCGTCTACCTCGGCGAGGCAGTGTGTTCGCGCCGGCACGAATATCGGACCGGAGATTGGCTCGAGGCGGCGGCGCGCCTTGCCGATGCCGGCAAGGAGGTCGTCCTCTCGTCGCAGGTGCTGATGGAGTCGGAGTCGGATCTGCGGGCGCTGCGCAGGTTCGCAGCCAACGGGCGCTTCCTGCTCGAGGCGAACGACATGGGCGCGGTGCACACGATCGCCGGCCATGCGCCTTTCATCGCGGGAGCGCAGCTCAACATCTACAACGCCGAGGCGCTGGCATTCATCGCCTCGCAGGGGGCGAATCGCTGGGTGCCGCCGCTCGAGATGACCCGGGAGTCGCTGGCGGCAATCCTCGCGCAGAAGCCGCCGGGGGTCGCCACCGAGGTGTTCGCGTACGGACGTCTGCCGCTCGCGTTCTCGGCGCGCTGCTTCACGGCGCGGCACTACGACCTGCCGAAAGACGATTGCCGCTACGCGTGCCTCGACCACCCGGAAGGTCTCGCGCTGTCGACGCGCGATGGCGAGGCGTTCCTGGTGCTGAACGGCATCCAGACGCTGTCGCACCGCGTGCTCGATCTTGCCGATGCATTGCCCGACATGCGCGAGCTCGGGGTCGACGCCGTGCGGCTGTCTCCGCAGCCGGCTCACATGGACGCGGTGATCGCCGCGTTCCGCGCTGCGCTCGACGGCGCCGCGGCGGACGACGTCGCGGCCGCGCTGGCGCCTGCGCTGCCTGCCGCGCCCTGCAACGGCTACTGGCATGGCCGGCCGGGCCTGGATTACGTCGTGCGCCAGGCTGCCTGACGGCCCGCCGTGCCTCCTGCGGCCCACCCGGCGTTCGTGCTGCCGCCCTTCGTGCGCGCAGTGACCTCGCGCCTGCCGGCGTTCCCCGCGGCGGTTGCGGGCGCCCTGACGCTGTCGCTCGTCGCGCCGCGCATCGTCGGCCGCGACGCGCTGGCTCCGCTCGAGGGCAGGAGCTTCCGCATCTTCGTGCGCGACGCCGCCACCAGTGTCGCGTTTCGCATCGCCCCCGGGCGCTTCGAGCCGCTGCGGCCCGGCTGCGAGGTCGACGTCACGTTCAGCGCGAATGCTGCCGACTTCCTGCGGCTCGCGACGCGGCGCGCCGACCCGGACACGCTGTTCTTCGATCGCCGCCTGCTCATCGAAGGCGACACGGAAACCGGCCTGCAGCTCAAGAACATGCTCGACGCCGTCGAGCTGCCGCGGTGGCTCACCGGCGCGTGACGCGCCCGTGCCCGTATCGCCGCAGTCGATGCAGCACGCCCACAGGGCTGTCCCGGCCGGGGCCGTCAGGCCCGCAGCGGCAGCTGCTGCTCCGCCAGTGTGACCCAGTAGCTCGCGCCGATCGGCAGCACGCCGTCGTTGAAATCGTAGTGGGGATTGTGCAGGCCCGGCGGGTCCTCGCTCGCGCCTGCGCCCAGCCAAACGTAGCAGCCGGGCCTCGCCTGCAGCATGAACGCGAAGTCCTCGCTGGTCATCTCGGGCACCGGATCGCGCTCGACGTTCCTCTCGCCGACCACGGCGGCGGCGGCGCGTGCGGCCTGCACCGTCTCCTCGGCGCTGTTGACCGTCGCCGGGTAGCGGCGCTCGTAGCGCAGGCTCGCCTGCATGTCGAAGGTCGCGGCGATGCCGCCGACGATACCGCGCATCCGGGCCTCGATCAGGTCCTGCACCTCGCGCTTGAACGTGCGCACGGTGCCGCGCAGCACGACCTGCTCGGGAATGACGTTCCAGGTGTCGCCGGCGTGCACCTGCGTGACGCTGACGACGCCCGTCTCGAGCGGATGGATGTTGCGCGACACGATCGTCTGCAGCGCGTTGATCGCGTGCGCGGCGAACAGCATCGGGTCTCTGGCCTGGTAGGCCATCGCCGCGTGCGCGCCCTTGCCGGTCGCGATGATCTCGAAGATGTCGTAGGCGCCCATCAGCGGGCCTTCGCGCATCGCGAAGGTTCCCGCGGGCAGCCGCGGCCAGTTGTGCATGCCGTAGACGGCGCGCATCGGGAAGCGGTCGAAGAGTCCTTCCTCGACCATGACGCGGCCGCCGCCCTCGTTCTCCTCGGCGGGCTGGAAGATGAAATAGGCGGTCCCGTCGAAGTTGCGGCGCTGCGCCATCGCGCGGGCGGCGGCGAGCAGCATCGTCGTGTGGCCGTCGTGGCCGCAGGCGTGCATGCGTCCGCGGTTGTTCGATGCGTGCGGGACGCCCGACTGCTCCTGGATGTGCAGCGCGTCCAGGTCGGCGCGCATCCCGATCGCCTCGCCCGAGCTGCCGTTCGACAGCACGCCGACGACGCCGGTCTTGGCGAGCCCGGTGTGCACCTCGAGGCCGAACGAGCGCAGGCGCTCGGCGACGTAGGCGGCGGTCGCGACCTCTTCGAAGGCCGTCTCCGGATGGGCGTGCAGGTGGTGGCGCCAGCGGCGCATCTCCGCGTCGAGGGACGCGATCTCGGGAACGATGGTCATGCCGCTCTCCTTGCGTACAGGCGAACATCCTAGCATCGCGTCCCCGCGACTCCGGCCGGGGTCTGCAGTCGCCCGCATCCGGTAAAATCGCCTGCTTCGCCCATGGAGACGCCTACCTACGACCTGCTGGTGATCGGCGGCGGCATCAACGGCGCGGGCATCGCGCGCGATGCCGCGGGACGCGGCCTCTCGGTGCTGCTGGTCGAGCGCGACGATCTCGCTGCGCACACGTCGTCGTGGAGCACCAAGCTGATCCACGGCGGCCTGCGCTACCTCGAGCACTACGAGTTCCGGCTGGTCGCGGAAGCGCTCGCCGAGCGCGAGGTCCTGCTGCGCGCCGCGCCGCACATCATCGAGCCGCTGCTGTTCGTGCTGCCGCACGAGCCGCACCTGCGGCCGAAGTGGATGATCCGCGCCGGGCTGTTCCTCTACGACCGGCTCGGCGGCCGGATGACGCTGCCGAAGTCCATCGCGACCCGGCTCGACGGCAGCCGGTACGGCGCCGGATTGAAACCCCGCTTTCGCAACGGCTTCGTCTATGCCGACGCGCGCGTCGACGACGCACGCCTGGTGGTGCTGAACGCGATCGACGCGCGGGCGCGCGGCGCAGAGATCCGCGTGCGCACGACGCTCGAGGCTGCCCGGCGGGAGGGCGGTATGTGGCGGGCGAGGCTCGCCGCACGCGACGGGGGGACGGCGGAGGTTCGCGCGCGGGCGCTGGTCAATGCGGCCGGCCCCTGGGTCGGCGACGTGCTGGGCCAGGTCGGCACCGCCCCGATCGGCGCGCGCGTGCGCCACGTCAAGGGCAGCCACATCGTGGTGCCGCGCGTGCATGCGGAGGACCACGCCTACATCCTGCAGAACGCCGACAAGCGCATCGTCTTCGTCATTCCCTACGAGGACCGGTACTCGCTGATCGGCACGACCGACGTCCCCGTCGACGATTACGCGCATCCGGCGATCAGCGCGGAGGAGACCGACTACCTGCTGGCGCTCGCGAACGCGTACCTCGACAGGCCGCTCGCGAAGGGCGACATCGTGTGGACCTACAGCGGCGTGCGACCCCTCTACGACGACGGTGCGAACGATCCTTCGGCAGTGACGCGCGACTACGTGCTGAAGGTCGATGCGCAGCTGCCTGCCGGCGCGGGGACGGCCGCGCGCGGGAACGATGGCGCGGGTCGCGCGCCGGTGCTGTCGGTGTTCGGCGGCAAGATCACGACCTACCGCAAGCTCGCCGAGGCGGCGCTGGTCGAGCTGCGCCCGTTCTTTCCGGCGATGAAGGGCGCCTGGACCGACACTTCGCAGCTGCCGGGCGGCGACCTGCCGCGCGGCGATCGCGCGGCGTGGCTCGGCGAGCTCTGCCGGCGCTACCCGGCGCTCGATCCGGGCCTGTTGCGCGCGCTGGCGAAGCGCCACGGCACGCACGCAGCGGCGATCCTCGGGGATGCCAGGAAGCCCGCGGATCTCGGCGAGGATTTCGGCGCGCAGCTCTGCGAGCGCGAGATCGAGCACCTGGTGAACGACGAATGGGCGCTCGCGGCCGAGGACGTGCTGTGGCGGCGAACCAAATGCGGCCTGCCGATGACGCCGGCCCAGCGCCAGCGCGTCGCGGCCCGGCTCGGCGCCTGATCACCATGCCCCCTAAACCCGGGTCAGACCCGGTATTCCCATGAATCCATCCACGCCAGCGCCGCTATCGAGCATGCCGGACGCCGTGCGCCGCGGCATCCGCTGCGTCCTGACCGACATCGACGACACGTTGAGCTCGGAGGGCAAGCTGACCGCTGAAGCGTATTCGGCGCTGCAGCGCCTGCATGCGGCAGGCCGCATCGTGGTTCCGGTCACGGGCCGGCCCGCGGGCTGGTGCGACCACATCGCGAGGATGTGGCCGGTGAACGCCGTCGTCGGCGAGAACGGCGCGTTCTACATGCGCTACGACGCCGCCACACGCAAGCTGCTGCGGCGCTTCGTCGCCACCGACGCCGAGCGCAGGGCGCAGCGTGCGCGCCTCGCGGCGATCGGCGCGCAGATCCTGCAGGAAGTGCCGGGCAGCGCGCTGGCCTCCGACCAGCACTACCGCGAGACCGACCTCGCGATCGACTGGTGCGAGGACGTGCCGCCGCTGCCGCGCGCCGCCGTCGACCGGATCGTCGCGCTGATGCAGGCGCAGGGAATGACGGCGAAAGTGAGCTCGATCCACGTCAACGGCTGGTTCGGCGACTACGACAAGCTGGCGATGACGCGGACGCTGATGCGCGAGGTGTTCGCGCAGGACATCGACGCCGGGCGCGACGTGTTCGTCTTCGCCGGAGACTCGCCCAACGACGCGCCGATGTTCGCCTTCTTTCCCAATGCCGTGGGCGTGGCCAACCTGCGACGCTTCCTCGACCGGATCGCGACCCCGCCCGCATACATGACCACGCGACAAGCCGGCGCCGGGTTCGTTGAGCTCGCCGATTTCCTGCTCGCCGGAACCTGATCCCTCCGCCCCACGAGGCGCCCGGATTGACAGTGCTTGCCTAGGCAGTTATTGTTCGGGCAAGGGAATTGCGGCGACGAGGCACGGCAGGCGTGAGCGCGATCTACGATCCGAAGACCTTCGATCCGTCGACCAGCATCGGGCGGCTGATGACCATGGTCAAAGGCGCGCTGATGGATGCTTTGGAGGGCGAGCTCGC
>JAJXTF010000094.1 GCA_021784125.1 Pseudomonadota bacterium | reverse complement strand
ACGCTGTAGCGAAGCTGGCCATGCAGCATGCGGCTCTGGGCCAGCGTGAAGTACAGCCGGCGCCGCGCCCTCGTCACCGCGACGTACATCAGCCGGCGCTCTTCCTCGAGACCGTCCGCTTCGTTGCGGCTGTTGTCATGGGGGAAGAGTCCCTCCTCGAGACCGGTGACGAATACCGTGTGAAACTCGAGCCCCTTTGCCGCGTGCATGGTCATCAGCTGCAGCGCGGGCCGCCCCTCCGCCGCCTGCGTATCGCCGGCCTCGAGCGCTGCGTGAGCGAGGAAAGCGGTCAGCGGATCCATGGCGCCTTCGCTCGCCGCAGCTTCGATCGCCGCGCCGTCGTTCGCGGCCTCCGCGATCGGCGCATCGACGGCGAGCTCGGCTTCGCGCACGAATCCTTCGGCGGCATTGACGAGCTCCTCGAGATTCTCGACGCGCTCGCTGCCGTCCTTTTCCTGCCGGTAGTGCGCGATCAGTCCCGACGCCTCGACGATGTACCCGACGGTCTCGCCCAGCGGCAAGTGCCGGGTCGCCTCGCGCGCCTCCTCGATCATCCGCACGAACCCGGCCAGCGCAGTGCCGGCCTTGCCCCGGGCCGCGCCGGCGCAGGCCGCCTGCCAGAGCGTCGTGCCCTGGGCCCGCGCCGCATCCTGCAGCTGCTCGAGGGTGCGCGCGCCGATGCCGCGTGACGGAAAATTGACCGCGCGCAGGAACGCACCTTCGTCGCCGGGCTCGACGAGCAGCCGCAGGTAGGCGAGCGCGTTCTTGATCTCGGCGCGCTCGAAGAAGCGCATGCCGCCATAGACGCGGTAGGGAAGCCCGGCATTGAACAGCGCATGCTCGAGGACGCGCGACTGCGCGTTGCTCCGGTAGAGCAGCGCCACCTGGTCGAGCGCCAGGCCCTCGTCGAGCAGTCCCTTGACCACCTCGACGATGAATGCGGCCTCGTCGATGTCGCTGCCGGCGGCGAATGCGCGCACCGGCTCGCCCTTGCCTTCGCTGGTCCACAGGTTCTTGCCCAGCCGGGCTGCGTTGTGGCGGATCAGCGCGTTGGCCGCGTCGAGGATGTGCCCGTGCGAGCGGTAGTTCTGCTCGAGCTTGATCAGCGCAACCGGCGCCCCCGGACGCGCGAAATCGCGCTCGAAGCTGCGCATGTTCCCGACGTCGGCGCCGCGGAACGCATAGATCGACTGGTCGTCGTCGCCGACCGCGAACACCGCGGCGTCCGGCCCGGCAAGCTGGCGCAGCCAGCGGTACTGCAGGACGTTCGTGTCCTGGAACTCGTCGACGAGCAGGTCCGAGAAGCGGCGCCGGTAGTGCTCGCGGATCGCGTCGTTGCCCTCGAGGAGCTCGAAGCTGCGCAGCAGCAGTTCGGCGAAATCGACGACGCCTTCGCGCTGGCACATCGCATCGTAGAGCGCGTAGTGCTCGACCCGCCGGCGCGACATCTCGTCGCCGGCCTCGACGGCATTGGGCCGCAGGCCGTGCTCCTTGGCATCGGCGATGAACCACTGCAGCTCGCGCGGCGGATAGCGCTCGTCGTCGATGCCGTGCGCCCGGTACATCCGCTTGATCAGCGCGAGCTGGTCCTGCGTGTCGAGGATCTGGAAGAGCTGCGGCAGGTTGGCGTCGCGATAGTGCGCGCGCAGCATGCGGTTGCACAGGCCGTGGAAGGTGCCGATCCACATGCCGCGGGTGTTCAGCGGCGTCAGCGCGGAAAGGCGCAGGAGCATCTCCTTCGCCGCCTTGTTCGTGAAGGTGACGGCGAGGATCGACAGCGGGGTTGCCTGCCCGGTCGCGAGCAGCCATGCGATGCGCGTGGTCAGCACGCGCGTCTTGCCGCTGCCGGCGCCGGCCAGGATCAGCGCCGACGTGTGCGGCAGCGTGACGGCGGCGAGTTGCTCGGGATTGAGGTCGGACAGCGGCGGCGAAGACATTGCCGCCAATTATAGGCGACGCGCATCGCCGCACTTCCGACCGGGCACCGGGGGCTATAATCCGCGACGCTTCGACGCCCACCCTCCGGACCCACGATGCCCCGCGCCCCCGACGAACAGCCCGCCGTCAATTCGGCGACAATGCGGTCCTTCGTCCATTGGATCCGCGCGGCGGCCCCGTACGTGCACGCGTTTCGCGGCCACACCTTCGTCATCGCCTTCGGCGGTGAGGTCGTCGCCGACGAGGGGTTCCTGGGCGTGGTTCACGACCTGAACCTGCTCCACAGCCTGGGCATCAAGCTTGTCGTCGCGCACGGCTGCCGGCCGCAGGTCGAAGCCATCCTCGCCCAGCAGAACATCCCGAGCCGCGTCGCCCACGGCGTGCGCGTCACCGATGCGGAAACGATGGACTGCGTGCTCGAGGCGGCGGGACAGGTGCGCGCGCGCATCGAGGCACTGCTGTCGCTCGGCCTCGCCAACTCGCCCATGGCGGGAGCGCGCAATCGCGTCTCCAGCGGCAATTACCTGACCGCCAAGCCGATGGGGATCGTCGAGGGCGTCGACATGCAACTCTCCGGCGAGGTGCGCCGCATCGACACCGAGGCCATCCAGCAGCGCCTCGACGACGGCGACATCGTGCTGATTTCCCCGCTCGGCTATTCGCCCACCGGCGAGATCTTCAACCTGACGGTCGAGGAAGTCGCGACGCAGTGCGCCGTGCGCATGGATGCGACCAAGCTGATCTTCCTGATCGACGCCGACGGCGTGCGCAACAGCCGGCGCCAGCTGGTGTCCGACCTGTCGACCGCCGACGCCGAGGCGATGCTGAAGCGGCCCGATCGGCTTGCGCCAGACGTCCGGATCTGCCTCCCCGCCGCGATCCGCGCCTGCAACAACGGCGTCAAGCGCGCGCACCTGATCAGCCGCCGTCACGACGGCGCGCTCCTGCTCGAGCTCTTCACCCGCGACGGCATCGGGACGATGGTATCGGCAACGGCGCTCGCCCACCTGCGCAGCGCGACGATCGACGACGTAGGCGGCATCCTGTCGATCATCGAGCCGCTGGAGGAACAGGGTGTGCTGGTGCGACGCTCGCGCGAGCGGCTGGAGAGCGAGATCGAGCGCTTCGTCGTCGCCGAGTACGACAACCACATCATCGGCTGCGCCGCGCTCTACGCGTTCCCCAGCGAGCGCGTCGGCGAGCTCGCGGCGCTCGCGGTGCATCCCGACTTCCGGCGCGAAGGCTACGGCGAGGCGCTGATGCAGGAGATCGAGCAGCGGGCGCGCAAGCTGCGCCTGGCCTCGCTGTTCGTGCTGACCACCAAGACCGCGCACTGGTTCCTCGAGCGCGGGTACCGCAACGCCGAGATCGCCGACCTGCCGCAGCAGAAGCAGGCGCTCTACAATTACCAGCGCAAGTCGCTGGTGTACCTCAAGACCCTGTAGTCCCCGGCCGCCGCGGCCGGGAGCAATCGCGAAGGAAACTGGCAATGGCAAGGACGGTCAAGTGCGTGAAGCTCGGACGGGAGGCAGAAGGCCTCGATTTCCCGCCGTACCCGGGCGAGCTCGGCAAGCGCATCTACGAGAGCGTGTCGAAGGAGGCCTGGGCGCAGTGGCTCAAGCAGCAGACGATGCTCGTCAACGAGAATCGGCTGACGCTCGCCGATCCGCGGGCGCGCAAGTGGCTGGCCGAGCAGATGGAGAAGCATTTCTTCGGCTCGGGCGCGGAGATGCCCGCCGGCTACGTGCCGCCGGATCAGTGATCTGCCGATGAGCGCTCCGATATCGCGCTATCCGGTCCCGACGCTGGCCGAGCTGCCCGACGACATCCGCGCGCGCATCGTCGAGATACAGGAGAAGGCGGGATTCGTGCCGAACGTCTTCGTGACGCTGGCGCACCGTCCCGACGAGTTCCGCGCGTTCTTCGCCTACCACGACGCGCTGATGCTCAGGGACGGCGGCCTCACCAAGGCCGAGCGCGAGATGATCGTCGTCGCCACCTCGGGCGCGAACGACTGCCTCTACTGCATCGTCGCGCACGGCGCGATCCTGCGCATCTACGCCAAGGATCCGCGCGTCGCCGACCAGGTCGCCGTCAACTACCGCAAGGCGGACATCACGCCGCGCCAGAAGGCGATGCTCGCATTCGCGCTGAGGGTGGCGCAGCGCAGCGTCGAGATCGAGGACGCGGAATTCGCCGCCCTGCACGCGCACGGGTTCTCCGACGAGGACATCTGGGACATCGGGGCGATCGCGGCGTTCTTCGCGCTGTCGAACCGGATGGCGAACCTGATCGCGATGCGGCCTAACGACGAGTTCTACACGCTGGGGCGCATTCCCAAGGCGAAGTAGCGCGGGCCCCGGATTCGCCCGCCTCTCATCGCCGCCCGAGCCGCACCGGCGTGCGTGCCTGCTTCCTGCCTGGGGCACAGGGGCAGCCGAAGCGTCCGTGGCAGTGCCTGCCGTCGCGGGTGGTGGGGCGAGCGAGCCCGATAGGAACACTTGCTGCTCGATGTCCTCGAGCGACGCCACACCGGGTCCCCGCCGGCAGGCGTTCACGGACCTCGGGCGCACAGACGGCCCCGGCGCACGGCCCAATGCACGGGCTCGGGGCCGGATGCACGGGTCCGGGGCCCAATGCACAGTTCCCGGGGGCAGATGCACGGTTCCGGAACCGGGCGCGCCGCGCGCGGTCAGCGCAGGTACTTGCCGAACCAGTCGAGCATCCGCTTCCAGCCGTCTTCGGCGGGGCCCTTGCGGTAGCTCGGGCGGTAATCGGCAAGGAAGCCGTGCGGCGTCTCGGGATAGGTGACGATCTCGGCCGTCTTGCCGGCGGCTTTCATCGCCTCGCCGATCCGGGCGGTCGTTTCGTTCGGGATGCCGGGATCTTCGCCGCCATACAGGCCCAGCACCGCAGCCTCGATGCGCGGCACGATGTCCTGCGCCGTCCCGTCCCCCTCGTGGTAGGCACGCGCCACCGGTCCGTACCAGGGGACGGCGGCCTTGAGCGCGGGATTGTGGCCGGCGTACATCCACACGATCCGCCCGCCCCAGCAGAAGCCCGTGATGCCGAGCCTCCCGACGTCGGCCTTGCCGGTCGACTTCGCATAGGCGACCGCTGCGTCGAGATCGCCCATCACCTGCGCGTCGGGAACCTTGCTCACGATGTCGCGGATCAGCGCGTTGATGTCGGCGATCCTGGTGGCATCGCCCTGGCGCGCATAGAGATCGGGGGCGATCGCGAAATAGCCGGCTTCCGCCAGACGCCTGCAGACCGCCTTGATCCATTCGTGGATGCCGAAGATCTCCTGCACGACCAGCACCATCGGGAACGGGCCGTCGCCGGTCGGCATTGCTCGGTAGGCCGACATCTCGCCGTGGGCAACGGGCATCGTCACGACGGCAGCATCGACGGTCATCGTCTCAATCCTTCTGCTTTCGCTCGTGGACGACCTCGCCCCCGACGAGGGTGTAGCGCACCGCGCCGATGACTTCCAGTCCGAGAAATGGCGTGTTCTTGCCCTGGCTCAGCAGCGACTGGCGGCGCACCGTCCAGGCCTCGTGCGGATCGAACACGCAGATGTCCGCAGCAGCCCCCGCGCCGAGCGTCGCCTGGCCAATCCCGAGCACAGATGCCGGCGCGTGGGTGATCCTCGCGATGGCCTCGGGAAGGGGCACGCGATCCTCGGCAGCCCACTTGAGGGTCAAGGGCAGCAGCAACTCCAGCCCGGTCGCGCCGGTCTCGGCTTCGCCGAAAGGCACCTGCTTGCCATCGTCGTCGACCGGCGCGTGATCGGAGCAGATCGCATCGATCGTGCCGTTGGCGACCGCGGCGCGCAGTGCCGCCCGGTCGCGGGTGCTGCGCAGCGGCGGGGTCAGGTTGGCGAGCGGATCGAACCAGCCGATGTCGATGTCGGCGAGGTGAAGGTGGTGGACGGCGACGTCGCAGGTGATGGGCAATCCCTCTTCCTTGGCGGCACGGACCATCGCCACGCCTGCCGCCGACGACAGCCTGCACAGGTGCACCGGCACGCCGGTCTCGCGCACCAGCGCGAGGATCGTCGCGAGCGCAATCGTCTCCGCCGACACCGGGATCGACGGCAATCCCAGCCGCGTCGCGACTTCGCCGTCGTGCGCGACGCCGCCGCGCGCGAGATGCGCATCCTGGGGCCGCAGCCAGACGCGATGGCCGAAGGTTCCCGCGTATTGCATCGCCCTCAGCAACACCTGCGTGTCGACGAGCACGGCATCGGCCTGGGAGAACGCGACGCAGCCGGCCTCGGCCAGTTCGCTCATCTCGCTCAGCGCCTCGCCGCGCAAACCCGCAGTCAGCGCACCCACCGGATAGACGTGGGCCAGGTTGAGCGTCCGCGCCCGGTGCTTCAGCATCTCGACCAGGCCCGGCTCGTCGAGCGGCGGATCGGTGTCGGGGGGGCAGGCGAGACTGGTCACGCCACCCGCCACCGCGGCGGCGAGCTCCGATTCGAGCGTCGCCTTGTGCTCGAGCCCGGGCTCGCGCAGGCGCGCCGAGAGATCGACCAGTCCGGGGCAGACCACGCAATCGCGGGCGTCGAGGATGCGGTCGGCGCGCCAGCCTGCCGGTGCCTCGCCGATGCCCGCGATCCTGCCGGCATCGACGTGGAGGGATGCAACCCGGTCGCTGCCCGTCACCGGGTCGATCACGCGGCCGTGGGCGATCTCGATCCTCACCGGAGGCACCCCGCCACGGTTCGGGTTGGCTGGCGGGTCGGAGTAGGCAGAGGCGCGGGCATGTCAGTTCGCCGCGACGATCGACAGCACGGCCATCCGCACCGCGATGCCGAACGTCACCTGGGGGAGGATCACCGAGCGCGCTCCGTCGGCCACCGGCGTGTCGATCTCCACGCCGCGGTTCATCGGGCCCGGATGCATGACGATCGCATCGGGCTTCGCGAGGGCGAGCTTCTCGCCCGTCAATCCGTAGTTCTTGAAATACTCGCCGGGCGAGGGAAGGAGCGCACCCTTCATCCGCTCGTTCTGCAGGCGCAGCATCACCACCACGTCGCAATCGCGCAGGCCCTCGCGCGCATCGTTGCAGACCTTCACGCCCAGCGCCTCCATCTGCGCGGGGACGAGGGTTCGCGGCGCGATCACGCGGACCTGCGCGGTCTGCATCGTCGTCAGCCCGTGGATCAGCGAGCGGGCGACGCGCGAGTGCAGGACGTCGCCGACGATCGCCACCGTCAGCCCGCGGAAATCCTTCTTGTAATGACGGATCGTGTAGAGGTCGAGCAGGCCCTGGGTCGGATGCGCGTGCCTGCCGTCGCCCGCGTTCACGACGTGCACGTGCGAGCGGCCCATCGCCGTCAGGTGCGACGCGATCAGGTGCGGCGCGCCCGATTGCGAATGCCGCACGACGAACATGTCGGCGTTCATCGCGCAGAGGTTGTCGACGGTGTCGAGCAGCGTCTCGCCCTTGGACGTCGACGAGGCGCCGATGTTAAGGTTGATGACGTCCGCCGACAGGCGCTTGGCCGCGATCTCGAAGGTCGTTCGCGTGCGCGTCGAGTTCTCGAAGAACAGGTTGAACACCGCCTTGCCTCGCAGGAGCGGCACCTTCTTGACGTCGCGCTCGCCGAGCGAGGCGAAGGGCTCGGCCGTGTCCAGGATGTGGGTGATGACCTCCGCCGGAAGGCCTTCGAGCGTCAGCAGGTGCACGAGCTCACCGTTCCTGCCGAGCTGGGGATTCCTGCTCACGCGTCGGCCTCCCCGGACCGGCCGGCCATGCGCCCTTCAGCGCGTCGGCCTCCTGCGCAATCGTGCGGCGACGACCCTGCGGGACTGACTTCCTTCGCCACGCTCATGCGACTCCTGACAGGGGCTCGACGCCCAGCGACAGCGTGCCGCCCGGGTCGCGCGACAGGACGATCGACAGGTCGCGCGCAACGGCCACGCGCGCGCCGGCGTAGGTCGCCTCGATCGGCAGCTCGCGGCCGCCGCGGTCGACCAGCACGGCGAGTTCGATGCGCTCCGGCCGCCCGAAGTCGAACAGCTCGTTGATCGCGGCACGCACGCTGCGCCCCGTGTAGAGCACGTCGTCGATCAGCACGATCGTCGAGCCCGCGACGTCGAACGGGAGCGCGGTCCGCTTGGCGTTGGCCTTGAGGCCTGACAGCGCGTAGTCGTCGCGGTAGTAGGAGACGTCGATGAAGCCCAGCGGATGGTTGCCGGGGATCCTTGCGGCGAGCCGCTCCGCGATCCACGCGCCACCCGAATAGATGCCCACGAAGGCCGCGTCGTGCGCGACGGCCGGTCGCATACGCTCGACCAGGGCCGCCAGCGCCGCTTCGGCGTCAGGGAGTCCTGAGGGAATCATGCTCTTCGTCGAACCAGGCCTGCAGGATGATCTGCGCCGCTTTTTCGTCGCGCATCGCGCGGCCCCTGCGCCCGCCACGGCCCGCAGCGGCGAGCTCGTCGCGCGCGAGCTCGCTCGTCCAGCGCTCGTCGACCAGCTGCACCGGCAGTGCGCAGCGGGTTCCGAGCGCAGCCGCGAACGCACGGGCCTGGACAGTCATCGCGTGCGGCGTTCCGTCGGCATGCGTGGGCAGGCCGACGATCAGCTGCGCCGGCTGCCATTCGTCGACCAGCCGCGCGATGGCCGCGTAGCGTGTCCCTGCAGGCTGGGCATCGATCGTCGCCAGCGCATGCGCAACCCGCGTCAGCGTGTTGCCGACCGCGACACCTATCCGCCGCATTCCGAAATCGAACGCGAGCACCGTCGCGTCCGTTCCGCCTGCAATCGAGGTCACGCGTGTCCAACGCCGCCGGACAGCCGCGAGATGTCGATGCCGAGGAGCCGCACCGCGGCCGGCAGCCGGTCCTCGACGGGCAGGTCGAACACCACATCCGGATCGGCCTCGACGGTGAGCCATGCGTTCTGCGCCAACTCCTGCTCGAGCTGCCCCGCCCCCCAGCCGGCATAGCCGAGCGACACCAGCACGTTCCGGGGTCCCTCGCCGCGGCCCACGGCCTCGAGGACGTCCTTGGAGGTGGTGAGGCCGACCTCGTCGGTGATGGCCAGCGTCGAGTGCCAGTTGCCGATCGGCCGGTGCAGGACGAAGCCCTGGTCGACTTGTACCGGCCCCCCGAAGTGAACGGGAAGCTCGCGCAGGTCGCTGTCCTCGAGAGGAATGTGGATCTGCTCGAACAGCGCCGACAGCGTCAGGTCGGTGCGCCGGTTGACGACGATTCCGAGCGCGCCTTCGGGATTGTGCTCGCAGACGTACGTGAGCGTATTCGCGAAGTTCGGATCCGTCATCGCGGGCATCGCGATCAGGAAATGGTGGGTGAGATTCATCGTTGCGTCGCTCGCGCAATTGTACCTCCGCCGCCGCGGCCGGTCCTGCGCCCCCCGCTGCGCGGATCCGATCGCGGCGCCCGCGCTGCCCAGGTCCCGGTCGTGGCGCCCCGTGGTTGTCGTGATTCCGCTGCGGGGGGTTGCGCGACACGAACGAGAATGGTTATCATTTGCATCATGCAATGCACTCTCCATTCCCTTGCCGAACAGGAACGCCCATGACCCTCCGCTACCTTCCCATCGCATTGCTGCTCGTCGCGGGAACCGCCGTCGCGGCCGACGACGCCGAGCTGCTGCTGACGCTTCACGATCATCGCTTCATCCCCGCCGAGGTCCAGGTGCCGGCCAACAGGAAGGTCAGGCTCGTCGTGGAGAATCGCGACCCGACCCCCGAGGAATTCGACAGCCACGCGCTCAACCGCGAAAAGGTGATCCCGGGCAATTCCAGAGCCACGATCTTCATCGGCCCCCTCGCCCCCGGTCGCTATCCGTTCATCGGCGAATTCAATGCCGCGACCGCACAGGGCGCGGTGATCGCGCGATGAGACGTGGGGCATCCGGGGTCGTGCTGCTGCTCGCGCTGGCCGCCGCTGCCGCCTCGTCGCTCGCGCGTGCCGACCCCGACGACGACGTCCCGACCCCGGCGGTCGAATACGGCGAGCGCGAGCTCGAGCTGCGCCTCGGCACCGCGACCAGGCAGGGTGAGGATCGCGCCCTCGCGGGCACGCTCGCGTTCGGCTATGGGGTGACGCAGTGGTGGTTCACCGAGGTCTACGGGAAGTTCAACCGCTTCGGAGCAGCTTCGACGCATTTCGACGCCATCGAGTGGGAGAACAGGTTCGAGCTGACCGAGCCCGGCGAATTCCCGGTCGACGCCGGATTGCTGGTCGAGGTGGAACGCCCCCAGGACCGCGCAGAAGGCTATGAGCTGCGCCTGGGTCCGCTGCTGCAGAAGGACTACGGCCTGGTGCAGGCGAATGCGAACCTGTTCCTGGAGCGCCACTACCGCGCGACAGCACCCGGAACCACCGACCTCGGCTATCAGTGGCAGATCAAGTATCGCTGGCGCGAGGCCTTCGAGTTCGGCGCCCAGGGCTTCGGTGGCGTCGGGCAGTGGGACCACTGGGATCGCGCAGACGCGCAGAGCCACGTGCTCGGGCCGGCGGTCTTCGGCAAGGTCCCGCTGGGCGGTCGGCAAGCTCTCGTCTGGAATGCCGCGTACCTGATCAAGGCGTCCAGCGCCGCGCTGGACCGGACGCTGCGCGTGCAGCTCGAGTATGAGTTCTAGACAGCCTCGGCCTCCTCACCATCCTGCGCCAATTCGCCGCGCCGCAGTGTCGGCCTCGAGCGCCGACTCGCCATGCCTCGCATCCC
>JAJXTF010000093.1 GCA_021784125.1 Pseudomonadota bacterium | reverse complement strand
GCAAGGGCGCGGACAGGGTCCCGGGCGGCGTCGCGGCAGCGCCGTTGCCCGGCGCGGCACTCGCAGCTCCGGCGGCGCCGGCGCGCAGGGCCGCCTGCTGGCGCGTGTACTCGTAGTACCCGGCTGCGGCGGCGGCGACCAACAGCAGGACCGGAATCAGCCAGCGGATCGCCGAGCGCCTCGCCACACCCTCGACGGGCAGCTCGCCCATCGGGCGTCGCGTCGGTGCGAGCGTCGGACGCTCGAGCGCGGGCGCACTCTCGCCCCCGGGCAGCAGCGCGAGCACCGCATCGGCGTCGAGATGGACGAAGCGCGCGTAGTTGCGCGCGAAGCCGCGCACGAAGGTGCGCCCGGGCAGGTGCTGGTAATCGTCGTCCTCGATGGCCCGAACCTGGCGCGGCGCGAGCTTCAGTTGCTGCGCAATCGCGTCGAGGGACAGTCCGGCGGCCTCGCGCGCCGCTTTCAGCGTCGCGCCGGCGCTCGCCGACCTGGACGGCGAGCCCGCTTTCGGCGCCCCCGATGGGGTGTCGACCGAACCGGTCACGGGCAGGTCCCGCCGGCAGTCGCCTTCGCCTCCGGCGAATCCGGATACCGGTTGCGCAGCTGCGATTCGTACGAACGCTCGGAATCGCGGTCGCCGCCCTTGCGCTCGATGCACATGCCCAGCCAGAGCGCCTCGGGCGGCGGCGATGCCTGCCGCATGACCTGGCGCATCCACGCGCGCGCTTCGCCATAGCTTTGCGCACGGTACGAAAGCAGCGCGAGGTTGTACGAGGCGATCGGGTTGCCCGGCGACACGGCGAGCGCACGGCGCAGGTAGTCGTCGGCCTTCTGCACGTCGCCGAGCGCGGCGCTGCACTTGCCGGCGTTGATCAGCGCGATTTCGGAATGCTTGTACAGCGGGTCGCGCAGCACCTGCTCGAATTCGGGCAGCGCCTCCTTCGGGTGGCCGGTGCCGCACAGGAAGGCGCCCCAGTTCTCGCGGACCTCGGAATCACCCGGGGCGAGGGACAGGGCCTGGCGGAAGCTCTCCTCGGCTTTCTTCTCTTCGCCGAGCATCGCGTAGACCAGGCCGTAGACGTTGTAGATCCGCGCGTCGGTGGGATCGATGGACTTGGCGATGCCGAGCTCCTGGAGCGCGACGTCCATCTGCCCGCGTTGGTAATACCCGGCGGCGAGCTCGGCGTGGAGCTTGGCGCGCTGCTGCGGCGTCGCCTGCTCTTCCTTGATCGGCGAGGTGTCCTGGACCGGCGTCGGAGGTGCGGAAGGCCGGGTTGCGCAGCCGGCGATCGAGACTGCGGCGAGCAGGGCGAGCAGGGCGGGCGGAAAACGGCGAGTGCGCATGATCGGATTCCGGGTGGCGCCGGGATTTCGCGGCGGGAGCATCAGCGCGCGACCGCGAGCGGGATGCGCGTCGCGAGCCTGCGCTTCACGCGGTCCTGAACCTGCCCCGCGAGTTGGCCGCAGGCCGCGTCGATGTCCTCGCCGCGCGTCTTGCGGATGGTCGCGACGATGCCGGCGTCCTGCAGCGCATGCGCGAATGCGCGGATGCGCTCGCGCGGACTCGTGCCGAACTCGCTGCCCGGGAACGGATTGAACGGGATCAGGTTGATCTTGCAGGGGACGTCGCGGACGAGTGCAACGAGCTCGTGCACGTGCGTCGGCTGGTCGTTGACGCCGTCGAGCATCACGTATTCGAAGGTGACGAAATCCCGCGGCGCGCGCTCGAGGTAGCGCCGGCATGCCGCCATCAGCTCCGCGAGCGGGTGCTTGCGATTGATCGGGACCAGCCGGTCGCGCAGCGCGTCGTTGGGTGCGTGCAGCGAGACCGCCAGCGCCACCGGGCATTCATCGCGCAGCCGGTCGATCCAGGGCACGAGCCCGGACGTGGACAGCGTGACCCGCCTGCGCGACAGCCCGTAGGCGTTGTCGTCGAGGAACAGGCGCAGCGCCGGCACGACGTGGTCGAAATTGGCCAGCGGCTCGCCCATCCCCATCATCACGACGTTGGTGATCGGCGCGCGGCCCGCCTCGACCCACGGGGCGCGGATGCCGTCCGCCAGCAGCGTGCGGTCGGCGTGCCACAGCTGCCCGACGATTTCCGCGGTCTCGAGGTTGCGGTTGAATCCCTGCTTGCCCGTCGAGCAGAACGCACAGTCGAGCGCGCAGCCCGCCTGCGACGAAATGCACAGCGTGCCGCGGTCGTCTTCGGGGATGTAGACGGTCTCGACGGCATTGCCGTTGCCCGCGTCGAGCAGCCACTTGCGCGTTCCGTCGGACGCCGTCGTGTCGCGCAGCACGGAAGGACCGCGGACCCTGACTTCGGCCGCGAGCCGCTCGCGCAGCGGGCGCGCGAGATCGGTCATCGCGGCCACGTCGTCCACGAACCGCTGGTGGACCCAGCGCGAGACCTGCGCCGCGCGAAAGGGCTTTTCGCCGCGTTCTGCGAAGAATGTCCCGAGCGCCGCCGGTTCGAGGTCGAGCAGGTTGATCATCGTTCCGCGGGGTCAGCGATCCTGGCGGTCGTAGACGTTCTGCGCGGCGAAGAAATACGCGATCTCGGTGCGCGCGGTGTCGGGCCCGTCGGAGCCGTGCACGGCATTGGCGTCGATCGACTGCGCGAAGTCCGCGCGTATCGTTCCCGGCGCGGCCTTCTTCGGATCCGTCGCGCCCATCAGCTCGCGGTTCCTGGCGATCGCGTTCTCGCCCTCGAGCACCTGCACCATCACCGGGCCGGTCGTCATGAAACCGACCAGGTCGCGGAAGAAGGGCCGCTCACGGTGGACTGCGTAGAAACCCTCGGCGTCGCTGCGGGACAGCCAAACCATCCTCGCAGCCGCGATTTTGAGGCCGGCCTTCTCGAAGCGCGAATAGATTTCGCCGACGACGTTCTTGGCGACCGCATCGGGTTTGATGATCGAAAGTGTGCGTTCTACCGCCATTTCCCTGGCTCCGACAGAATAAAGTCAAATAAATTCAAAATTATAACACGTCGACCCCGGACCGTCTCGACCCTGAGGCCGTCCCGCGGGCCGCCGGCTGCCAGTCGGGTGCGAGCCCGGATTCGCCGGCTGCGGCAGCGAATGCGGCGTCGACCCCGAGCGTCGCCACGGCCGCGAGCTGCGGGCCGCAATAGACCCGAGGCAGGGCCTCCCGTTCCCAGTGCGGCACCCCGGCCTCGCGCAGCAGGTCGGCGACGGCCCGGCGCAGCCGACGCCCCGGGAGCTGCAGGCGCTCGCCGGGCCGGCCGCTGCAAATCGACGTCGGCGCACCCCCGAGGTGGTGTTCCGCGATGCCCGCGCCCGCTTCGGGAGTGAACAGCAGCCGCCCGTGCGGCAGGACGATCGCCGGCTCGCCGGTCCAGTCGCGGGCGTAGGGCGGCGGCGGCGGGTCGTGGACGATGACCCGTCCGCGGTGGAGCGAGACCTCGGAGCCTGCGTGGGCGATGCACAGCGTCGGCGACGCATCGGCCGCGCGGAACTGGCGCAGCATCTCCGCCAGCCGCGCGGCGGAGGGAGCCGGCAGGCCGCGGCTGCGCAGGAACCATCGCAGCAGGTTGCGCGCGCGCGGCGCCGGCAGTGCCGCGAGAGCGGCGCGATCGAGGCCCGGACCCTCGCGGGCGCCTTGGGCATCGATGCGCGCGAGGTCGTCGGCGAGCAGCGCCGCGTCGGCCTGCAGGCCGGCGGCGCGCACCAGCGTCAGCGGGTAGCCGGGCGCGATCTCGCGAAGGGCCGGGACGACGCGCAGCCGCAGCGCATTGCGCCGGTGTGCGGGCTGCGCATTGCTCTCGTCCTCGACGAACGCGAGGCCGAGTTCGGTGACGCAAGCGTCGATGTCGGCGCGCGGCAATCCGAGGAACGGCCGCAGCCACAGGATGCCGTCGACCGCCTGGGCGGCGGGCATCGCCGCGAGGCCACGCGGACCCCCTCCGCGCAGCAACTGGAGCAGCAGCGTCTCGGCCTGGTCGTCGGCGTGATGGGCAAGCAGCACGGCCGAGGCGGCGCATTCGCGCGCGGCGTCCCCCAGTGCCGCATGGCGCGCGTCGCGCGCCAGCGCTTCGAGGCTCGCCCGCGGCCTGCGCGCGACCTGCACCCGGCGGATCGCGAGCTCGACGCCGAGCGCGGCGCAGGTGTCGGCGCAGAAAGCGCTCCAGCGGCCGGCGTTGGCGGACAGCCCGTGGTCGACGTGGATCGCGACGACCCGGACGCGCGCGCCTTGCGCCGACGCAACGGCCGCGTCGAGGAGTGCGATCGAATCCCGGCCGCCCGACAGCGCGACGGCGGCGGTGCCCCCTCCGGGCAGCGCGGCGGCGAGCGCCGCGGCGACGGCGGATCGCAGGCGACCGGCGGACCCCGAGCCGGCCGGCCCCGGGTCAGCCGGCCCCGGGTCAGCCGGCGGGGATCTCCTTGAACCGCCCATAGGCGAGGATCTTGTCTTCGCGCGCCTCGAGAAGCGCGTCGAGCGGCTGCTCCTGCAGCTGTCGCAGCACCTCGGTGAGCGCCTTCTTGAGCGCGACCATCATCGCCGCGTGATCGCGATGGGCGCCGCCCAGCGGCTCGTTGACGACCTTGTCGATCAGTCCGAGCTGCTTCAGGCGCGCCGCGGTGATGCCCAGCGTTTCGGCGGCCTCGGGCGCGTGCTCGGCCGATTTCCACAGGATCGACGCGCAACCCTCGGGCGAGATCACCGAATAGGTCGCGTACTGCAGCATCAGCGTGACGTCGCCGATGGCGATCGCGAGCGCGCCCCCGGAACCGCCTTCGCCGATGACGGTGGAGATCACCGGCACGCGCAGGCCGGCCATCTCGTACAGGTTGCGGCCGATCGCCTCCGACTGCCCGCGCTCCTCGGCGCCGATGCCGGGGTAGGCCCCGGGGGTGTCGACGAACGTGAACAGCGGAAGGCCGAACTTCTCGGCGAGCTTCATCAGGCGCAGCGCCTTGCGGTAGCCCTCGGGGCGCGGCATGCCGAAGTTGCGGTGGATCTTTTCCTTGGTGTCGCGGCCTTTCTGCTGACCGAGAACCATGCACGGGGCGCCGTTGAAGCGGGCGAGCCCGCCGACGATCGCGGGATCGTCCGCATAGGAACGGTCGCCGTGCAGCTCGCGGAACTCGCTGAACATGCCGTTCACGTAGTCGAGCGTGTACGGGCGCTGCGGGTGGCGCGCGACCTGCGCGATCTGCCACGCCGACAGCTTGCCGTAGATGTCCTTGGTGAGCTGCTGGCTCTTCTTCGTCAGCCGCGAGATCTCGTCGGAAATGTCGACGGCGGAATCCTCGTGGACGTAACGCAGCTCGTCGATCTTCTGCTGCAGCTCGGCGATCGGCTGCTCGAAGTCGAGAAAGGTCTGCTTCATGGGGGCCAGGGAGCTCGGTGTGCGCGCATCATAGCGCAAACGTCCAGGGTCGCCGCGCGGCCAAGCGCCGTCCGCTATCTATAATGGACGACCATTGGAGGAGAACGCATGGCGAAGCATCGCATTGCCGTCATCCCGGGCGACGGCATCGGCAAGGAGACGGTTCCCGAGGGGTTGCGGACGATCGAGAAAGCGGCCGCGAAGTTCGGCATCGGGCTCGAGTTCGCGCATTTCGACTGGAACTGCGACCGCTACCTGCGCACCGGCAGCATGATGCCCGACGACTGGTTCGAGACGCTGTCGGGCTTCGAGACGATCTACTACGGGGCCGTCGGCTGGCCGGCGACCGTTCCCGACCACGTGTCGCTGTGGGGATCGCTGATCCAGTTCCGCCGGCGCTTCGACCAGTACGTCAACCTGCGCCCCTGCCGGTTGATGCCCGGCATCGTGACGCCGCTCGCCAACCGCAAGCCGGGCGACATCGACTTCGTCGTCGTGCGCGAGAACACCGAAGGCGAGTATTCGTCGGTGGGGGGGCGGATGTTCGAGGGCACCGAGCGGGAGATGGTGTCCCAGCAGTCGGTCTTCACGCGCAAGGGGGTCGATCGCATCCTCAGGTACGCGTTCGAGCTTGCGATGACCCGGCCGGCGCGCCACCTGACGTCGGCCACCAAGTCCAACGGCATCTCGATCACCATGCCCTACTGGGACGAGCGCTTCAAGGCGATGGCTGCGCAATATCCCGACGTCCGCAGCGACCAGTTGCACATGGACATGCTGAGCGCGCATTTCGTGCAGCGACCCCAGTATTTCGACGTCGTCGTCGGCTCGAACCTGTTCGGCGACATCCTCTCGGACCTGGGACCCGCCGTCTGCGGCACCATCGGCATCGCGCCCTCGGCCAACATCAATCCCGAGCGGACCCATCCTTCGCTGTTCGAGCCGGTCCACGGCTCGGCACCCGACATCGCGGGCAAGGGAATCGCCAATCCGATCGGGCAGATCTGGTCCGGCGCGCTGATGCTCGATTTCCTCGGCCATCCCGAGGCCGCGGCCGCCGTCGTCGGCGCGATCGAGCGCGTGCTCGCCGACCCGTCCGCGCCGCGCACGCCCGACATCGGCGGCAAGGCGAAGATGGAGGAGGTCGGGCGCGCGATCGCCGCGGCGATCTGACACGGATCCGACGCCGCCGTGCCGCGGCGTCCGGTGCAGCAGCGCTCGCCACCGACGCGACGATCGCGCGAGCGCGATGCGCCGGTTGTTCGCGCGAACCGGGGTCGTGCCGATCGATTTGTGGCACGATAGCGCCTGACACCGGCCGTCGCAGTCGCAGTGCCCGCAATCGCGACGGTCGAACCGCAGGGGACAACAACATGCTGATCGGCATTCCTCGCGAGACGCGACCGGGAGAGACGCGGGTCGCGGCCACGCCGGAGACCGTCAAGAAGCTTTGCGCCAGCGGCAAGCACGAGGTCGTCGTGGAGGCCGGCGCCGGCGTCGCGAGCAACATCCCCGACGCCGACTACGCGAGCGCCGGTGCGCGGATCGGCAGCGCCGCCGACGCGCTGGGCGCAGCGCTGGTGCTGAAGCTGCGCGCACCCGCCGGTGACGAGATACCGAAGCTCGCGCGCGGCGCCGCGCTCATCGGCATGCTCGATCCGTTCGACGCGGCGGGCATCGAGGCGCTCGCGCAGGCAGGCGTCACGGGCTTTGCCCTCGAGCGGCTGCCGCGGATCACGCGCGCGCAGTCGATGGACGTGCTCTCGTCGCAGGCGAACATCGCCGGCTACAAGTCGGTCATCCTTGCCGCGGGGGAGTACGGAAGGTTCATGCCGATGCTGATGACCGCCGCCGGCACCGTCAAGGCGGCGCGCGTGCTGATCCTGGGCGTCGGCGTCGCGGGCCTGCAGGCGATCGCGACCGCCAAGCGGCTGGGCGCGGTCATCGAGGCCTCGGACGTGCGCCCGTCGGTCAAGGACCAGGTCGAGTCGCTCGGCGGCAAGTGGGTCGACGTGCCCTACGAGACCGACGAGGAGCGGCAGATCGCCGAAGGCGTGGGCGGCTACGCGCGCCCGATGCCGCCCGCGTGGATGCAGCGCCAGGCCGCGATCATCGCCGAGCGCTGCCGGCAGATGGACATCGTGATCACGACGGCGCTCATTCCCGGGCGCCCGGCGCCGAAGCTCGTGAGAGCCGACACGGTCGCGGCGATGAAGCCCGGCGCGGTGGTCGTCGATCTCGCGGTCGAGCAGGGCGGCAACGTCGAGGGCTCCGAGGCGGGGAAGATCGTGGTGAAGAACGGCGTGAAGCTCGTCGGCCTCGCCAATCTGGCCGCACTGGTCCCCGCCGACGCATCCGCGCTCTATGCGCGCAACGTCCTCAATTTTCTCGCGCTTTCGCTCAATCTCAAGACCGGCGATTTCGCGCTCGCGCGCGACGACGAGATCGTGCAGGCGACGCTGGTCTGCGACGACGGACAGGTCGTGCCGCGCGCGTGACCGGACACCGCCTCGCGCATCGAAAACACTGAGGATTCCGCAACCATGGTCGACCCCATCGTCTTCTACCTGATCATCTTCGTGCTGGCGATCTTCGTCGGCTATCACGTCGTCTGGAGCGTGACGCCTGCGCTGCACACGCCGCTGATGTCGGTGACCAACGCGATCTCGGGAATCATCCTCGTCGGCGCGATGCTCGCGGCAGGCCCCGCGGCATTCGACTGGGGCGGCTGGGTCGGCGTGCTGGCGGTGGCGCTGGCGTCGGTCAACGTATTCGGCGGCTTCCTCGTCACCCAGCGCATGCTCGAGATGTTCAAGCGCAAGGAGCCCGGCGCCAAAGCCGCGGGCAAGCAGTGACGGACGCCCCCATGGACAAGTCATTTTCCGGTGCGATCGTGGATCGCGACGTCGCAACGGCGGCATCGGCCGGCAGCGTGGAAGGGGGGGCGCGATGACCGCCGACCAGGTCGCGCTGTGGTACCTCGTCGCCTCGGTCTGCTTCATCCTGGCGCTGAAGGGGCTGTCGCATCCGTCGACCGCGCGCCGCGGCAACATCCTCGGCATCGCCGGCATGGCGATCGCCGTCGTCGTCACCCTGGCGCTCGTCTACTCGCACACGCGCAACGTCGGGATGATCCTCGGCGGGATCGCGGTGGGCGGCATCATCGGCGCGATCATCGCGCGGCGCGTGCAGATGACGCAGATGCCCGAGCTCGTCGCGGCGTTCCACTCGCTGGTGGGGCTGGCCGCGGTGCTGATCGCGATCTCGGCGATCCACGATCCCGCGGCTTTCGGCCTCCATGTCCCGATCCCGTCGGGCAACCGGCTCGAGCTCTTCATCGGCACGTTCATCGGCGCGATCACGTTCTCGGGCTCGGTCATCGCCTTCGGCAAGCTGTCGGGGAAGATCCGCAGCGCACCGGTCGTGTTCACCGGCCAGCACATGCTGAACCTCGCGCTGGCGATCGCGATGATCGGCTTCGGCATCTGGTTCTTCCTGTCGCCGGACGAATCGAAATGGACGCCGTACATCGTGATGACGGCGATCGCGTTTTTGCTGGGCGTGCTGATCATCATTCCGATCGGCGGCGCCGACATGCCGGTCGTGATCTCGATGCTGAACAGCTACTCCGGATGGGCGGCTGCCGGCATCGGCTTCTCGCTCAACAACCCGATGCTCATCATCGCCGGGTCGCTGGTCGGCAGTTCCGGCGCGATCCTGTCGTACATCATGTGCAAGGCGATGAACCGGTCGTTCTTCAGCGTGATCCTCGGCGGCTTCGGCGCCGAGGCCGGCACGGTCGCGGCCGGGGGCGAGCAGAAGTCCGTAAGGTCGGGCTCGGCCGACGACGCGGCGTTCGTCCTGGGCAATGCCGAGAGCGTGATCATCGTTCCCGGCTACGGGCTCGCCGTCGCTCGCGCCCAGCACGCGGTGAAGGAAATGGCCGAGAAGCTGCGCGCCAGGGGCGTCAACGTCCGCTACGCGATCCATCCTGTCGCCGGCCGCATGCCCGGGCACATGAACGTGCTGCTGGCCGAAGCCGAGGTGCCCTACGACCAGGTGTTCGAGATGGAGGACATCAACAGCGAGTTCGGCTCGACCGACGTCGCGCTGATCCTCGGTGCGAACGACGTCGTCAACCCGCTTGCCGAGCAGAAAGGCAGCCCGATCTACGGCATGCCGATCCTCGAGGCGCACAAGGCGCGCACCGTCATCGTCAACAAGCGCTCGATGGCGGCGGGCTACGCCGGCCTCGACAATCCGCTGTTCTACATGGACAAGACGATGATGGTCTTCGGCGACGCCAAGAAGGTCGTCGACGACATCGTCAAGGCGATCGAGTAGCACCCCTCGCCCCGGCCCTTCCGCCGCCGGCGGAGAGAGGGCGCCCGAGGGGCGGGTGAGGGGACCACAGGCATGCCCGGCCCACTCGCCCACCTGACGATCCTCGATCTGTCCCGCGTGCTCGCCGGGCCGTGGTGCACGCAATTGCTCGCCGACCTCGGCGCGACGGTGATCAAGATCGAGCGCCCGGGAACCGGCGACGACACCCGCGCATGGGGGCCGCCGTTCCTGAAGGACAGCGCGGGAAACGACACCGCCGAGGCCGCGTACTACCTCGCCTGCAACCGCGGCAAGCTGTCGGTCGCGATCGATTTCACGCGCCCCGAAGGCCGCGACCTCGTGCTCGCCCTGGCACGGCAATCCGACGCGCTGGTCGAGAACTTCAAGGTCGGCGCCCTGGCGAAATACGGCCTCGACTACGGGCAGGTCGCAGCGGCGAATCCGCGGCTCGTCTATGCGTCGATCACGGGTTTCGGGCAGGACGGCCCCTACGCCGATCGTGCTGGCTACGACTTCATCATCCAGGGGATGTGCGGGTTCATGAGCGTCACCGGGGAGCGCGACGGGCTGCCCGGCGGCGGACCGCAGAAGGCAGGGGTGGCGATCACCGATCTGATGACCGGGATGTACACGACGGTCGCGGTGCTCGCGGCGCTCGCCCATCGCGACCGGACGGGCACCGGCCAATGGATCGACGCCTGCCTCTTCGATTCCGCAGTGGCGATGATGTCGGTGCTGAACATGAACTACCTGGTCAGCGGGGTGGCGCCGACGCGCGCAGGCAACGCGCACCAGAACATCGTCCCCTACCAGGTGTTCGCCTGCGCCGACGGGCACCTGATCCTCGCGGTCGGCAACGATGCCCAATTCGCGCGATTCTGCGACATCGCCGGCAGGCCCTCGCTGGCGGGCGATCCACGCTTCGCGACCAATGCCGAACGGGTGCGCAACCGCGACACGCTGGTGCCGCTGATCGAAGCGCTGATGCGCGGCAGG
>JAJXTF010000092.1 GCA_021784125.1 Pseudomonadota bacterium | reverse complement strand
CCACGAGAATCTCGTTTGGCAATGTCATGACGTCTCTCCGGCTCACAGACCCTGGACCGCGTCCTTGATCCGCGAATAGGTTCCGCAGACGCAGACATTGTTCATCTCGGAAAGGATTTCCTTGCCGTGATGCCCCGCCTGCATCGCACCCGCGCAGGCCATGATCATTCCCGACTGGCAGTAGCCGCACTGCGGGACCTGGTGCTCGATCCAGGCTTTCTGCGCCGGATGGCTGCGGTCCGGCGACAGCCCTTCGATGGTGACGATCTTCTTTCCGGCGGCCGACGAGGTGTCCATGTCGCAGGACTTCTCCGGCTGCCCGTCGACCAGCACCGTGCACGCGCCGCAGACCTCGATGCCGCAGCCGTATTTGGTGCCGGTCAGTCCCAGCAGGTCACGCAATACCCACAGCAGCGGCGTCTCCGCGGTGACGTTCACGCTGTAGCTCTTTCCGTTGACGTTCAATGCATACATCGGTGTTCTCCCCTGGATCGGCGCAAGGCGAAGCGCGACGAGCACGGGCCCGCGCGACGGACGCCGCGGATGGCGACCCCGCGTGCGAACCTGCTGCGCTGCGAATCAGCTCGCGACGAGCTTGCGGTGGGCCTGGACGCTCATCAGGATCCCCAGCCCGATGAACAGGGAGATCATGGCGGTCCCGCCGTAGGACACCAGGGGCAGCGGGACGCCGACGACGGGAAGAAGGCCGCTCACCATCGCCATGTTGACGAACGCGTAGGTGAAGAACATCAGCGTGATCGCGCCCGCGAGCAGGCGCGCGAACATCGTCGACGCATTGGCGGTGATCACCACCGCCCGCCCGATCAGCAGCAGGTAGAGCAGCAGCAAGACGGCGTTGCCGATCAGGCCGAACTCCTCGCCGAAGACGGCGAAGATGAAATCGGTGTGGCGCTCGGGCAGGAAATCGAGGTGCGTCTGCGTGCCGTTCAGCCAGCCTTTCCCCACGACGCCTCCCGACCCCAGCGCGATCGACGCCTGCATCGAGTGATATCCCGCGCCGAGCGGATCGCGGGACGGGTCGAGGAAGGTCAGGATGCGCGTGCGCTGGTAGCCGTGCAGGTGCGTCCAGACCAGCGGGCCGACGGCGGCGGCGGCGAGCAGCAGGCCGATGATCACCCGCCAGGACAGGCCGGCCAGGTACAGGACGTAGAAACCCGACGCGCCGAGCAGCAGCGCGGTGCCGAGATCGGGCTGGCGCTTGATCAGATACACCGGCACGGCGATCAGCACCGCGGCGAATGCGAAGGCGCTCAGGCGCAGACGGCCCTCGAGCCTCTGGAAATACCAGGCGAGCATCAGGGGCAGCGCGACTTTCATCAGCTCGGATGGCTGGAAGCGCGCGACGCCGAGGTTGAGCCAGCGGCGCGAGCCGTTGACCACGACCCCGAACATCGCCACCGCCACCAGCAGCGCCACCGCGAGGATGTACAGCGGGACGGCGCCGCGCGCAAGCGTCTGCGGCGGAATGTTCGCGAACACCCACATCAGCATGATCGCGAATCCGAAGCTCAGCACCTGGCTGGTGACGCGGGCGACGCTTTGATCGGACGCGGAGAACAGCGTGACCAGGCCCACGCCGACGATCGCCAGCGCGGCGCCGAAGAGCATCGAATCGATGCGCCGGGCCAGCACCTCCCACCCGCGCTGAACGACGCTGGCGATCGGATTGCCCATCGTCAGTCGCTCCCTCCGGTCACGTTCCGGGGTGCCAGCGCCGCGGTGGCCGAGGCGGCCCCGCCGAGCAGGTAGTAATCGAACACCTTGCGGGCAATCGGCGCTGCCGCCTCGGCGCCGAAGCCGCCGTTCTCGACCAGCACCGCGACCGCGATCCTCGGATGGTCGGCCGGCGCGTACGCCTCGTACCACGCGTGATCCCGCAACCGCTCGTCGAGGCGGTGCGCCGAGTATTTCTCGCCCTTGAGCGAAAACACCTGCGCCGTCCCGGTCTTGCCCGCGCTGACGTACGGCGCATCCTTGAACACGGCCGCGCTCGTCCCCTCCTTCGCGACGCCGACCAGCGCGTTCTTGACGACGGCGAGCTGGTCGGGCCGGAGGTCGATCCGCGACGACGGCAGGGCCGCGATCTGCGTGATCGTACCGGTCTTCGTATCCCGCAGCGACTTGACGAGGTGCGGCGTGTAGCCGATGCCGTCGTTGGCGAGCATCGCGATGGCGTGCGCGAGCTGGATCGGCGTGAACGCGTTGTAGCCCTGCCCGATGCCCGCCGAGATCGAGTCGCCGAGGTACCACTTGCGCGCATCGTCACGATAGTTCTTGCCGGCGAAGCGCTGGCGCTTCCATGTCCGCGACGGCAGCACGCCGGTCATTTCCCCCTCGATGTCGATCCCCGTCTTCTGCCCGAATCCGAACCTGGACAGGAAACGCGCCGTGTCGTCGATGTCGGTCTCGCTGGCCAGCGTGTAGTAATACGTGTCGCAGGATTCGACCAGCGACTTGTACATGTCGACGACGCCGTGCCCACCGGGCTTGTCGTCGCGGAACTTGTGCGACTGGCCCGGGATCTGGAAGTAGCCGGGATCGTAGATCGTCTGGCCGGGCGTGCGCTTGCCCGACTGCAGCGCGGCCAGTGCGAGATAGGGCTTGATCGTCGAGCCGGGCGGATACGCGCCGCGCAGCGGCCGGTCGAGCAGCGGCTTGTCGGGCGAATCGTTCAGCTCCTGCCAGCTCGCGGAATCGATGCCGTCGACGAACAGGTTGGGGTCGAAACCGGGCTTCGATACCAAGGCGAGCACGTCGCCGTTGCCGGGGTCGATCGCGACCAGCGCCCCGCGCCGGTCGCCGAACGCGGCCTCCGCGACCTGCTGCATGCCGATGTCGATCGACAGCCTCAGGTTGTCGCCAGCGATCGGCGGCGTGCGCTTGAGGGTGCGCACCGCACGTCCGTTGGCGTCGACCTCGACTTCCTCCACGCCGGTCGTGCCGTGCAGCTCCTGCTCGTACGACAGCTCGACTCCTGCCTTGCCGATGGTGTCAGTGCCCCGGTAGTTCGCGGTCGCATCCCAGGCCGCGATGCGCTCGACGTCGCGGTCGTTGATGCGCCCGATGTAGCCCAGGGCGTGCGACGCGATCGCGCCGAACGGGTACTGGCGGAACAGCCGCGCCCTGATCTCGACGCCGGGGAAGCGATAGCGGTTGACGACGAAGCGTGCGACCTCCTCGTCGGACAGCCGCGTGCGCAGCGGCAGGGTCTCGAAATCCTTCGATTCCTCCAGCAGCTTGCGGAAGCGCTTGCGGTCACGCGGCTCGATGTCGACGATCTTCGACAGCCCGTCGATCGTCTGGTCGAGGTCCGGAATCCGCGACGGCGTGAGCTCGAGCGAGTAGCCGGAGTAGCTCTGCGCCAGGACCACTCCGTTGCGATCGGTGATGACGCCGCGGTTGGGCGGGATCGGCACGATCGCGATGCGGTTGGTCTCGGCGAGCGTCTCGAAATGCGCGTGCTGGACCACCTGCAGGTAGAAGAAGCGCGCGAACAGGCCGGCGAATGCGAGGGCCACGAGCACGGCGGCGAAGGAGAGCCTGCGCCTGAAGCGGTGGAGCTCCCGCTCGGGATTGCGCAGCTCGGAGCTGCCGAAGCCGCTGCCGTCGTGGCGGCGGCGCCGCGACGAAAAGAGCTGCCGGCGGGACATCGCGGGGCGCCTCGCCTTCTAGCGCCGGGAACGTGACCGCTGCGGGCGTTGCGGTGCCTGCAGCAGCACCGACAGCAGCGGCCAGAGGAGTGCGCCCACCAGCGGGGGCGCGGCGTAGGTCCATTGCGGCAGCGGTGCGCCACCGATGTAGCGCACCAGCAGCACCAGCAGCGCGCACAGCACCAGCAGCACCGCCACCTGAACCGCCTGCTGCCACAGCGGGAAGCGCAGTACGCGGCGGCGGAAGTATTCGGCACCGTAGGCGAGCACCGCATAGGCGAGCGCATGCTGCCCGAACACCGTCGCATCGGCCACGTCCATCAGCAGGCCGACGAACCACGCGACCCCGACCCCGACGCGACGCGGCTCGCGGATGCACCAGTACAGCAGGACCAGCGCGAGGAAATCGGGGCGCAGCACCATCGCGACGCCCGCGAGCGGCGCGATGTTGGCGATCAGCGCCAGCAGCAGCGACAGCGCGATGAACCACGGCCTCGCGGGCCGCAGTATCTCTTCCGGCGAGGCCGGCGCGAACGACGCGACGTTGGGCAGCAGCACTCTCATCTCGTCCGCGGGGGGGCCTTGAGGCGGATGCCTTTCCTGACAGCGCCGGCGCCGGTAGGTTCTTCGGGTCGCGGCGGCAGCGACGTCGGTCGCGCCAGCACCAGCAGGTATTCGCTGCGGTCGACACCGGCGAGCGGCTTGCAGGCGATGCGCGCGAACATCTGGCCGGTGTCGCGTACGACACTGGTGATCTCGGCGACGGCGAGCCCCGGCGGATAGGTTCCGTCGATGCCCGACGTCACGAGACGGTCGCCCACCTGCAGGTCCGCCGATGGCGCCGTGAAGCGCAGGTCCGGCGCCCTGCCCGTGCCGTTGCCGAACATCACGCTGCGCGCGCCGCTGCGCTCGACCGCCACCGGCACCGCCTGGTCGCGGTCGGTGATCAGCGTCACCTCGGACATCCGGGGAAACACGCGCGTGACCTGGCCGACGACCCCGGTCTCGTCGATCACGCCCGCGCCGGCCTCGATGCCCGCGTTCGAACCCTTGTCGACGAACAGCTTCTGCGTGAAAGGATCGCGGCCCGCATAGAGCACCTGCACGGCAGTTGCCGCGCCGCCGTACTGCTCGCGCAGGTCGAGCAGCGCCTTGAGCCGGAGATTTTCCCGCTGCGCCAGCGCATAGCCCTGGCTCGCCGGCCCGGTCGCGACCAGCTCGCGCTTCAGAAGGGTGTTCTCGTCGGCGAGCTCGCGCTTGGAGCCGAAGTAGTCGCCCACGTAGCCCAGGGCGGCGCCTGGCATCAGCAATGCGCGCTGCAGCGGATAGAGAACGGTCGCGGTGGCGTGGCGGACGTTCTCGAGATAGCGGTAGCGGGTGTCGGTGAACAGCAGGACCAGCGCGAGCAGCCCGAAGAACGCGAGGCGCGCGAGCGGACTGGGGCCCCGGTTGAAGAAGGCGGGAGTGTCGACCGAAATGGGACGCATCGCGCGGTGCCGGGCCGCTGCGCCCGGCGACGATCAGTCGCTGGTGAAGATCGTCTGCAGCTTCTCCATGTTCTCGAGCGCCTTGCCGCAGCCACGCACGACGCAGGTGAGCGGGTCATCGGCGACGATCACCGGAAGCCCGGTCTCTTCCATCAGCAGCCGGTCGAGGTCGCGCAACAGCGCGCCGCCTCCCGTCAGCACCATTCCCCGCTCGGCGATGTCGGCACCGAGCTCCGGCGGCGTGCGTTCCAGCGCGCTCTTCACCGCCGACACGATGCTGTTCAGCGGATCGGTCAGCGCCTCGAGGATCTCGTTGGACGAGACGGTGAAGCTGCGCGGAATGCCTTCGGCAAGGTTGCGGCCCTTGACTTCCATCTCCTTGACCTCGGAGCCGGGGAACGCGGAGCCGATCGTCTTCTTGATGAGCTCCGCCGTCGTTTCGCCGATCAGCATCCCGTAGTTGCGCCGGATGTAGTTGACGACGGCCTCGTCGAACTTGTCGCCGCCCACGCGCACCGAGCCGGCGTAGACCATGCCGCCCAGCGAGATGACGCCGACCTCGGTCGTCCCGCCGCCGATGTCGACGACCATCGACCCGGTCGCATCTCCGACCGGCAGGTCGGCGCCGATCGCGGCGGCCATCGGCTCCTCGATCAGGAACACCTTGGACGCGCCGGCGCCGAGCGCCGACTCGCGGATGGCGCGGCGTTCGACCTGGGTCGACCCGCAGGGCACGCAGATGATGATGCGCGGGGAGGGCGAGAACAGCCGCGAGTCGAGCACCTTCTTGATGAACTGCTTCAGCATCTGCTCGGTCACGGTGAAGTCGGCGATCACGCCATCCTTCATCGGCCGGATCGCCGTGATGTTGCCCGGCGTGCGGCCCAGCATCTGCTTGGCGGCCAGCCCGACTTCCTGGATCACCTTCTTGCCGTTGGGGCCGCCTTCCTGGCGGATGGCGACGACCGATGGCTCGTCGAGGACGATGCCCTTGCCGCGAACGTAGATCAGCGTGTTGGCGGTCCCGAGGTCGATCGCAAGGTCGCTGGAGAAATAGCCTTTGAAAAACTCGAACATGAAGTGCGATCACCCATGGCGGCCGCCGGAGGGTCTCCAGGCTTGGAGCAGGCGTCCGGAACGGTCGTAAATGGCGAATATGATACCCTAAGATGTCTTGCTTCCGCACTGATTTGATGCGTTTTTCCGGGGCCGAACACGGCTCGCCGGCAGGCGCGGCGCCGGTCGCCTGCGTCGCGCCCGCCGGGCCCGCCCGGCGCGAATTCGCGGCGCGCGCCCCCTCCCGTCGACGACGCCCCGACCACGATGGCCCTGACCTCAGACGACGTCCAACGCCTCGCACGCCTCGCGCGGATCGAGATCGATGCCGGCGCGACCCGCGACGTGCAGGCGAAGCTCGACGCCATCTTCGCGATGATCGACGAGCTGCTTTCGATCGACACCGCCGGCATCGTGCCGATGGCGCACGCCCAGGACCTGATGCTGCCGCTGCGCGAAGACGCGGTGACCGAGACCGATCGCCACGCGCTCTACCAGCAGGGCGCACCGTCGGTGGCGGGGGGCCTGTACCTGGTGCCCAAGGTCATCGAGTAACTTGAAGACGATCGGCCAGCTGTCGGAAGCGCTGCGGCTGCGCGAGGTCTCGAGCGTCGAGCTCGTCCAGGACGCGCTCGCCCGCATCGCCGTCGCGCAGCCGAGATTCAACGCCTTCATCACCGTCGACGCCGATGCGGCGCTCGCTGCGGCCCGCGACGCGGATGCGGCGCGCGCACGCGGCGAGGCCGGCGCGCTGACCGGCATCCCGATCGCGCACAAGGACGTGCTGATGACGGCGGGCATGCGCACGACCTGCGGCTCGCGGATGCTCGCCGAATTCGTCGCCCCCTACGACGCGCACGTCGTCACGCGGCTGCGCGACGCGGGCACCGTGCTCGTCGGCAAGACGAACATGGACGAGTTCGCCATGGGCTCGTCGAACGAGAGCTCGTATTTCGGCCCGGCGCGCAATCCCTGGAATCCCGCGCATATCCCCGGCGGCAGCTCGGGCGGATCGGCGGCGGCAATCGCCGCTGCGCTCGTGCCGGGGACCACCGGCACCGACACCGGCGGCTCGATCCGCCAACCCGCGGCGATGTGCGGCATCACCGGCATCAAGCCGACCTACGGCCTGTGCTCGCGCTACGGGCTGGTCGCTTTCGCGTCCAGCCTCGACACGCCGGGGGTCTTCGCGCGCGACGCGCTGGGTTGCGCGCTGCTGCTCGACGCGATGGCCGGGCACGACGCGCGCGATTCGACGTCGCTCGACCGGCCGCCGGAGGATCGCTCGCGCGCGCTGCGCGAGTCCGCGACGGCGAAGCCGCTGGCGGGACTGCGCATCGGGCTTCCGCGCGAGTATTTCGGCGACGGGGTCGATGCCGCCGTGGCGGGCGCGATCGACACCGCGCTCGGCGCGCTTCGGGCGCTGGGCGCCACGACGGTCGACATCGGATTGCCGGCGGTGAAGCACTCGGTGCCCGTCTACTACGTGATCGCGCCGGCCGAAGCGTCGTCGAACCTGTCGCGTTTCGACGGCGTCCGCTACGGCCACCGCGCCGGGCACTACACCGACCTCGCCGACATGTACTGCCGCAGCCGCGCCGAGGGCTTCGGCGCCGAGGTCAAGCGCCGGATCCTCGTCGGCACCTACGTGCTGTCGCATGGCTACTACGACGCGTACTACCTGAAGGCGCAGCAGGTCCGTCGCCTGATCGCGCAGGATTTCGCCCGCGCGTACCGGGACTGCGACGTCATCGTCGGGCCGACGGCGCCGACCGCGGCGTTCCCGATCGGCGCCAAGACCGACGACCCGGTGCAGATGTACCTGAACGACATCTTCACCATCGCCGCCAACCTGACCGGCAGCCCCGCCCTGTCGATTCCCTGCGGCTGCACGGCCGACGGCCTGCCGATCGGACTGCAGATCCAGGGCAACCATTTCGAGGAAGCGCGGATCCTGAACGTCGCGCACCGCTTCCAGCAGGCGACCGACTGGCACCTGCGCACGCCGCCGGGCGTCGAATCGGCGGTTCGAAAGGGCGGACCGTGAGCTGGGAAGTCGTCATCGGACTGGAGACCCATGCCCAGCTCTCCACGGTCTCGAAGATCTTCTCCGGCGCCTCCACCGCGTTCGGCGCGGCGCCCAACACCCAGGCTTCGGCCATCGACATCGCATTGCCCGGCGTGCTGCCGGTGCTGAACCGCGGCGCGGTCGAGCGCGCGATACGCTTCGGTCTCGCGGTCGGCGCGACCATCAACCGCAGGAGCGTGTTCGCGCGCAAGAACTACTTCTATCCCGACCTGCCGAAGGGTTACCAGATCTCGCAGTACGAGATCCCCGTCGTGCAGGGCGGGGCGCTGACGATCGCGACGGACGCCGGCGAGAAGACGGTGCGCCTGACGCGCGCCCATCTCGAGGAGGACGCGGGCAAGTCGCTGCACGAGGGGCTGCCCGAGGGGCTGACCGACGTCTCCGGCATCGACCTGAACCGCGCCGGCACGCCGCTGCTCGAGATCGTCTCGGAGCCCGACATGAGGAGCTCGGCCGAAGCGGTCGCCTACGCGCGCAAGCTGCACGCGCTGGTCATGTGGATCGGCATCTGCGACGGCAACATGCAGGAAGGCAGCTTCCGCTGCGACGCCAACGTCTCCGTGCGGCGCGCCGGCGAGCCGCTGGGCACGCGCTGCGAGATCAAGAACCTGAACAGCTTCCGCTTCCTGCAGCAGGCGATCGATTACGAAGTGCGGCGCCAGATCGAGCTGATCGAGGACGGCGGCAGCGTGGTGCAGGAGACGCGGCTGTACGACCCCGACCGCAACGAGACGCGGCCGATGCGCAGCAAGGAAGACGCCCAGGACTATCGCTATTTTCGCGATCCGGACCTGCCGCCGCTCACCCTCGACGACGCCTGGATCGAGCGCGTGCACGCCGCGATGCCCGAGCTGCCCGAGGCGATGCGTGCGCGACTGGTCGCGCAGCACGGCATCACCGACTACGATGCCGCGCAGCTGACGTCGTCGCGCGCGCTCGTCGATTACTACGGGGCGGCGGCGGCCGCACTGCCCGCGAAGGACGCGGCCGCGCACAAGCTCGTCGCCAACTGGGTGCTGGGCGAATTCTCCGCGGCGCGCAACCGCAGCGACGTCGCGGTCGCCGCCGCGCCCGTCCCACCGGCACAGCTCGCGGGTCTGCTGCGTCGCATTGCCGACGGGACGCTGTCGGGCAAGATGGCGAAGGAGGTCTTCGACGCGCTGTGGGCGGGCGAAGCGGCGGGCGACGACGACGCCGACGCGATCATCGAGCGCCGCGGTCTGCGCCAGGTCTCGGACACCGGCGCGATCGAGGCGCTGGTCGATCAGGTGATCGCGGCCAATTCAGCGACCGTCGCCGAATTCCGCGCCGGCAAGGAGAAGGCCTTCAATTCGCTGGTCGGCCAGGTGATGAAAGCCTCGAAAGGCAAGGCCAATCCTGCGCAGGTCAACGACGTCCTGCGGCGCAGGCTCGAAGCGTAGGCACCCTCACTCCGATCCTCACCCCGGCCCCCTCCCCCAGGCGGGTGAGGGAGGACGCGCGGGAGCGAGGCGGGTGAGGGGTCAGGAATGCAGCGGCTTGAACCGCGGACGGTGCGGTCGCGCGCCTTCCTCGCCCAGGCGCTTCTTCTTGTCGGCCTCGTACTCGTGGTAGTTGCCCTCGAAGAACACCCACTTCGAGTCGTCCTCGACGGCGAGGATGTGGGTGGCGATGCGGTCGAGGAACCACCGGTCGTGTGAAATCACCAGCGCGCAGCCGGCGAATTCCTCGAGGGCCTCCTCGAGCGCGCGCAGCGTCTCGACGTCGAGATCGTTCGACGGTTCATCGAGCAGCAGCACGTTGCCGCCCTTGAGCAGTGTCGCGGCCAGGTGCAGCCGGCCGCGCTCGCCGCCCGACAGCTGTCCCACCATCTTCTGCTGGTCGGCGCCCTTGAAGTTGAACCGGCCGAGGTAGGCGCGCGACGGCATCTCGAAACGCCCGACGTTCAGGATGTCCAGGCCGCCGGAGATCGCTTCCCACACCGTCCTGTCGTTGGGCAGCGACTCGCGCGTCTGGTCGACGACCGCGAGCTGCACCGTGGAGCCGATGACGATCTCGCCCGAATCCGGCTTCTCGGCGCCGGTGATCATCCGGAACAGCGTCGTCTTGCCGGCGCCGTTGGGGCCGATGATGCCGACGATCGCGCCCGGCGGAATGGCAAAGCTCAGATCGTCGATCAGCACGCGCTCGCCGAAGGCCTTGCCGACGTTCTTGAATTCGATCACCGAGCCGCCCAGCCGCTCGGCGACCGGGATGAAGATCTCCTGCGTCTCGTTGCGCTTCTGGTGCTCGTAGCTCGACAGCTCCTCGAAGCGCGCGATCCGGGCCTTGCTCTTGGCCTGCCGTCCCTTGGGGTTGCTGCGCACCCACTCGAGCTCCTTCTGCATCGCCTTGATGCGCGCGGCATCCTGCCTGGCTTCGGTCTCGAGACGCTGTTCCTTCTGTGTCAGCCAGATCGGA
>JAJXTF010000091.1 GCA_021784125.1 Pseudomonadota bacterium | reverse complement strand
AAGATCGTCGGGTTCGAGGTCAGTCCCGTCACCGACAACTCGGCGATGTACCGTGCCAGCGTGCCGTTCGACAGAATCTCGCGGGTGATGTTGTCGAGCCAGAGGCTCTGGCCGAGCTCGTGGAGCCTTCGGGTATTCGGGTTCATGCCTCGGTCCTCGGGTTCTGTTCGGGGTTGTGCCAGCCGCCGTCGCCGGCGATCAGCGCGTCGGCGGCGCCCGGTCCCCAGGTGCCGGGCGCGTAGGGCAGCGCGGCGTAGTGGTTCGCGAGCACCGGGTCGACCACCGCCCAGGCGGCCTCGACCGCGTCCTGACTGGTGAAGAGGGCGCTGTCACCGGCCATCGCATCGCCGAGCAGCCGCTGGTAGGTCGTCTCACCGTTTTCGGCGTCTTCGCAGAGGTAGAGCTCGCGCTGATCGCCGACGAATTCCTTGCCCTGGCGCTTGACGCGAGCCGCGAGCGCAATGGCCGAGGTCGGCTGCAGCCTGAACCTCAGGTAGTTGGCGCGGCCCATTGCCGGGCGCGCGTCGTCGAACAGCTTCTGCGGCGGCGGCCGCAGTTGCACCAGCACTTCGACTGCCGTGTTCGGCAGTCGCTTGCCTGCGCGCAGGTACCACGGCACGCCGGCCCAGCGCCACGAATCGATGAACAGGCGCAGCGCGCAGAACGTCTCGACATCGGAATCCGCCGCGACATCCCTTTCCTCGCGGTAGCCGGCGTACTGTCCGCGCACGACGTCGCCGGGTGTCAGCGGTTGCATTGCATGAAAGACGCTCGACTTGGCGCTGTGCACCGCCGCAAAGCTCTGATAGGCGGGAGGCTCCATCGCGAGCAGCGCGACGATCTGGAACAGATGGTTCTCGACCACGTCGCGCAGGCAGCCCGCACTTTCATAGAAGCCGCCGCGCTGGCCGACGCCGAAGCTCTCGGCCAGCGTCACCTGAACGCTGGCAACGCGGTCGCGGTTCCAGATCGGCTCGAGAAACGAATTGGCGAACCGGAAATAGAGGATGTTCATGATCGCCTCCTTTCCGAGATAGTGGTCGATGCGAAAGATCGACAATTCCGGAAAGACCGAGTGGGCGATCGCGTCGAGCTCGCGCGCCGAGGCCAGGTCGCGACCGAAGGGCTTTTCGACGATGACGCGGGCGTTTCCGCCGAGCCCCGCAGCGCCGAGGCTCCTGATCACGGTCGCGAACAGCGCCGGCGGAATCGCCAGGTAGTGGGCGGGGCGCTCCGCGCGGCCGAGGGCGGCTTTCAGCGCGGTGAAAGTCGCTGGATCCTTGTAGTCGCCGCACACGTACCGCAGCAGCGAAATCAGGCGATCGAAGGCGGGCGGGTCGTCGATCCCGCTTTCGCGCTCGACGCTGTCGCGAACGCGCCGGTGCAGCTGATCGGTGTTCCACTTCGACGATGCGACGCCGATCACCGGCACGGTCAGCGCGCCTGCCTTGACCATCGCGTAGAGGGCCGGAAAGATCTTCTTGCTGGCGAGGTCGCCGGTGAAACCGAAGATGACCAGCGCGTCGGAATGCGGCGCGCCGGCGGTGGACCCTGCCGTGGTCGGATCGCTCATTTCGCGGCCCCTGCGGTCGGCTCGACGTGACCGCCGAATTCATGCCGCATCGCCGACAGCACCTGGTTGGCAAAGCCGGCTTCGCCGCGCGACGTGAATCGGTCGTACAACGCCGCGCTGAGAACGTGTGTCGGCACCGCTTCGTCGATCGCCGCCTGGAGGGTCCAGCGACCTTCGCCCGAGTCGGAGACGTGTCCGTCGTAGGCCTCGAGTTGCGGGTCCTTCAGCAGTGCGGCAGCCGTCAGGTCGAGCAGCCACGAGCCGATCACGCTGCCGCGGCGCCACACTTCGGTGATCGCGGGCAGGTTCATATCGTATTGGTAGAACTCGGGATCGCGCAGCGGCGTGGTCTCGGCGTCGCTGCTGCGCGAGCGCTTGCCGACGCCGGCGTTGCGCAGGACGTTGAGACCTTCGGCATACGCCGCCATCACGCCGTATTCGATGCCGTTGTGGACCATCTTGACGAAGTGGCCGGCGCCGTGGGGGCCGCAGTGCAGGAAGCCCTCTTCGGCGCCGCTGACGTCGCCGCTGCGCCCGGGGGTGCGTGCCGCCGCTGCGGCGCCCGGCGCGAGTGCGGAGAATATGGGCTTCAGGTGCTCGATGACATCGGTCTCGCCGCCGATCATCAGGCAGTAGCCGCGGTCCAGCCCGGCGACGCCTCCGCTGGTGCCGACGTCGACGTAGTGGTGTCCGGATGCGGTCAGCCTCTTCGCGCGCCGGATGTCGTCGCGGTAGTACGAATTGCCGCCATCGATCACGATGTCGCCGGGATCGAGGTGCGGCAGCAGCTCATCGATCACCTGGTCGACGACGCCCGCCGGGACCATCATCCAGATCGCCCGCGGCCGGGCCATCTTCGAGGCCAGCTCGGCGAGCGACGCTGCGCCGTCGGCGCCGGCCTCGTGCATGCTGGCGACCGCCGCGGTGTGTGCGTCGTGGACGACGCAGGCGTGGCCCTTCTTCATCAGGCGCCGCACCATGCTCGCCCCCATGCGACCCAAACCGATCATTCCGAGCTGCATCTGGTTCTCCGTTGTGAGGTTGGGCGGTCAGGTCCCGCGCCAGACGTTCACGACGACCGAGTGACGCCGGCCGTCGTCGACCATGGTAATCGTCTCGTCCGACGTCTCGACGCCGTCGAGGGTGACGCCCGCTGCGGCAGCCGATCCGGATTCGCGGCAGGCGATGTCGTAGGTCGATGCGCCGTAGCGGTAGCTCATCTCGAAGGTGTCCCAGGCTCCGGGTAGGAGGGGGCGCAGGACCAGTTGGTTTCGGCTGCGCCCGAGACCCAGCAGCGAATCGACGATCAGCTGGTACATCCAGCCCGCGGACCCGGTGTACCAGGTCCAGCCGCCGCGACCGGCGTGCGGCGCGAACGCGTAGACGTCGCCGGCGACGACGTAGGGCTCGACCTTGTAGGTGTCGATGTCGTTGAGGCTGTCCGCGTGGCGCACCGGGTTGAGCAGCGCGAGCAGCTCCCAGGCGCGCTCGCCGTCGCCCAGTGCCGCGAATGCCAGCGCGGCCCAGACGGCAGCGTGGGTGTATTGACCGCCGTTCTCGCGCACGCCGGGGACATAGCCCTGGATGTAGCCGGGGGAGGGTTTCGAGGTGTCGAACGGCGGGTCGAGTAGCTGGATCAGGCGCGTGTCGCGGTGCACCAGGCGGCGATCGACTGCCTCCATGGCGCTGCGCGCCTGTTCGGCGCTGGCTGCGCCCGACAGCACCGACCAGCTCTGCGCGATCGAATCGATCTGGCACTCGGCGTTGGTCGCCGAACCGAGCGGCGTGCCGTCGTCGAACCACGCACGCCGATACCAGGCGCCGTCCCAGGCCGACGCCTCGATGCGCTGGCGCAGCCGCGCCGACTCGCTTTCACAGAGCTCGGCGAACGCCATGTCCGAACGCTCGCGCGCCAAAGGCGCAAAGCGGGTCAGCACCGCGACCAGGAAGAACGCCAGCCAGACGCTTTCACCCTTGCCGCCGGCGCCGACCAGGTTCATCCCGTCGTTCCAGTCGCCCGAACCCATCAACGGCAGGCCATGCGAGCCGCATCGCAGGCCGAGGCGAATCGCACGCACGCAGTGCTCATAGAGGCTCGCGGCCTGCGCATACACTTTCGGTAGCTCGTAATTCGACTGCTCGTCATCCTTCAGGGGACGGCTTTCGAGGAACGGGCACGCCTGGTCGAGAACGCCGGCGTCGCCCGTCGTCTCGACGTAGCGGCAGGTCGCCAGCGGCAGCCACAGATAGTCGTCGGAGCAGCGCGTGCGCACGCCTTTGCCCGAAGGCGGATGCCACCAGTGCTGCACGTCGCCTTCGAGGAACTGGCGCGATGCCGCGCGCAACAGATGCTCGCGCACCAGTTGCGGCGCGGCGTGGACCAGGGCCATCACATCCTGCAACTGGTCGCGAAAGCCGAACGCACCGCTCGACTGGTAGAACGCCGTGCGGCCCCACAGGCGCGACGCAATCACCTGATAGATCAGCCAGCCGTTGGTCAGTGCATTCAGCGCCGGGTCGGGGGTTTGCACCTGCACCGCGCCGAGCGTCTCGCGCCAGTATCGATGCACCGCTTCGAGGGCGGTGTGCGCGGCGTCCGTCCCGCGCCAGCGGCGCACCAGCTCGCGCGCCTCGTCGGCGGTCCTGCCGGCGCCGAGCAGGAAGACGGTCTCGCGCTCTTCCCCCGGCGCCAGATCGATCACGACGCGCAGTGCCGCGCAGGGATCCAGCGCCGCGCCCACGCGGCCCGACAGCTGCGCATGAGCGAGCGCCGCCGGTGCCGCCAAAGTTCCGTCCGGGCCGAAGAAGTCGCTGCGATCGCCACAGGCCTGACGGGTCGCGTCGTCGACGTCGAAGAAGGCGGTGCGGTCGGCGAAGTCGGTGTTGTACGAATTGCGGGCGAAGAGCGCGCCGGTTTGCGCGTCGAGTTCGGTCACCACGTGCATCAGCGTCTTCGGGCGCTCGTCACCGAGCACCCAGTCGAGATAGCCGGTGAGCGACAGGCGCCGGCTTCGATCCGAGCGATTGCGCAGGGTCAGTGCCGAGAACTTGACCGGGGCGTCGATCGCGACATAAACGCGAAGCTCCGATTCGATTTCGTCCTCGGCGTGCTCGAAGACGCTGTAACCGAAGCCGTGGCGCGTGACGTATGGCGTGGTGCCGCGGGTGGGCAGCAGGGTCGGCGACCAGCAGCGGCCGGTCGCCTCGTCACGAATGTAGAAGGCCTCGGTGTTGGCGTCGCCGACCGGATCGTTCGACCACGGCGTGAGGCGGAACTCGTGCGCGTTTTCGCTCCAGGTCGTGGCACTCCCGCTCTCCGAGACCATGGTTCCGAAGTCGGGATTGGCGAGCACATTGACCCACGGTGCCGGCGTCATCTGCGCCGCCGTCGTCGTGATCACGTATTCGCGCGCGTCGGGCGTGAATCCGCCGAGGCCGTTGAAGGCGGAGAGGTCGCCGCGTTGCGGGCGGTCCGCGGCGGTCGCGGGCGGGATGCCGCGGGTGGCACAGTCGACTGCGCCCGGCGAGGCCATCGCCATCGAGGCAGCGGCCCGCGCAGCGGAGGCGGCGCTCGCCGCGCTGTCGCGCCGATCGAGCTGCTCGGCAAGGGTCGCGGTAGAGTCGTCGATCACGACGCGGGCGACACTTTGCAACAAAGTGCGGTCGCCATCGTCGAGCTTGGCGTCGTCGAGCACGAAGATGCCACCGGGCCGGTCGAGCACTTCGGCGCAGCTGCCCGAGCCGAGCGACTGCGCGATCCGGTCGAATGTCGTCGGTGTGCGATCGTCGGACGTCGCGCAGATGATCACCAGCTCGGTCTCGATCCCGTACGCGCGCCAATACGCGTGGGCCGAAACCATTTGCCGGACCAGGTCGATCCTTTCGGGGTCGCTGATCTGCATCACCACCACGGGAAGGTCACCGGAGATTCCGAAGCCCCACAGGCCCGATTGTCCGCGGCAGTTCGTCTCGATGACGCGCGCGCCGCAGCGCAGCGCCGCGGCGGTATGGATGATCGACGCTGCCATGCGCTCGTAGAGGAGCGCATCGGCATCGCTTGCCTGGAGGCGGTCGAGCGTTGCCTGCCGGTAGGCGCCTGCCCGCTCGAGCATGCGCCGCGTCGATGCGGGATTCCGGTACTTGCGCGCGAGCCCCACGCACGCGTCGCGCGTCGGGGCGATGCCGGTGACCCAGTCGATGGTGAGTGAAGCTCCGGCATCGACGGCGAACGCAACGCGGATGGCGGCCACCGCATCGAGCACCGGGCCCGCGCTGCCCGACAGCGCGGAGTCGTCGCACAACGCGGCGGGGTCGATCATGCTGCGACCGCGGCCGATGAAGCGTGCGCGGTCGGTCTCGTAGGAGAATTCGGTGGCGGGCGAATCGGACACGCGCGCCAGATGAAAGAGCCACGGCGTCGGATCGCCGGGTGCGCTCGGGCGCCGCGTCGCGAAGATCGCGTGGAGCGCCGGGTCGATCCCGGTTTCGACGAAAAGCTTGCTGAACGCCGGGTGCGCAGAGTCCGTGCCGGCAGCGGCCAGGACGATTTCCGCGTAGCTCGTCGCGGAAAGGGTTCGGCGCCTTCCGGAGAGGTTCGCCAGACGGACCCGCCGCAGCTCGACCTGGTCGTCCGGAGACACGGCAATCTCGGTGTCCGTCTCGATTCCGTGGTCGCGGCGCGAGAACGTAGCTGTGGCCGTCTTCGCGTCGCATCCGGTTTCGCAAGCGTCCGGCCGTCGCAACGTCGGCTGCATCGTCGTCGACCAAACGAACCCATCGACGCCGTCGCGCAGATAGCAAAACATCCCCCACTGGTCGAGCGACGAATCCTCGCGCCAGCGCGTCACGGCGAGGCCCTTGCAGCGGCTGTAGCCGCTACCCGCAGTCGTGATCATCACGTGGTACGTGCCGTTCGACAGCAGCTTCACATCAGGCATGGCTCAAGGGGTCCGTGCGACCGAAAGCGCCGAACCGGCGACGAGCTCGTCAACCGCAGCGCGCCGACAGGTGCAGGATGCGACTCGGCGCGGCGCACATCTGTACGCTGTCGCACGCAGAGGAAGAGGGCCCTTCACCTATCGCGCCATTGCGAGCGCCCGCTCGCACACGTTGTCGACCGTGAAGCCATACTCGCGCAGAACGACATCGCCGGGTGCCGAGGCGCCGAAACGATCGACGCCCAGCACGTCGCCATGATCTCCGGTGTAGCGATGCCATCCTTGTGATGCGCCTGCTTCCACGGCGAGGCGCGCGCCGATCGCCGGTGGCAACACCGCGTCGCGGTATTCCGCGGGCTGGGCGTCGAACAGCTCCCAACTCGGCATCGAGACGACGCGTGCCTGGATTCCCTGTGCCAGCAACTTCCGGGCGGCCGCGATGACCAGGCCGACCTCCGATCCCGTCGCGATCAGGATCAGGTCGGGCTTGCCGCCCGGCGCATCGGCCAGCACGTACGCGCCGCACCGCAGGCCGTTCGCTGCGGCGAAGAGGGTACGGTCGAGCGTCGGCAGGTTCTGCCGCGTCAATATAAGCGCCACCGGCCGGTCACGCGATTCCAGCGCGACACGCCAGGCGACGGCAGTCTCGTTGGCGTCGCAGGGCCGGATGACGACGAGCCGCGGAATGGAACGCAGTCCGGCAAGCTGTTCGACCGGTTGATGCGTCGAACCGTCCTCACCCAGGGCAATGCTGTCGTGGGTGAATACGTAGACGACGTGCAGCCCCATCAGCGCCGCGAGGCGGATCGCCGGCCGCATGTAGTCGGAGAAGACCAGGAACGTCGAACCGAACGGCACCGTTCCACCATGTGCGGCCAGGCCGTTCAGAATCGCGCCCATGGCGTGCTCGCGCACGCCGAAGTGGACATTGCGGCCGGCGCAGCTCCAACCGCCGCCCTCCGAGCCTTGCCGATCGCGGGCACTCGCGCCGGGGGGCTCGAAATCCCCGAGGCCCATCAGTGCGGTGTGGGTCGACGGATCCAGATCGGCAGAGCCGCCCATCAGTGCCGGCACACGCGGGGCGACGGCGTTCATCACCTTGCCCGACACGACTCGGGTGGCCATTCCCTTGGCGTCCGGAGCAAAGACAGGAATGTCCGCGTCCCAGCCTGCCGGCAATTCGCCGACAACCATCTGTTCGAGCTCCTGCGCCAGATCGGGAAACGCTTGAGCGTAGGCGGAGAATTGGCCGTTCCACGCCGTTTCCGCTTGCGCGCCGCGCTCGAGTGCCTGGCGAAAGCATGCAAGCGCCTGGTCGGGGATGTAGAACGTCGGTTCCGCCGGCCAGCCCAGGTTGCGCTTGGTCAGGCGCACTTCCTCTTCGCCCAGCGGCGAGCCGTGCGCCTCGAACGAGTCCTGCTTGTTCGGCGACCCGTAGCCGAGATGGCTGCGCACCAGGATGAGCGACGGGCGCCCGGTCTCGGCGCGGGCGGTGCGCAGCGCGCGGTCGATTGCGGCCAGGTCATTGCCGTCGCCGACCGATTGGGTGTGCCAGCCGTAGGACTCGAAGCGTCGAGCGCGATCCTCGGTGAAGGTGATGTCGGTGCCGGCAGAAAGCGTGACGCAATTGTCGTCGTAAAGATAGATCAGCTTGCCGAGCCTCAGATGGCCTGCCAGCGATGCGGCCTCGGAAGCGATGCCTTCCATCAGGTCGCCGTCGCTCACGATCCCATAGGTGAAGTGATCGATGATGTCGAAGCCGGTGCGGTTGTAACGCGCGGCGAGGTGCGCTTCGGCCATCGCCATGCCCACGCCGTTGCCGAAGCCCTGTCCGAGCGGGCCGGTCGTGACTTCGACGCCGGGCGTCAGGCCGCGCTCGGGGTGGCCGGGCGTGAGGCTGCCCCATTGGCGAAACTGCTCGATCTGCGCGAGGGAAAGCGCGTAACCGGTCAGGTGCAGCAGGCTGTACAGCAGCGCCGATCCATGCCCCGCGGAGAGAACGAAGCGATCGCGGTCGAACCAGTGGGGATTGGCGGGATTGTGCTTGAGGAACCGGGTCCACAGCACGCAGGCCATCGGCGCGGCGCCCAATGGCAACCCGGGGTGCCCGCTGTTGGCCTTCTGCACCGCGTCGACCGAGAGGAAGCGCAGGGTGTCGACGCACAATTCATCCAGGGTGGACGCTGGACGTTTGATGGAGGATGTCGGGTTCATGTCGGCGGTCCCTGGCTTCAAGGTGGATCGTTGCGGGCAGCACAGCGGGTCGCGCGGATCGAGGCATTGTCCGCCGCCAAGCCCGAAGAAGAGGTCAGACCTGCATCGATCCAGCGCGACGGATGTGCGCCGGCGAACAGACGCCTCCGTACGCCCGCGGACAATGCCCCCCATGATCGACAGCAACCGTAGTCCGTTGGTTCTCGTCCGCCCGATCCGGAAGGAAGAACGGAACGGCGGGGACGCGGCCCAGCGTGCCGCGCAGGTCACCCTCGATTCCCTTGGCGACGGCGTCATCAGCACCGACAGGGAGGGCAGGGTGACGTACCTCAATCCGGTCGCCGAGCGCATGACGGGTTGGTCGCGCGATCAGGCATCCGGGCGGATGCTTTCGGAGGTGTTTCACATTGTCGATGGCGACACGCGGGAATCCGCCCCGAATCCCATGCAACTGGCCGTTCGCCAGGGCAGGACCGTGAGTCTTCCCCACAACTCCGTGCTCATCCGGCGCGACGGGCTTGAATTCCCGATCGAGGACTCCATCGCTCCAATCCACGAGCCCAGCGGTCACGTAACCGGAGCCGTGATGGTGTTCCGTGACGTGAGCAAGGCACGCGCGCTGGAGGGCAAGTTGTCGCATCTTGCCCAGCACGACTTTCTCACGGGCCTTCCCAATCGAATGCTGTTGAAGGACCGCCTCGACCAGGCGATCGCGCGGGCCCGGCGTCACGAGCGCCGCGTTGCGGTGCTGTTTCTGGACCTGGACGGCTTCAAGCACATCAACGACTCGCTCGGGCACGCAGTCGGCGACATGCTGCTGCAGAACACGGGCAAGCGGCTGGCGGCGGCGGTTCGTGCCTCGGATACGGTGAGTCGTCAGGGTGGAGATGAGTTCGTGGTCGTCCTCTGCGAGGTCGAAGATTCGCAGAACGTGGCACGCCACGCCGAAAAGATCCTTGTCGCTTTGTCGGCGCCGCACGCCCTCGCGGGACACGACACGCATGTCAACGCAAGCATCGGCATCAGCTTCTTTCCGGAAGACGGGCGGGACGCCGAAGCGCTGATCAGATGCGCGGACATGGCGATGTATCGTGCCAAGAAGAACGGGCGCAATACCTACGAGTTCTTCGAATCGGAAATGAGTGTCCAGGCAATGGCACGCGGATCACGCTGAGACTCCGGGTGCGGTCGCGCCGCGTCGACGCAGGGTCTGTACGCCAACTCACATAGACGCTGGCAATGCCCGTCCGTCGCGCGATCGTCAGCGCAGGATCGCGGCCATCGCCACGGTCGATCCCGGTCGTGTCAACCGTGGACCGCGACCGAATCGGCCGGCGCCTGCGCGCGGTCTGCCATCCCGTAGTCGCGCAGCACCCCGGCGACGCGCAGCCGGTAGTCGGCAAAGATTTCGTCGCGGCCTGCGCGCTGCACCCGGCGATGCGCGTCGAGGTTGCGCCATTGCCTGACGGCATCCTCGTCGCGCCAGAACGACAGCGACAGCAGCTTCCCCGGCTGGCTCAGGCTCTCGAAGCGCTCGATGGAGATGAAGCCATCCATCTTCTCCAGCAGCGGCCGCAGCGACGCGGCAGCGGCGAGATAGGCATCCTTGCTTCCGTCCCGGGGGACGACCTCGAAAATCACGGCGATCATTGCGAATCTCCTGGCGCTTGCGCGCGAATCCCGAAGGTTCCGGGGACGACTTCGACGAACGTGCGCTCCTCGCGCAGGATGAATCTTTCCGCTGCCGCCTTCGCGAAATTCCTGCGGCCCTCTGCATCGGCCTTCAGCCGCACGCGATAGGCCTCGTAGGCCGCGAGCGACTCGAATGCGATCATGCCCCAGGCGACGTCGTTGGTCCCTTCGTCAGGCAGGAAGTATCCCACCAGGTGGCCGCCGCACCTTGGAATGATCGATCCCCAGTTCTGCGCATACGTTCTGAAAGCCTCGCGCTGGAAGGGGTCGATCTGGTAGCGGATCAGGCACACTTTCATGGCCGCGCACTCCGTGCGATGGATGGGACCGCAACCATAGCGCCTTGCGCAGCTGGAATGGTTCGTCTACGATCGAACCGTG
>JAJXTF010000090.1 GCA_021784125.1 Pseudomonadota bacterium | reverse complement strand
CGGGGGACAACGTTGCGATGACGGTGACGCTGATCGCGCCGATCGCGATGGAAGAGGGATTGCGGTTCGCGATCCGGGAAGGCGGGCGCACGGTCGGTGCCGGCGTCGTATCCAAGGTCATAGAGTAGCGCGAGGCGAGCGCGGAGCAGGCGCCCCGCCAGCGCGGGGATGCGACCGCGAGCGAGCGACCCGACGGGCCGCCGCCGCGACCGGGAAGACAGGAAGGCAACGCACAGCCGGGCGCGCGAGCGCCGGGTGGTGCCAAAGGTGACGTGATGCAAAACCAGAGAATTCGGATCCGATTGAAGGCGTTCGATTACAAGCTGATCGACCAGTCGGCGCAGGAGATCGTCGACACGGCGAAGCGTTCGGGAGCCGTCGTCAAGGGCCCCGTGCCGCTGCCGACCAAGATCGAGCGCTACGACGTCCTGCGGTCGCCGCACGTCAACAAGACGTCGCGCGACCAGTTCGAGATCCGCACGCACCTGCGGCTGATGGACATCATCGACCCGACCGACAAGACGGTCGACCAGTTGATGAAGCTCGATCTGCCTGCCGGCGTGGACGTGGAGATCAAGCTGCAGTAACAGGAGTGGACAAGTCCGGCCAATTGCAGCCGGCACCGGAGCATTCCGGGAACCCAGAAGAGAGATGAACATGAGTCTTGGATTGGTAGGCCGCAAGGTCGGCATGACCCGCGTCTTCACCGATGACGGCAGCGCCGTCCCGGTGACGGTGCTCGACGTGGCGAACAACCGCGTCACCCAGGTCAAGACGCCCGATGCCGACGGTTATGCCGCCGTGCAGATCACCTGGGGCAAGCGCCGCGCTTCGCGCGTGCTCAAGCCGCAGGCCGGGCATCTGGCGAAGGCCGGCGTCGAAGCCGGGCAGGTGCTTCGCGAATTCCGCGTGGGCGAGGACGAGCTCTCGAAATTCAAGCCGGGCGACGTCGTCGGCGTCGAGTCCTTCGAGGTCGGCCAGCTGGTCGACGTCACGGGCACGACCAAGGGCCGCGGCTTCACGGGCGTGATCCGCCGCCACAACTTCAGCTCGAACCGTGCGTCCCACGGCAACTCGCGCTCGCACAACACGCCGGGCTCGATCTCGATGGCGCAGGACCCGGGTCGCGTGTTCCCGGGCAAGCGCATGGCGGGGCAGTACGGCAACGTCACGCGCACCGTGCAGACGCTGCCTGTGGTGCGCGTCGACAGGGAACGCGGCCTGCTGCTCGTCAAGGGCTCGGTGCCCGGCGCCGACGGCGGCCACATCGTCGTCCGCCCCTCGGTGAAGACGCCGGCGAAGAAGGGGGCGTGACCATGGATCTCAACCTGATCGACGACAAGGGCCAGAAGGCCTCGACGGTGTCCGCGTCGGACGCACTGTTCGGGCACGCGTACAACGAGGCGCTGATCCACCAGGTCGTGACCGCCTACCAGGCGAATGCGCGCCAGGGAACGCGCGCGCAGAAAGGCCGCAGCGACGTCAACAAGTCGCACCGCAAGCCCTGGGCGCAGAAGGGCACCGGGCGCGCCCGGGCGGGGCAGGCGAACAGCCCGCTGTGGCGCGGCGGCGGCAAGATCTTCCCGAGTTCCCCCGACGAGAACTTCTCGCACAAGGTCAACCGGAAGATGTATCGCGCGGGCATCGCGTCGATCCTGTCGCAGCTGGTGCGCGAGAACCGCCTGTCGGTGATCGAAGCGCTGGCGATGGAATCGCCGAAGACCAAGCTGTTCGCGCAGAAGGTCAAGGGCTACGGGCTCGAGGGCACGGTGCTGCTCGTGACCGAGAAGCTGGACGACAACGTGTTCCTGTCGTCGCGCAACCTGCCGAACGTGCTGGTGCTCGAGACGCGCGAAGTCGACCCGGTCAGCCTCGTCCGTTTCAACCACGTGCTGCTGACCAAGGGCGCCGTGGCGCAATTCGAGGAGATGCTGGGATGAACGCTCCCGTCAAGTACAACTCCGAGCGCCTGATGACAGTGCTGCTCGCGCCGGTCGTGTCGGAGAAGGCCACGTTCATCGCGGACAAGCACGAGCAGGTGATCTTCCGCGTGATGCAGGACGCGACCAAGCCCGAGGTGAAGGCTGCCGTCGAGCTGATGTTCAAGGTCCAGGTCGAGTCGGTGCAGATCTCGAACGTCAAGGGCAAGGAAAAGCGCTTCGGCCGCTTCATGGGGCGGCGCCGGAACTGGAAGAAGGCCTACGTGTGCCTGAAGCCGGGCCAGCAGATCAACTTCGCGGCGGAGGCCTGACATGGCACTGGTCAAAGTCAAACCGACATCGAACGGTCGCCGTTCGCTGGTCAAGGTCGTCAACCCCGCCCTTCACAAGGGGCCGCCGGTCGCTTCGCTCGTCGAGAGCCAGAAGCGCGGCTCGGGGCGCAACAACCACGGGCACATCACGACGCGCCACAAGGGCGGCGGCCACAAGCAGCACTACCGGATCGTCGACTTCAAGCGCAACAAGGACGGCATCACGGCGAAGGTCGAGCGGCTGGAGTACGACCCCAACCGCAGCGCCAACCTCGCCCTGCTGCTGTACGCCGACGGCGAGCGCCGCTACATCATCGCGCCGCGCGGCGTCGCGGTAGGCGTGCAGCTGATGTCGGGCAGCGAGGCGGCGATCAAGCCGGGCAACACGCTGCCGTTGCGCAACATCCCGGTGGGCACGACGATCCATTGCATCGAGATGCAGCCGGGCAAGGGCGCGCAGATGGCGCGCTCGGCCGGCGCCGGCGTGCAGCTGCTGGCGCGAGAAGGGATCTACGCGCAGGTGCGGTTGCGCTCGGGGGAGATCCGCAAGGTGCACGTCGACTGCCGCGCAACGATCGGCGAGGTCGGCAACGAGGAGCACAGCCTGCGGTCCATCGGCAAGGCCGGTGCGCAGCGCTGGCGCGGCATCCGCCCGACGGTGCGCGGCATCGCGATGAACCCCGTCGACCACCCGCACGGCGGCCGCACCAACGGCGGCATGCATCCGGTGTCGCCGTGGGGCACGCCGACCAAGGGCTACAAGACGCGTAGCAACAAGCGCAGCGACGTGATGATCGTGCGCCGCCGCAACGCGACCAAGGGATAACGGAACATGGCACGTTCAATCAAGAAGGGCCCGTTCGTCGACGACCATCTGGTCAAGAAGGTCGATGCCGCTCGCGCCGTCAACGACAAGAAGCCGATCAAGACCTGGTCGCGCCGCTCGACGATCACGCCGGATTTCGTCGGCCTGACGATCGCCGTGCACAACGGCAAGCAGCACATTCCGATCTACGTGTCGGAAAACATGGTCGGCCACAAGCTCGGCGAGTTCGCCCTGACGCGCACGTTCAAGGGTCACTCGTCCGACAAGAAGGTCGCGGCACCCGCGGCCAAGCGCAAGTGAGGACATGATGGAAACCACTGCCACGCTGCGCGGCGTACGCCTGTCGGCCCAGAAGGGCCGGCTGGTCGCCGACCAGATCCGCGGGCTGCCGGTCGACCGCGCCCTCAACATCCTCGCGTTCAGTCCGAAGAAGGGCGCGCGGATCCTGAAGAAGGTGCTCGAGTCGGCGATCGCCAACGCCGAGCACAACGAGGGTGCCGACATCGACGAGCTCAAGGTGAAGACCATCTACGTCGACAAGGCCGATACGCTGCGCCGCTTCACCGCGCGCGCCAAGGGCCGCGGCAACGTGATCGGCAAGCAGAGCTGCCACATCCACGTCGTCGTCGGCGACGGCAAATAAGGAACCGACATGGGACAGAAGATTCATCCGACCGGGTTCCGCCTTGCGGTCACCCGCAACTGGTCGTCGCGCTGGTTCGCGAACACCAAGCATTTCGGCGCGACGCTGGCCGAAGACCTCAAGGTGCGCGAGTACCTGAAGAAGAAGCTGGCGCACGCTTCGGTCGCGAAGGTGACGATCGAGCGGCCGGCGAAGAACGCCCGCATCACGATCCACAGTGCCCGCCCCGGCGTGGTCATCGGCAAGAAGGGCGAGGACATCGAGACGCTGCGCGCCGATCTGCGGCGGATGATGGGTGGCGACGTCGGGTTGAACATCGAGGAGATCCGCAAGCCCGAGGTCGATGCGCAGCTCGTCGCCGACTCGATCGCCCAGCAGCTCGAGAAGCGGATCATGTTCCGCCGCGCGATGAAGCGCGCGATGCAGAACGCGATGCGCCTTGGGGCCCAGGGCATCAAGGTGATGAGCTCGGGCCGGCTCAATGGCGTCGAGATCGCGCGCCGCGAGTGGTATCGCGAGGGTCGCGTCCCGCTGCATACGCTGCGTGCGGACATCGACTATGGATTTTCCGAGGCGCGCACGACCTACGGCGTCATCGGCATCAAGGTTTGGGTCTTCAAGGGCGAGGTGATGGCGCACAACGCGGAGCCGGCAGCGGCCCCGACGCCGGCACCGGCACCCGCGCGGCCGCGTCGGGCAGGACCAGGAGCGAAGAATGCTGCAGCCAGCTAGAAGGAAGTACCGGAAGGAGCAGAAGGGCCGGAACAAGGGCGTAGCGACCGTCGGCAACAAGGTCAGCTTCGGCGAGTTCGGGCTCAAGGCCATCGTCCGCGGCCGCCTGACGTCGCGCCAGATCGAAGCGGCGCGGCGCGCGATGACGCGCCACATCAAGCGCGGCGGCCGGATCTGGATCCGCATCTTCCCGGACAAGCCGGTGTCGAAGAAGCCTGCGGAAGTCCGCATGGGCAACGGCAAGGGCAATCCGGAGTATTACGTCGCGGAGATCCAGCCGGGCAAGGTGCTCTACGAAATGGACGGCGTCGAGGAGGCTCTCGCCCGCGAGGCCTTCGCGCTCGCCGCGGCGAAGCTGCCCCTCAAGACCACGTTCGTCCACCGCCTGGTGGGCTGACGGAGACCGACATGAAACGCACCGATGCGAAGAAGGCGCTGGCAGGCAAGACGCCGGCCGAGCTCCAGACTGAACTCGAAGCGCTGCTGAAGGAGCAGTTCGGCCTGCGGATGCAGGTTGCCACCCAGCAGATCACGAACACGGCCAAGCTGAAGGACGTGCGCCGCGGCATCGCCCGCGTTCGCACGCTGCAGGCACAGGCGAGCGCCGAGAAGGCGCCTGCGGCCAAGGGCAAACAAGGAGCCCGCGCATGAGCGGAGACAGCCAGGGCGCCACGGCGCCGGTGCAGGAAAGCGGCGCGCGCAGGACGCTGGTCCAGACGGTGACCGGGCGCGTCGTCAGCGACAAGATGAACAAGACGGTGACCGTGCTGGTCGAGCGCCGCGTCAAGCATGCGCTCTACGGCAAGGTCGTCACCAAGTCGAACAAGTACCACGCGCACGACGAGAACAACGAGTGCAAGGCCGGCGACCTGGTCGAGATCCAGGCGACACGCAAGCTCTCGAAGACCAAGGCGTGGCGGGTGCTGAGGGTGGTCGAGAAGGCGAAGGAAGTCTGAGCTTCGCCCTCACCCGACCCTCTCCTGCCTCGCCCACAACCCAGCCTTTCCCGCTCGCGGGAGCGGGTGCCGAGCGTGAGCGAGTCGGGAGAGGGTCGGGTGACGGTGGCTCGACAGGGTATTGCATGAAATCCCCAAAGCTGTCATAATTTTCGTTTTCCCGCCGCGGACGTCGGGGCGTTTTGCGAAAGCGCAGGCTCCGCGGCCTGTCCCACCCGGATGCACAGCAGCAGTGCCTCCGTACGGGTTCCAAAACTGGCCGCCGCCTGATGCAGGCGGGTCCGCGGGTCCGAAAACGACCCGCGCCGAAGGCGGATCAAGTTGGAGAGAAGTCGTCATGATTCAAATGCAGACGGTACTCGACGTCGCCGATAACACGGGCGCGCGCGCAGTCATGTGCATCAAGGTGCTTGGCGGCAGCAAGCGGCGCTATGCCCACATCGGCGACGTGATCAAGGTCACCGTGAAGGATGCCGCGCCGCGCGGGCGCGTGAAGAAGGGCGAGATCTACAACGCGGTCGTCGTGCGCACCCGTCATGGCGTGCGCCGCGACGATGGTGCGCGTGTCCGGTTCGACACCAATGCCGCCGTGCTGCTCAACGCCAAGCTCGAGCCGATCGGTACCCGGATCTTCGGGCCGGTGACGCGCGAGCTGCGTACCGAGCGGTTCATGAAGATCGTCTCGCTGGCGCCGGAAGTGCTCTGACCTTCCCCTCCAGCCGCAATCCAAGAGACCAAACATGCGCAAGATCAAGAAGGGCGACAACGTCGTCGTCATCACGGGCCGCGACAAGGGCAAGCGGGGCGACGTCGCGACGGTCGTCGACGACACGCACGTCGTCGTGAACGGCGTGAACCAGGTGCGCAAGCACACGAAGCCCAACCCGATGAAGAACCAGCCGGGCGGGATCGTCACGGTCGAGCTGCCGATCGACGTGTCGAACGTCGCGATCTGGAACCCCGTGACCCGCAAGGCCGACCGGATCGGCTTCCGCGTCCTCGACGACGGCAGGAAGGTCCGTTTCTACAAGTCCAACGGCGAGCAGATCAATGGCTGAAGACAAGCGCCCGGAAGCGAAATCCCCGAAAGCCGAAAAGAAGGCCGCCAAGGCCGCGAAGGCGGACAAGGCGGCGCAGTCGGCGGTCGCGCACGTTGCCGACGAGCCGCACCAGCCACCGCGCCTGAAGGGCGTCTACCGAAACGAGATCGCGCCCGCGCTGACGAAGCAGTTCGGCTACAAGTCGCCGATGCAGGTGCCGCGGATCTCCAAGATCGTGCTGAACATGGGTGTCGGCGAGGCGACCAGCGACAAGAAGATCCTGGAAAACGCCGTCGGCGACATGACCAAGATCGCGGGCCAGAAGCCCGTCGTCACCAAGGCGCGCAAGGCGATCGCGGGTTTCAAGATCCGCGAGGGTTACCCGATCGGCTGCATGGTGACGTTGCGCGACGAGCGGATGTACGAGTTCCTCGACCGCCTGGTCTCCGTGGCGCTGCCCCGCGTTCGCGACTTCCGCGGGGTGTCGGGCCGCGGCTTCGACGGCCGGGGCAACTACAACATGGGCGTCAAGGAACAGATCATCTTCCCGGAGATCGAGTACGACAAGATCGACACGATCCGGGGCATGAACATCACGATCACGACGACCGCGACGAGCGATGCCGAAGCAAAGGCGCTGCTCGTCGCGTTCAAGTTTCCGTTCAGGAACTGAGGACTTCGCCATGTCGAAACTGGCACTGATCAATCGCCAATACAAGCGCGAGAAGCTCGTCGCGAAGTACGCGAAGAAACGCGCGGCCCTCGAGGCGATCATCGACGACACGCGGGCCTCCGACGAGGACCGCTACGCGGCGCGGCTCAAGCTGCAGGCGCTGCCCCGCAACGCGAATCCGACGCGGTTGCGCAACCGCTGCCTGATCACCGGACGGCCCCGCGGTGTGTTCAGCAAGTTCGGCCTCGGGCGCAACAAGCTGCGCGAGTACGCGATGCGCGGGGAAATCCCCGGCATCGTCAAGGCCAGCTGGTAAAGGTGAGGTGACGAGATGAGCATGAGTGATCCCATCGCCGACATGCTGACCCGCATCCGCAATGCGCAGATGAGGGAGCGCACGGTCGTGGCGATGCCGATGTCGAAGGTCAAGGTCGCGATCGCCCGCGTCCTCAAGGACGAAGGCTACATCGACGGATTCAAGATCTCCGACGAGGAACCGGCCAAGCCGCAGCTCGAGATCGCGCTGCGCTACTACGCGGGCCGTCCGGTGATCGAGAAGATCGAGCGGGTGTCCAAGCCCGGGCTTCGCATCTACAAGGGCAAGGACGACATTCCGCGCGTCATGAACGGGCTGGGCATCGCCATCGTCTCGACCTCGCAGGGCGTGATGACGGACCGCAAGGCGCGCGCGACCGGTGTCGGTGGCGAAGTGCTCTGCATCGTGGCCTGACGGGAGAGACGAGATGTCGCGCATCGGCAACAACCCGGTCAAGCTCCCGGAAAAGATCGAAGTGACGCTCGCCACCGGCGAGATCTCGGTCAAGGGGCCTCTCGGCACGCTCTCGCGGAAGTTCGGACCCCAGGTCACGATCGAGCAGAGCGGCCAGGAGCTGGTCTTCAAGGCCGCCGACGACGAGGCGCGCGCCCTGCAGGGGACGCTGCGGGCGCTGGTCGCCAACATGGTCAAGGGCGTGTCGCAGGGCTACGAGAAGAAGCTGACGCTGGTCGGGGTCGGCTATCGCGCCCAGGCCGCGGGCGACAAGCTCAACCTGTCGCTCGGCTTCTCGCACCCGGTCGTGCACTCGATGCCCAAGGGCGTCAGGGTCGAGACCCCGCAGCAGACGGAGATCCTCGTCAAGGGCATCGACAAGCAGCAGGTCGGCCAGGTCGCCGCGGAGATCCGCGCGTACCGTCCGCCCGAGCCGTACAAGGGAAAGGGCGTCCGCTACTTCGACGAGCGGGTCGTCATCAAGGAAACGAAGAAGAAGTAAGCCTTCTTCGACTGGGAGTTGAGATGAACAAGAAGCAAGCTCGAGTCCGCCGTGCCCGCAAAACCCGGGTGCGCATTGCCGAGCAGCGCGCAACGCGTCTGGTCGTGGGCCGGTCGAACTGCCATATCTATGCGCAGATCATCACCCCGACGGGCGACAAGGTGCTCGCGAGCGCCTCGACGCTCGAGGCCGACCTGCGCAAGGACCTGAAGAACGGGGGCAACAAGGCCGCCGCGACGATGATCGGCGCGCGGATCGCCGAGCGCGCGAAAGCGCTCGGGATCGAGTCGGTCGCGTTCGACCGTGCCGGATTCCGATTCCATGGCCGCGTGAAGGCGCTGGCCGATGCCGCCCGCGAGGCCGGCCTGAAGTTCTGAGCAGGGGTTCTACATGGCACAGCAACGATCCAACCCTCGTCAGCCGCAGCAGCAGGATGACCGCGGCGACGGCCTGCGCGAGAAGATGATCTCGATCAACCGCGTCACCAAGGTGGTGAAGGGCGGTCGCATCCTCGGTTTCGCGGCGCTGACCGTCGTCGGCGACGGCGACGGCCGCATCGGCATGGGCAAGGGCAAGGCCAAGGAAGTGCCGGTCGCGGTGCAGAAGGCGATGGAACAGGCGCGTCGCAACATGGTGAAGGTGCGCCTCAAGAAGGGGACGCTGCACCATGCCGTCGAGGGCCGTCACGGCGCGACGCGCGTCTTCATGCAGCCGGCGTCCGACGGCACCGGCGTCATCGCCGGCGGCGCGATGCGCGCGGTGTTCGACGTCGTCGGCGTGACGAACATCCTGGCCAAGTGCCATGGCTCTACCAACCCGTACAACGTCGTTCGCGCGACGCTGAACGGCCTCGAGGCGATCAACGCCCCGGCCGACATCGCCGCCAAGCGCGGCAAGACGGTCGAAGAGATCCTGGAGGCGTGACGATGTCGGCGGAGAAGAAGATCAAGGTCACGCTGGTCAAGGGCATCGCCAGCTGCCGCGAGGACCATCGCGCCACGGTGCGTGGGCTCGGACTCAAGCGGATACGGCATACGGTCGAACTCGCGGACACCAAGCCGATCCGCGGCATGATCAACAAGGTCAGCTACCTCCTGTCGGTAGCGGGCGAGTGAATTTCTGGAGCACGCGATGCGTCTGAATACGGTGAAGCCCGCCGCGGGCAGCAAGAAGGCGAAGCGCCGCGTCGGCCGCGGAATCGGGTCGGGCTTGGGCAAGACCGCGGGCCGCGGGCACAAGGGCCAGAAGTCGCGCTCGGGCGGCTTCCACAAGGTCGGGTTCGAAGGCGGCCAGATGCCGCTGCAGCGCCGTCTGCCGAAGCGCGGGTTCGTGTCGCGCAGCCGCTTCGACACCGCCCAGGTCCGCCTGGCGGACTTGGCGAGGCTGCCGGTGGCCGACATCGACCTGCTGGCGCTGAAGGCTGCGGGGCTCGTGCCTTCGTTCGCCAAGACGGCGAAGGTGATCAAGACGGGCACGCTCGACAAGGCCGTCAAGCTGGTGGGTGTGGCGGCGACGCAGGGCGCCAAGGCGGCGATCGAGGCCGCCGGCGGCAGCGTCGCTTGAATCGGCGTCGATACAACGCAATCTGGGACAATCTGTGGCAACGGCAAATCCGGCCCTGAAGAGCGGCGACAAGTACGGCGACCTGAAGCGCCGCTTGTGGTTCCTGCTGGGCGCGCTCGTCGTCTACCGGGTCGGTACGCACATTCCGGTCCCGGGCATCAACGCCCAGGTGCTGGACGAGCTGTTCCGCGGCCAGCAGGGCGGCCTGCTCGGCCTGCTCAACGTGTTCTCGGGCGGCGCGCTGGCGCGCTTCTCGATCTTCGCCCTGGGCATCATGCCGTACATCTCGGCGTCGATCATCATGCAGCTGTGCACGGTGATCATCCCCTCCCTCGAGGCGCTGAAGAAGGAAGGCCAGGCGGGGCAGCGCAAGATCACGCAGTACACGCGCTACGCGACGGTCGGGCTGTCGTTCTTCCAGGCCTTCGCGATCTCGGCCGCGCTCGAGGCGCAGGCCGGACTGGTGGTCGATCCGGGCCTGTCGTTCCGCGTCATCTCGTCGGTGACGCTGGTCACGGGCACGATGTTCCTGATGTGGCTGGGCGAGCAGATCACCGAGCGGGGCCTCGGCAACGGCATCTCGCTGATCATCTTCGCGGGAATTGCGGCGGGACTCCCGCGGGCGATCGGCCAGACGCTGGAGCAGGGGCGCACGGGTGCCTACTCGTGGCTGCTGATCATCGGAATCGCGGCGCTGGTCGTCGTGGTGACCGCATTCGTGGTGTTCATGGAGCGTGCTCTGCGCAAGATCCTGGTCAATTACGCGAAGCGCCAGGTCGGCAACAAGGTCTACCAGGGCCAGAGCTCGCACCTGCCGCTGAAGATCAACATGGCCGGTGTGATCCCGCCGATCTTCGCGTCGTCGAT
>JAJXTF010000089.1 GCA_021784125.1 Pseudomonadota bacterium | reverse complement strand
GCCGTGGGTTGACGACCGAAGTCGCACCTGGACCCGCTCGACGACGCGCATTGCGCCGCCGAAGCCCTGCCCCAAAGCCCGTCACTGCGCGCTTCACACGCCGACGCCGGCTCGCCGTCGAGCGAGCCTAGGCCGAGCAGGCGGCCGGGGCCGCCGCGACGATCGGGATGCGCCGTTCCTCGACCGCGTGGCAGGCGACCATCGCCCCGCCCTGTGCCGGCAGGAGCCGCGGCGCCACGCTGCGGCAGCGCTCGTTCGCGTGCGGACAGCGCGGATGGAACGTGCACCCGGGCGGAGGGGTCAGCGGATTGGGCACCTCCCCCGCCACCGGCGTGCGCGACTTGCCCGTCATCGCCAGGTCGGGAATGGCGTCGAGGAGCATCCGCGTGTAGGGATGCTGCGGCCCTCCGAACAGCGCCTTCTTGTCTGCGAGCTCGACGATGCGTCCCAGGTACATGACGCCGACGCGATCGGCAACGTGATGGACGACGGCGAGGTTGTGCGAAATGAACAGGTAGGTGAGGCCCAGCTCGCGCTGCAGGTCGCGCATCAGGTTCAGCACCTGCGCCTGCACGGACACGTCGAGCGCGGAGGTGGGCTCGTCGCAGACCAGGAACTCGGGCTCGCTCGCGAGCGCGCGCGCGATCGAGATGCGCTGCCGCTGTCCACCCGAAAACTGGTGCGGATATTTCTGGCCGTCCGCCGCGGCCAGTCCCACGTGCGTCAGCAGCGCGTCGACGCGCGCACGGATCGCCTGCCTGCCGACGATCAGGCGATGGGCGCGGATCGGCTCGGCGACGATGTCGACGACGCGCCAGCGCGGATTGAGGCTGGCGTAGGGATCCTGGAAGATCATCTGCAGTCGGCGGCGCAGGCCCCGGGATGCCTTTCCCGTGGCCAGCGTGGCGACGTCCTCGCCTGCGTAGACGATCGAGCCCGACGACGGCCGGTAGAGCCCCACGATCAGTCGCGCGACCGTCGACTTGCCGCAGCCCGACTCGCCGACCAGCCCCAGCGTCTCGCCGCGACGGATATCGAAGCTCACGTCGTCGACCGCGTGCAGCAGCTGCCGCGGCTGCCGGCCCAGCGTGCGCGCCAGCCATGGCGGCGACACGTCGAAGGTCTTGCCCGCACGGGTGACCTGCAGAAGGACTTCGGGCCGGTCGCTCACCGGCGCACCTTCGTGCCGCGCGGCCCGGCGTTCGCACTTTTCTCGCCCGGGGCATGGAGCCAGCAGGCGGCACGCGTGGCGTCGGCGTCGAGCAATTCGGGGCGTTCGCGCCGGCAGCGATCGAAGACGTGGGGGCAGCGGGGATGGAACGCGCAGCCGGGCGGGATGACGGTGAGCCGCGGCATCGTGCCGTCGATCTGCACCAGACGCTCGCGATCGTCGACCACCGAAGGGATGGAGCCCATCAGCCCGACCGTGTACGGGTGCCTGGGCGCGCGGATGACCTCGGCCACCGGCCCGATCTCGACGATGCGTCCCGCGTACATGACGGCGACGCGGTCGGCCGTCTCGGCGATCACGCCCATGTCGTGGGTGACCAGCATCACCGCGGTTCCGTGATCACGGCCGAGCCGCTTCAGCAGCGCGATGATCTGCGCCTGGATCGACACGTCGAGGGCGGTCGTCGGCTCGTCGGCGATGATGAGCTGCGGCTGGGCGCAGATCGCGAGCGCGATCACCACGCGCTGGCGCATGCCTCCCGAGAACTGGTGCGGATACTGGTCGATGCGCCGCTCGGCCGCCGGAATGCCGACCTCGCGTAGCAGGTCGATCGCGCGCTGTCTCGCCGCGCGTTCGTCCATGTCGAGATGCGTCCGGATCGTCTCGACCAGCTGCCTGCCGATCGAATACAGCGGATTGAGCGAGGTCAGCGGGTCCTGGAATATCGCGCCGATCCTGCGGCCGCGGATCCGGCGCATCGCCTCGTGGGGAAGATTGTCGATGCGCATGCCGTCGAGCAGGATCTCGCCCGCCGCGATGCGTCCCGGCGGCTCGAGCAGCCCGATGATCGCCGCGCCCGTCAGCGACTTCCCGGCACCGGATTCGCCGACCACACCCAGCACCTCGCCCGGCGCGATCGCGAACGAAACGTCGTCGATCGCGACCAGCGTTCCGCGGCGCGTCGGGAACTCGATGCGCAGCTCGCGTAGCTCGAGCAGGGGTTTGGTCACGGTGGAGGTCAGCGCAGCCGCGGGTTCAGCGCGTCGCGCAACCAGTCACCCAGCAGGTTGATCGCGAGCACCATGATCACCAGCGCGAGCCCCGGGAACAGCGTCACCCACCACTCGCCCGAGAACATGAAATCGTTGCCGATGCGGATCAGGGTGCCGAGCGACGGCTCGGTCGGCGGCACACCCACCCCCAGGAACGACAGCGTCGCCTCGGTGATGATCGCCGTCGCAATGTGGATCGTCGCGATGACCAGCACGGGTCCCAGCACGTTGGGCAGGACGTGCCGCGCCATGATGGCGAGCGGATGGATGCCGAACAGTCTCGCCGCCTGCACGTATTCCTTGTTCTTCTCGACCATCGTCGAGCCGCGCACCGTGCGTGCGTACTGCACCCAGCCCGAGACGCCGATCGCCAGCACCAGCACCCAGAACGCCAGCGAGTCGTGCGCTCCCGGGAGCACGGCCCGCGCCACGCCGTCGATCAGCAGCGCGACCAGGATCGCCGGAAACGACAGCTGGACATCGGCGACGCGCATGATGAACGCGTCGATCCTGCCGCCCACGTAGCCCGCGACGAGTCCGAGGGCGACGCCCAGAACCGTCGAGAACAGCACCGCGGCGACGCCGACCTCGAGCGAAATGCGCGCACCGTAGAAGATGGTCGACAGGATGTCCCGGCCCTGGTCGTCGGTGCCCAGCGGAAACGACGGGTCGCCCCCGTCGATCCACGCCGGCGGCTTCAGCGAGTTCGACAGGTCGAGCTGCGCGAGGTCGAAAGGGTTGTGCGGCGAGACCCAGGGGGCGAGCATTGCCGCACCGACGCAAGCGAGGAACACGGCCGCCGCGGCCATCGCCCAGGGCGAGTGGCGAAAGCTCCATGCCAGGTCGCTGTCCCAGGCTTCGCTCAGGGCGGCGGCGAGACGGTTCGCCACGTCAGTGTCCCGACGCCCCGGCGCGGTCGATGCGCAGCCGCGGATCGACGACGTAATAGAGCAGGTCGACGATCAGGTTGATGACCACGAACACCAGCGCGATCAGGCACAGGTAGGCGGCCATCACCGGGATGTCGGCGTAGCTCACGGCCTGCACGAACAGCAAGCCCATGCCGGGCCACTGGAACACCTGCTCGGTGATGATCGAGAACGCGATGATCGACCCCAGCTGCAGGCCGGTGATCGTGATCACCGGCACCAGCGTGTTCTTGAGCGCATGGCCGAAATTGACCGCCCGGTCGGACAGTCCGCGTGCCCGCGCGAACTTGATGTAGTCGGCGCGCAGCACCTCGAGCATCTCCGAGCGGACCAGCCGCATGATCAGCGTCAGCTGGAACAGTCCCAGCGTGATCGTCGGCATGATCAGCGACAGCAGCCCGCTCCTGGTCAGGAGGCCGGTCGACCAGCCTCCCAGGTGCACGACGTCGCCGCGACCGAACGCGGGCAGCCAGCCGAGCTTCACTGCGAACACGAGGATCAGCAGGATGCCGATCAGGAAGGTCGGCAGCGAGACGCCGAGGAGCGACGCCGACATCGCCGTGCGCGCGAGCCAAGAGTTCGGGCGCAGTCCCGCGTAGACGCCGGCAGGGATGCCGGCGGCGAGCGCCAGCAGCGCGGCGCAGATCGACAACTCGAGGGTCGCCGGCAGGCGCTGCGCGAGCAGCACGGACACCGGCTTGCCGATGCGCAGCGAGACGCCGAACTGGCCATGCAGCGCGTTGACGACGAAATGGAAGAACTGCACGTAGAACGGCTGGTCGAGGCCCAGCTCGTGGGTGAGCCGGATCCGGTCGGCCGGGGTCGCGAACTGGCCCATCATCAGCTGGACCGGATCGCCAACATACTGGAACAGCGAGAACGCGACGAACGCGACGACCAGCATCACGACGATCGCCTGCAGCAGGCGACGGATGACGAAGGCGGTCAAGGAAGGCGGGCGGGGGCGGCGGGCGCCGCCCCCGGCGTCGCGTCAGGCGTTCAGTTTACGTGAACCCACCACATGCGCAGGCGGTTGTCCGCGCTGTGGGTCACCGCGATGTTCTTGCGCATCGCCCAGGGAATGATCTGCTGGTGCAGCATGACGTGCGCGACGTCCTGCGCGTGCATGCGCAGCGCGTCGTGGATCAGAGCAAGGCGCTTCGGGACGTCGGTCTCGCCTTTGATCTTCTCGATCAGCGCGTCCATCTTCGGGTTGCTGTACGAGCCGTCGTTGTATTCGCCGCTGCCCTTGCCGTCCCGCGTGTGCACGAGGTTGATCAGCGCGTCCTGGGCGTCGAAGGTCGCCACCGCCCAGCCCAGCATGTAGAGGCTGGTGTCGAGCTTGTTGATCTTCGCGAAGTACTGCGCCTTGGGCATCGCGTCGAGCTTGACCTTGAGGCCGATCTTCGCCCACATCGACGTCAGCGCCTGGCAGATCAGCGCATCGTTGATGTAGCGGTCGTTCGGGCAGTCGAGCGTCACCTCGAAGCCTTTCGCGTAGCCGGCCTCCTTCAGCAGGGCCTTGGCCTTGGCGACGCTGAACGGCGGCACCTTGATCGTCGGATCGTAGCCGTAGACCTCGGGCGTGATCAGCTCGCCGGTGGGAATCGACTGGCCGCGCATCAGCGTGCGCTTGATCGCCTCACGGTCGACCGCCATGTTGAGCGCCTGGCGCACGCGCAGGTCCTTGAACGGGTTCTTGCCCTTGACGTTCGAGTACAGCAGCTCGTCGCGCTTCTGGTCCATGCCGATGAACACGGTGCGGCTCTCGGTGCCCTCGACGACCTTGATGTTCGGGTCGGACTTGAGCTTCGGCAGGTCCTGCGGCGGCGGATCGAGCACGAAATCGACCTCGCCGGAGAGCAGCGCCGCGGTGCGCGTCGCCGCCGACTTGATCGGCGTGTAGACGATCTCGGTGACGTTGCCCTCGGGCTTGCCCCACCAGTGCGGGTTCGCCTCCATCACCGTCTTCACGTCGGGTTCGCGCGACTTGAGGATGTAGGGCCCGGTCCCGTTGGCGTGGCTGACCGCGTAGGTCTCCTCCTTCGCGACGTAGTCCTGGACCTCGACGACGTTGTGCTTCTCGCACCACGACTTGCTCATGATGCGCACGTCGGTCAGCTGGCGCAGCAGCACCGGTGCCGGTCCGTCGGTGATGAGGTCCACCGTCAGGTCGTCGACCTTCTTCGCGTCGACGACGCCGACCAGGTAGGACTTGGTCATCGAGCGCTTGGAGAGCTGGCGATGGATCGAGAACACGACGTCGTCGGCGGTGAAAGGCTCGCCTTCCTGGAACTTGACGTTCGGGCGCAGGTGGAAGCGCCACTGCGTCGGCGCGATCTGCTCCCACTTGACCGCGAGCTGCGGGACGACGGCGAACTTCTTGTCGTACTGGACCAGCGACTCGTAGACGTAGCTGTTGAAGGTGTTGTTGAAGCTCTCGTTCTGCGCATAGGGATCGAAGGTCAGGATGTCGCCCTGGCTCGCCCAGCGGAACGTGCTCGCGTAACCGGGTGCCGCGACCAGCATCGTCGCGAACAGCGCCGAAATGCACAGACTCACTCCCTTGCGCATGCGTCCTCCCCTGTAGTGGCCCTGCGGCCGCCCTGCGGCAGCGCCGTCGCGACCGCCCGGCTCCGAATGCAGCCATGATGGCGAACCTCGATCGCAGCGTCAACGTGCATGCGCGGCCAGTGCCCGCTCGACGCGCGCCGTCGCCGCCTCGGCGACGGCGCCGGCGAAGCTGTCGATGGCGTCCAGGTTCATGCTGCGCAGCCAGGTCAGCTGTCGCCGGGCGAGCTGCCGGGTCGCGGCGATCCCCCGCTCGCGCAGTTCGCCCAGCTCCCGCGGCTTTCCCCCGGATTCGAGCCAGGCGAATGCCTGCCGGTATCCGACGCAGCGCATCGACGGCATCGCGGAGGTCAGGGCGTAGCGCGCACGCAGCCCGCGGAGCTCGTCGACCAGTCCCCGCTCGAGCATGGCGTCGAAGCGCTCGGCGATGATCCGGTGCAGGCGTGCCCGATCCGCGGGCACGAGCGCGACGACCACCGTCGGGCCGGGCAACGGCGGTGTCGCACGGCTGCCCTGCAGCGCGGAAAGCGGCACGCCGGTCAGCATCCGCACTTCCAGCGCACGCTGGATGCGCTGCGAATCGGTGGGCGCAAGGCGCGCGGCCGTCGCGGGATCGACCCGCGCGAGCTCGGCATGCAGCGCCGGCCAGCCCAGCTCGGCGGCGCGCGCATCCAGCCTCGCGCGCAGCGCCGGGTCCGCCTGCGGCAGCGCGCTCAGGCCCTCGGTCAGCGCCTTGAAATACAGCATCGTTCCGCCGGCGACGATGGGAACGCGGCCGCGGCCGCGTATCTCCGCGATTGCCGCGACTGCGTCGCCGCGGAACCGTGCCGCCGAATAGGCGTCGGTCGGCTCGATCAGGTCGAGCAGGTGATGCGGAACCTCGGCGCGGGCGGCGGCGTCGGGCTTGGCCGTGCCGATGTCCATGCCGCGATAGACCTGCGCCGAATCGGCGGTGACGATCTCCCCGCCGAAACGCAGCGCCAGCAGCTGCGCCAGCGCCGACTTGCCCGACGCCGTCGGGCCCATCAGCAGCACGACGGGCGTCAGCATCGACGCAAGCTAGCGACCCCGCATGAACAGGCGGTCGAGGTCTGCGAGCGACAGCTGGTACCAGGTCGGGCGCCCGTGGTTGCACTGCCCCGCGCGCTCGGTCGCCTCCATGTCGCGCAACAGTGCGTTCATCTCGGCAACGGTCAGGCTGCGGTTGGCGCGGACCGCACCGTGGCAGGCCATCGTCGACAGCAGCTCGTCGCGGCGCGCATCGAGGGCACGCGAACCGCCGAATTCGCGAATGTCGTGCAGCACCGCACGGGCGAGCGCCACAGCGTCCGCATCCTTGAGCGGCGCGGGTATGCCCCGCACCGCCAACGTCGTCGGGCCCATCGGCGAGACGTCGAAGCCCAGCGCCGCAAGCGCCTCGGCGTTCTCGGCCGCTGCCGCGAGCTCCAGCGGATCGGCGGCAAACGCCGCCGGCACCAGCAGCGGCTGGACGGGCACGCGGCCGTCGAAAGCCGCCTTGAGACTCTCGTAGACGATCCGCTCGTGCGCCGCATGCATGTCGACCAGGACGAGTCCGGCACGGTTCTGCGCGAGGATGTAGATGCCGTGCAGCTGCGCGAGCGCGAATCCCAGCGGATGGGGATCGTCACCCGCTGCCAGCGCGGCGAACGCCGACGACTCCTCGCCACGAACGCCGAACAGGCGCCGATAGAAGGCCGCCGGCTCGCCGAAGCCCAGGGACAGCCCCTGCTGCGGCCAGCTGCGGTCCGCGGCACCGGAGCGCATCCCGGCATGGCCGGCCGCTTCGGCCCCGGCTTCCGGCACGCGCGGCGGCAGGCGGGCCGCGGCCAGTCCGAGACGCTCCGCGGCGGAGACCGCGGGCTGCTCGGTGGCGGTCGAGGCCAGCGCACGCTCGACGGCATGGCGGACGAACTGGTGGATCGCCCCGGAATCGCGGAAGCGAACCTCGGTCTTCTGCGGATGCACGTTGACGTCGACGCGCCGCGGGTCGAGGGTCAACCAGAGCACGTATGCCGGCATCCGTTCATGGTGCAGGATGTCGCGGTAGGCTTCGCGCAGTGCATGCGCGAGCACGCGGTCGCGGACGTAGCGGCCATTGACGAACACGTACTGCGTCGTCGCGCCATCCGCCGCATAGGCCGGGCGTACGGCGAAGCCCGTGAGCTGCACCTCGCCACCGTCGGCATCGACGTGCGTCGCGTGCATCGCGAAGGCGTCGCCCAGAAGCGCCTCGACGCGGGTGCGCCGTCCGGCCGCCTGGAGCCTGCGCGTGGTGCGCCCGTTGTGCGTCAGCGTGAAGCCCGCCTCGCAGTGCGCCAGCGCGATGCGGCGAAACGCCTCGTCGCAGTGCGCCCATTCCGTGCCCTCGGTGCGCAGGAACTTGCGTCGGGCCGGCGTGTTGAAGAAGAGCTCTTCGAGCGTCACCGTGGTGCCCGCGGCGAGCGCTGCCGGCGCCACCGGCCCGACGGTCCCCCCTTCGACCTCTATGCGCCACGCATGCGGCCTCGATGCCGCGCGCGAAGCGATCGACAGCCTCGACACCGACGCGATCGACGCCAGTGCCTCGCCGCGGAAGCCGAGCGTCGCGATCGCCTCGAGGTCGACGACCGTCGCGATCTTCGACGTCGCGTGACGGCTGACGGCAAGGGCCAGGTCCTCGCGTTCGATGCCCGCACCGTTGTCGGCTACGCGGATGCGCTTGACGCCCCCACCCGCGACGTCGACGTCAATCTGGGTCGCGCCCGCGTCCAACGCGTTCTCGAGCAATTCCTTGAGCGCGGCAGCGGGACGTTCGACAACCTCGCCTGCGGCGATCTGGTTGATCAGCAGGTCGGGCAGCGCGTGGATGGCGCCCATGTCAGTGGCGCCCGGCCGCCCGAAGCCACTGACCGCCCCCTCCGGGGGCAGCGAGCGCGAGCGAGCGTGGGGGGCGTTTCATCTCAGTGGCGCCCGGCCGCCCGAAGCCACTGACCGCCCCCTCCGGGGGCAGCGAGCGCGAGCGAGCGTGGGGGGCGTTTCATCTCAGTGGCGGAGGGCCTGCGCCCAGCGCGCGTAGACGTCGTCGGCCACGGCCTGCAGTGCGCCGATGCGCGCAGGCAGGTCGCGCAGCATCTCGTCGCGCGGCTGCCGCGCCGGCGTCCCCGGCGCGGCCGCTTCGCCCGCGCCACTGTCGCACCAGGCCTCGACCAGCGCCGGAGTCATTTCGACGTGGCACTGCAGACCCATGTGGATGCCGCCGACGACGTACGCCTGGTTCGGGTTGAACGAATTGGTCAGCACGCGCGTCGCCCCGGGGGGGAGATCGAACACCTCGTAATGCCACTGGAACGCCGTGAAACTGCGGCGGTCGCCGAACCACTCCCGCCGCGACGCCGGATCGGGCGTCTCGACGTCGACCCAGCCGATCTCGGGCACCGGCGTGCGCCGCACGCGGGCGCCGAGCGCCTGCGCGAGCAACTGGCCGCCGAGGCAATGGCCGATCACCGGGACGTCCTGCGCCACCGCACTGCGCAGCAGGCGCGACAGCGGATCGATCCAGGGCAGCGGGTCGGTCGCGCTCATCGGCCCGCCCATCATCGCGATGCCCGAGTACGCGCGAGGATCGTCCGGCACCGCGGCAGCCTCGTCGACGGCAATGAGGCACATGTCGACCGCATGCCGCCCGAGCCAGTCGGCGAAATATGCGGGGCCTTCCGAAGGCGAGAAACGGAAGATGGCGACCGGCTTCATCGGACACCCGACGCGGGCATTCCGCGGCGGCGCCCTAGAAGCCGCGCGAGATGCGCGCGTACGCCGAATGGTTGTGGATCGACTCGAAGTTCTCGGCTTCGACCGTGTAGGCAGCGATGCGCGGGTCGGCGGCAAGGCGCAGCGCGATGCCGCGCACCAGGTCCTCGACAAAGCGCGGATTGTCGTAGGCGCGCTCGGTCACGTATTTCTCGTCCGCTCGCTTCAGTATCCCGTAGAGCTCCGACGATGCCTCGTCCTCGGCCAGGCGCAGCAGTTCGGCGATCGACACCGGCTCGCGGGGCTGCGCGACGATCGTCACCAGCGAGCGCTGGTTGTGGGCTCCGTAGTCGGCGATCTCCTTCGAGCAGGGGCAAAGCGAGGTCACCGGCACCGACACGCCGATCGTCGACAGGAAACGCCCCTCCGCAAGTTCGGCGGTCAGCCTCAGATCGTAGTCGAGCAGGCTCGCCACACCGGAAATCGGCGCGACCTTCCGCACGAAATACGGAAATGCGAGCTCGATCCTGCCGCCGGGGGCGTCCAGACGCTCGACCAGGTCTTCCGCGAAAGTGCGCAATCCGGCAACGGTCAGCGGCGCCGCACCGGGCAGCGCGCGCTCCTCGAGCAGCGCGACCAGCCTCGACATGTGCGTGCCCTTGCGGTCCTCGGGCAGCCCGACGTAGACATTGCAGGTCGCGACGACCGTGTGCGTGACACCGTCGCCGTCGGCGAAGGGCAGCGGGTAGCGCAGACCCTTGATGCCGACCTGGTCGATGGCGATGCGCCGCTCGTCACGGCTCGATTGGATGTCGGGGATCGGCATCAGCCGGCCGGGGGTTTCGGGTCGGTTCATGAGGTCAAGTTTGCCATATGCCGCCGGCGCGTCAGGCCGCGGGTTTCGCCCACGCGTCCGGCTTGCGCTGCGTGAAGCGCGCCCGGATCGACGCCGCGATGCCCTTGGCATCGAGGCCGACGCGAGCGAGCAGGAAAGCGGGGTCGCCGTGATCGATGAAACGGTCGGGAAGCCCGAGGTGGAGGATCGGAACGGTCAGGCCTTCGGCCGCGAGGAACTCGGCGACGGCGCTGCCTGCGCCTCCGGCGACGACGTTCTCCTCGACCGTCACGAGCGCCTCGTGCTCCGCGGCAAGCCTGCGCAGCAGCTCGGCATCGAGCGGCTTGACGAAGCGCATGTTCGCCACGCTCGCGTCCAGCTCCTCCGCTGCGGCAAGCGCCGCATAGAGCAGCGAGCCGAAGGCCAGGATCGCGATTCGGTGGCTGCGCCGCTTCGCCTCGCGCCGCATCTCGCCCTTGCCCACCGGCAGCGGCGTCAGCGCCGGATCGATCGCGACGCCGGGGCCGGTGCCGCGCGGATAGCGAACCGCAGCGGG
>JAJXTF010000088.1 GCA_021784125.1 Pseudomonadota bacterium | reverse complement strand
ATTGGAAGAGGCTGCGACTGGCGTCGAGACTACCAAACCCGTATGCTGGTGGCCCGCGATTTACGCCGTTTCGCATCAGTCCGCCGCGATTACCCCGATGCCCTTGCCCCTGCGCTGCCGCGAGTCGCTGTCCCCCTCCGCCGTGAAATTCTTCCACTTCCGCACAGCCCTGCGCTGCGCGGCGATCCTGGCCTGCGTCGCGTCCGGCCCGGCAGCGCTGGCGCAGTCGGCGCCATCCGATCCGGCGAGCCTCGGCTCGATCACCGTCACCGCGACCCGTCATGCCGAGCGCATCTTCGATGTCCCCGCATCGGTCGACACGATCGATGCGTCCGCGATCCGCAACGGCCAGCCCCAGGTCAACCTGTCGGAGTCCCTGGTGCTGGTTCCCGGCATCTTCGCGGCCAATCGGCAGAACTATGCGCAGGACCTGCAGATCAGCTCGCGCGGTTTCGGCGGGCGCGCGGCCTTCGGCGTGCGCGGCGTACGCCTCTACCAGGACGGCATTCCGGTGACGATGCCCGACGGCCAGGGCCAGACGGGAAGCTTCAGTCTGCTCTCCGCACAGCGCATCGAAGTGCTGCGCGGGCCGTTCTCGGCGCTGTACGGCAACGCATCGGGCGGCGTCATCTCAGTCTTCACCGAGGACCCGCCCGCCGAGCCTATGGCGACGATTACCGGCGGCGGGGGCAGCGACGGCATGTGGACGCTGGGGACGAAGTTCGCGGGAACGGCGCGCGGTGTGGGCTACGTGGTCGCCGCCAACGAATTCCGCACCGACGGCTTCCGCGAGCACTCGCAGGCACGCCGCGATCTCACGAATGCGAAGCTCGGCTTCGAACTCGCACCGTCGACGCGGGTCACGCTGATCGGCAACTCGCAGTACCAGCCCGAGACCCAGGATCCGCTGGGACTCACGCGCGCGCAGTGGAGCGCCAACCCGCGTGGCGTCGACCCGGCCGCGCTCCAGTACGACACGCGCAAGACGATCAACCAGGTCCAGGGCGGCGCCGCCGTCGACCACCGTTTCAGCGACGCGCTGCAATTGCACGTCGACGCCTATGGCGGCAGGAGGCTGATACGCCAGTACCTGGCGTTTCCAGGATCGCTGCCGGCGTCGGCGGGCGGCGTACCCGACATCGACCGCGACTACGGCGGACTGGGCGCACGCCTGGTCTGGCGCGGCACGGCGTTTTCGCGTCCGCTGACGCTGACGGCGGGGGGCGATGCCGACCGCCAGCACGAGCTGCGCACCGGCTATGTCAACGTCAGCGGCGCGCTGGGCGAACTGCGGCGCAACGAGGACGACACCGTCACCAGCCGCGATTTCTACGCCCAGGCCGAATGGGAGTTCGCGCCGCGCTGGACCGGGACTGCCGGCCTGCGCAGCAGCAGCCTGGATTACAAGTCGGTCGATCACTACGTCACCGCCACGAATCCCGACGACAGCGGCAGCCAGAGCTACGACGACACGAGTCCCGTGCTGGGCCTGGTCCTGCACGCTTCGGACAGCGTGAACGTCTACGCGAGCTATGGCGAGGGTTTCGAGACGCCGACCTTCGTCGAGCTCGCCTACCGCAACGGTGCGACAGGCCTCAATTTCGCGCTGCGGCCGGCTACCAGCCGCGCAGCGGAATCCGGCGTCAAGGTGCTGCTGCCGGGCGGTGCGCGCCTGAATCTCGCGATCTTCCACGTCGACACCCGCAACGAGATCGTCGTCGACCAGTCCTCCGGCGGGCGCACCACCTACAGGAACGCCGGCGCCACGCGCCGGAACGGCGCCGAGCTGCTCTGGGACGCAGCGCTTGCGCACGGGCTGCACGCGCACGCGGCGCTGACCTGGCTGCGCGCCGAATTCGTCGACGCGTTCACCAGCGGCTCGGCAGCGACGCCCGTTGCACCGGGTGCGCGGCTTCCCGGCGTGCCGTCCAGGGAGGCCTACGCCGAACTCGCGTGGGCGCCGGGGGGCAGCGACGGCTTCAGCTCGGCGCTCGAGGCCCAGTACGTGGACAAGCTCTACGTGAACGATGCCAACGCCGATGCGGCGCCCGCCTATGCGGTGATGAACGCGCGCGTCGGATACGCGCTGACCGAGGGGCGCGCCACCTGGAGCGCCTACGCGCGTCTCAACAACCTGTTCGACCGCAACTACGCGGGGTCGGTGATCGTCGGGGACGGCAACGGCCGCTTCTTCGAGCCTGCGCCCGGACGCAACTGGTTTTTCGGGGCCAGCCTGCGACTGCGCCTGTAGGAGGTCAGTTCTTCCGCGTCGCGCCCTCGAGGGCTGCAACGGTCGGCAGGTGCTTGAACTCGCGGGCCATGTCGAGCGCCGTCTTGCCCCGGTTGTCGACGAAATCGGAACGCGCGCCCGCGTCGAGCAGCGCGCGGACCGTCTCCGTCTGGCCGTAGCCCGCGGCCCACATCAGCGCGGTCAGGTTGTTGCGATAGACCGCATTCGGGTCGACGCCGCGGGCCAGCAGCAGCTTGACGATCTCGGTGTGGCCTTCGCCTGCGGCATAGGTCATCGCGCTCTGGCCGATGCGGTCCATCGGGGCGGGATCCGCGCCCTTGTCCAGCAGCTTGCGCGCCATCCCGGCATTGCCGGCGTAGGCCGCCGCCATCAGTGGCGTGACGCCGTTGATCGCGGCCTCGTTGACGTTGGCGCCCTTGTCGAGCAGCGCCTGCGGCAGTTGATCGTCGAGGTCCGCGACCAGCTGGTCGCGGGCAACGCCGCGATCGCGCTGTCGATGCTCAATGCGGCGCTGAACGACATCGACAGCGCGACCGACGTCGTGACACCGCACCGCGGTCAGGCGCCGTCGGCCGACCCCAGCAGGCGGTAGAGCGTCGAGCGGCTGATGCCGAGCCTGCGGGCGGCGCGCAGCTTGTTGCCCGCTTCGCGCTCGACCGCCTCGCGTGCATGGAGGCTGGTCAGCTGTCGCAGCGTCTGCGCCACCCCGTTGCCTGCGGCAGCACCGGCATGCGGCTGCGCCGTGCCTCGTTGCGTCATCGCGGTCGCGGCAGAGCGCGGGCGCGGCCCGTCGGGAAGCGGTGGCGCGATCGTCCCGGAGCGCGCAAGGCTCGCCGCGAATTCGAATCCCTGCGGCGTGCGCAGCCTGATGGCGCTGCCGCTTCCGAGACTGCGCAGCGGCGCGGCAAAGGACTGCCCGAACAGCGATTCGAAGTCTGCATGAATCGTTCCGTCACCGAGTCCCAGCAGATGCCTCGCGGCGCTGGTCGCGCCGGTGAGGCGCCCGCTGTCGTCGAACGCGAGCCAGCCGGCGTCCTTGCCCCCGAGCTCGCCGGGGTCCCATGCGAATTGCAGCAGCAGTCGCTCGCGCTGGGTCGCCAGGAACAGCCCGATTTCGATCGCGCGCGCCGCGCCGAGCACCGGCGCCGCGAGCGGGGGCGCGGACCGGTCGTAGTCGCCGGTGACGTCGATGGTGCCGGCGATCCTGCCGTCGGGGAGGAACAGCGGCGCCGCCATGCAGACGAAGCCGGCGTTGGTGCGGCAATAGTGCTCCGCCGCCGTGACCGCGACGGGCAGGCGTTCGCGCAGCGCGGTTCCCATCGAATTGGTGCCGATCGCACGCTCGCTCAGGTCGACCCCCGGCCGGGCGAGCAATTGCAGCGTCCGGCTGACGCGTGAGCGATCGCCGAGCGCCGACACGACGACGCCGTCCGCGTCGGTCACGATGACCATGTGCCGCGCCCCGGCCACCGCGGCGGCAAGGCGGGCCGCCGCGGGCTCGGAAATCCGGCGCAGCTCCTCGTGGCGCTCGCGGCACTCGGCGAGACGGGAGCGGCCTACGGGGTCGAACGCGAGGGAATGCCGCTCGTCGAGCCCCGCCGATCGGCAGCGATCCCAGGAGCGCAGGATCGGCTTGGCCACCAGGTCGGCAGGCGCCGCGTTCTGCGCGAAGAACATCTCGCGGGCAGCCGCGACGCGGGATTCCAGCGCCAGTCTTGCGTGCTCGTGCATTCCCGTAGTCCACCGTCGCCGACGCGGGCGTCCATTCCGGCAATCGTCGTCGAGTTTCCACCGCGGCCCCGCCGTGGCGGGGCCGCGGTGTCCGATTTTGGGACAGTATTCCTGCTGCGGTGCAACAGCCGTCGCTGCGTTTCTACGATAGCATGGCGACGGGCAGGAAATGCCGCGCCGGATTTGCGTGGGCGCGATCGGCGCGGCCCCATGATTCCGGCGGCCGGCGTCGCTGCAGTGTCGATGATTTCCAGGATGCCCAGGGCCCCGCGAGTCGCGTCGGCTTCCCCGATCCCCAACGCCAGGAGTAATCGCGCATGAGCATTCCGATTGCAATGACCGTCAATGGCAAGGCTGTCGCCGCGGACATCGATCCGCGCACGCTGCTGGTCGATTTCCTGCGCACGAACCTCGGTCTCACCGGCACCCACGTCGGCTGCGACACGGCGCAATGCGGCGCCTGCACCGTGCACATGAACGGCCGCGCGATCAAGGCCTGCAACGTTCTGGCGCTGCAGGCGCAGGGCGCCACGATCCTCACCATCGAGGGCCTGGCCCCGGACGGGACGATGCACCCGATGCAGGCGGCGTTCAAGGATTGCCACGGGCTGCAGTGCGGCTTCTGCACGCCGGGCATGGTGATGAGCGCGCTCGACCTGGTGAATCGCCATCCGCAGGCCGACGAGGCGACGATCCGCGAGCAACTGGAAGGCAACCTGTGCCGCTGCACCGGCTACCACAACATCGTGAAGGCGGTGCAGCAGGGCGCCGCCGCCATGGCCAAGTAGAGGAGCGGACGATGGGTGCGAATGAAACGGGAATCATCGGGCAATCGGTCAAGCGCAAGGAAGACGCGCGGTTCCTGACCGGTGCCGGCCAGTACACCGACGACGTCACGCTGCAGAACCAGACACACGCGTACTTCCTGCGCTCGCCGCACGCGCATGCGAAGATCCGCGCGATCGACACGTCGAAAGCCAGGGCCGCGCCGGGGGTCATCGCCGTCTACACCGGCGCCGATCTCGAAGGCGTCAACGGGCTGCCCTGCGGGTGGCTGATCACCAGCGTCGACGGCACGCCGATGAACGAGCCGCCGCATCCGGTGCTCGCCAAGGGCAAGGTCCGCTACGTCGGCGACCACGTCGCCATGGTGGTGGCCGAAACGCGCAGCCAGGCGAAGGACGCTGCCGAGCTGATCGAGGTCGACTACGACGTGCTGCCGGCGGTGGTCAATCCGGTCGACGCACTGAAGCCGGGTGCGCCGCAGATCCACGACGAGGCACCGGGCAACAGGTGCTACACCTGGTCGCTGGGCGACAAGGCCGCGGTCGACGCGGCGTTCGCCAAGGCTGCGCACGTCACCAGGCTCGATCTGGTCAACAATCGGCTGATCCCGAACGCGATCGAGCCGCGCGCGGCGGTGGCCTCCTACAACCGCGCCGAGGACGCCTACACGCTCTACGTCACCAGCCAGAATCCGCACGTCGAGCGGCTGCTGATGACGGCATTCGTGCTCGGCCTGCCGGAACACAAGGTGCGGGTGATCGCGCCCGACGTCGGCGGTGGCTTCGGCTCCAAGATCTACCTGTACGCCGAAGAGACGGCGATGGTCTGGGCATCGAAGCGCGTCAACCGGCCGATCAAGTGGGCGGCCGAGCGCAGCGAGTCCTTCGTCTCCGACGCCCACGGCCGCGACCATGTGACGCACGCCGAGCTCGCACTGGACAAGGACGGCAAGTTCCTCGCGATGCGCGTGCAGACCACCGCCGCGATGGGTGCCTACCTGTCGACGTTCGCATCGTGCATCCCGACGATCCTCTACGCGACGCTGCTCGCCGGGCAGTACACGACGCCGGCGATCCACTGCGAGGTGACGGCGGCGTTCACCAACACCGCCCCGGTCGACGCCTACCGCGGTGCCGGCCGCCCGGAGGCGACCTACGTCGTCGAGCGTATCGTCCGCGAGGCGGGCGTGGAGACGGGCATTGCGCAGGACGAGATCCGCCGGCGCAACTTCATCCGCAGCTTCCCCTACCAGACGCCGGTTGCGCTGATGTACGACATCGGCGACTACGATCAGACGCTCGCCGGCGCCACCGAGCTCGCCGACGTGAAGGGCTTCGCCGCACGCAAGGCCGAAGCTGCGAAGCGCGGCAAGCTGCGTGGCCTGGGCTACGCGTCGTACATCGAGGCCTGCGGGCTCGCGCCGTCGAACGTCGCGGGGGCGCTGGGTGCGCGCGCGGGATTGTTCGAGGCGGGCCAGGTCCGCGTCCATCCCACCGGCAGCGTGACGGTGTTCACCGGCTCGCACAGCCACGGCCAGGGGCACGAGACGACGTTCGCGCAGATCGTCGCGGGGCGGCTCGGCATTCCGGTCGACAACGTCGACATCGTCCATGGCGACACCGGCCGCGTGCTGTTCGGCATGGGCACCTACGGCTCGCGTTCGCTGGCCGTCGGCGGCACGGCGATCGTCAAGGCGCTCGACAAGGTCGTGGCCAAGGGCAAGAAGATCGCCGCGCACCTGCTCGAGGCGGCAGAGGCCGACATCGAGTTCGAGGACGGCAAGTTCACCGTCGCGGGCACCGATCGCAGCAAGACCTTCGCCGAGATCGCGCTGACCGCCTACGTGCCGCACAACTATCCGCTCGACAAGCTCGAGCCGGGGCTCGACGAAACCGCGTTCTACGACCCGACCAACTTCACCTACCCGGCGGGGACGCACATCTGCGAAGTCGAGGTCGACCCCGACACCGGTGTCGTCCAGGTCGTCAATTTCAGCGCCTGCGACGACTTCGGCAACATCATCAACCCGATGATCGTCGAGGGACAGGTGCACGGCGGGCTCGCGCAGGGCATCGGCCAGGCGCTGCTCGAGAACTGCGTCTACGACGCGGACAGCGGGCAGCTCCTGACGGGCAGCTACATGGACTATGCGATGCCGCGTGCGGACGATCTGCCGTCGTTCAAGGTCACCACGCGGGTCACGCCCTGCACGCACAACCCGCTGGGCGCGAAGGGCTGCGGCGAAGCCGGTGCGATCGGCTCGCCTGCGGCGCTGATGAACGCGGTGCTCGACGCGCTCGCGCCGCTCGGCGTGCGGCATCTCGACATGCCCGCGTCGCCGCATCGCGTATGGCAGGCGATCCAATCCGCGAAAGCCGCCGCCTGACAGGAAACGAAGGAGACGACCATGTACGAAGTCGAATATCAGCAGGCCCGATCCGTCGCCGACGCGGCGACGCTGCTCGCGAAGACCGGCGGCAAGGCGCTGGCCGGCGGGCAGAGCCTGATCGCCGCAATGAAGCTGCGCCTCGCGCAGCCGGGCACCCTCGTCGACCTCTCGGGCATCGCCGAGCTGCAGGGAATCCGCAGGGAGGGCGACGCCATCGTGATCGGCGCGATGACGCGTCACGCCGACATCGCGTCGTCGGCCGAGGTGAAGCGCGCCGTGCCCGCGCTCGCAGCGCTGGCCGAGGGCATCGGCGACCGCCAGGTGCGCAACATGGGCACGATCGGCGGGTCGATCGCGAACAACGATCCCGCGGCCGACTGGCCGGCGGCGCTCGTCGCGCTCGGCGCGACGGTGGTCACCGGCAAGCGCAGGATTGTCGCCGGCGATTTCTTCAAGGGCATGTACGAAACCGCGCTGGCGGACGACGAGATCATCACCGCAGTTTCGTTCCCGGTGCCGAAGAAGGCAGCCTATGCGAAGTTTCCGAATCCGGCGTCGCGCTTCGCGCTGGTCGGCGTGTTCGTCGCGCAACTCCCCGACGGCAGCGTGCGCGTGGCGGTGACCGGGGCGGCGCCTGCGGTGTTCCGTGCCTCGGGCATCGAGGCGGCGCTCGCCAGGAGCTTCACCGCCGAGGCGGCCAGGGCCGTGGCGGTCGACGCGTCCAGGCTCAACGCCGATCTGCACGCTTCGGCAGCGTATCGCGCCCACCTGGTGTCGGTGATGGCCTCGCGCGCGGTTGCAGCCTGCGGGTGATCGCGGGGGTTGGCCTAGAATGACGGTTCGGACTCAGGATGGCCAACCCCGTGGATGACCCCCGTACCCAGGTCGCGCTGCCCGCATCGGTGGAGGCGACCCTCGGGCTGCTCGAGCAGCACGATTACGTCGCCGACCGGCGGCTCGCGACCGCCGTGTTCCTGGCGCTCAAGCTCGGCCGCCCGCTGTTCCTCGAAGGCGAGGCCGGCGTCGGCAAGACCGAGATCGCCAAGGTGCTCGCGGCAGGGCTCGGCAAGCGCCTGGTGCGCCTGCAATGCTACGAGGGGCTGGACACTGCAGCCGCGGTATACGAATGGAACTACCCGCGGCAGATGGTCGAGATCAGGCTCGCCGAGGCGGCTGGGGGCGTCGAGCGCTCGGAGCTCGCCCACGACATCTTCACCACCCGCTTCCTGCTGCGACGACCGCTGCTGCAGGCGCTGTCGCCCGAGGACGGCGTGCCGCCGGTGCTGCTGATCGACGAGCTCGATCGCGCCGACGAGCCCTTCGAAGCCTATCTGCTGGAGGTGCTGTCGGATTTCCAGGTGACCATTCCCGAGCTCGGAACGATCCGTGCGGCAGCGCCGCCGGTGGTCGTCGTCACGTCGAACCGCACGCGCGAGATCCACGACGCGATCAAGCGCCGCTGCCTCTATCACTGGGTCGACTACCCCGACGCCACGCGCGAGCTCGCGATCCTGCGGCGCAAATGCCCCGCCGCGTCGGAGACGCTGGCCCGGCAGATCGTCGCGTTCACGCAGCGCCTGCGCAAGCTCGACCTGTTCAAGGCGCCGGGAATCGCCGAGACCCTCGACTGGGCGGAAGCGCTGGTCGCGCTCGATCGCATCACCCTGGATCCGCAGACGGTCGCGGACACGCTGGGTGCGCTGCTCAAGTACCAGGACGACATCGCCGCGCTCACACCCGAGGTCACCGCAAGGCTCACCGACGAGGCGCAGGCGGCGAAGGCGCCGACGTGAGCGGGAGTCAGTCTTCCGCTCTGGCCTTCCTCGCGCAGCTGCCGCGCGGCAAGGTCGCCGAGAACGTCCTGCATTTCGTACGGATGCTGCGCGCGGCGGGGCTGCCCGTCGGCCCGGCCAAGGTGATCGACGCCATCGCCGCGGTCGAGGCCGTGGGCATCGAGAACCGCAGCGACTTCCGCGAGGCGCTGGCCGCGGTGCTCATCTCGCGCCACGAGCAGCAGCCGCTGTTCGAGCAGGCCTTCGACCTCTACTGGCGCAATCCGCGACTGCTCGAGAAGATGCTCGCTGCGCTGCTGCCGAAAGTACAGGGCCGCGCGGGCGACACGGCCGAGCTGCCGGCGCGGCTCGCCCAGGCGATGCTCCCGCCGCCGCGGCCCCGCGACGAGACGGCCCTCGATGAGACCGCGCTCGACGCGGCGTTCTCGTTCTCGGCGCGCGAGGTGCTGCAGAAGAAGGATTTCGCGACCATGAGCGTCGAGGAATACGCCGAGGTGAAGGCGCTGCTCCGGCGGATCAGGCTGCCGCTGCCGGAGATGCCGGTGCGCAGGACCGTGGCCTCGGCACGCGGCCGGTCCATCGACATGCGCGCGACGCTGCGGCGCAGCGTCGGCGCGGCAGGCACGCTCGCACCACTGCGCTTTCGCGCGCACCGCAGGCGCACGCCGCCGCTGGTCGTGCTCTGCGACATCTCGGGGTCGATGGACCGCTACGCCAGGATGCTGCTGCATTTCCTGCACGCGATCACCAACGAGGGGCACCGCGTGCAGGTGCTGACCTTCGGGACGCGCCTGACCAACATCACGCGGCACCTGCGGCATCGCGACGTCGACGTCGCGCTGTCGCAGGTCGCCGCGGCCGTCGACGACTGGGCGGGGGGCACACGCATCGGGAGCTGTCTGGCGGAGTTCAACTGCCGCTGGTCGCGTCGCCTGCTGGGCCAGAGCGCGGTCGTCCTGCTGATCAGCGACGGCCTCGATGCCGATGCCGGCGATGGACTGGCCTTCGAGGCCGAGCGGCTGTCCAAATCCTGCGCGCGCCTGGTCTGGCTCAATCCGCTGCTGCGCTATGCCGGCTTCGAGGCACGACCGGCAGGCATCCGGGCGCTGCTGCCCTGGGTCGACGATTTCCTTCCGGTGCACAACCTCGAGTCGCTGACCCACCTCGCGAAGGTGCTGGGACGCGAGCCTGCGCGCGAAGTGCACAGGCTGCCGCAGGCGGCATGACCACGACGGGTGCCCTGCATGGAAATGTCGAACACCCGCATCGTTCCCGCGCCGCCACAGGCGGTCTGGGACGCGCTCAACGACCCCACCGTGCTGAAGGACTGCCTGCCCGGCTGCGAGTCGATCGAAATGGGGAGCGAGGGCGAGTGGCAGGTCGTCCTGGCGGCGCGCATCGGGCCGGTGTCTGCGCGCTTCAACGGCCGCATGACGATGTCGGACGTCGTCGCGCCGACGTCCTACACGCTGCGCTTCGACGGGCAGGGTGGCGCTGCGGGCTTCGCCAGGGGCGACGCCCGGGTCTCGCTCGCCCCCTCCGGCGAGCGCGAGACCGCATTGACCTACGTCGCCAAGGCGCAGGTCGGCGGCAAGCTCGCGCAGATCGGCTCGCGGCTGGTCGATGGCGTCGCGGCCAAGATGACCGACGATTTCTTCGGACGCTTCGTCGAGCGCCTGCGCCCGGCGCCTCCGGGCGAGGCGGGGGTGCCGGGCGCTGCGGCGCCCGCCGGCACCGGCATCGCGGCGGCCGGCGCGAGCCCGTGGATCCGGTATGCTGCGATCGCGGCCATCGTCATCGTGCTGATCGTCCTGTACCTGCGCGGGCGGGCGTGATCCGCGCGAAGGAGAATTTTCATGGATAGCGTCGATCTCGAGGTCCTGAAGAAGAGCGCCGACTGGCTGGATGCGGGCCACCGCGCGCTGCTCGTCA
>JAJXTF010000087.1 GCA_021784125.1 Pseudomonadota bacterium | reverse complement strand
GGCGCACGCGGCGGGCGTGGGGCTGGTCGCCATGGGATGGCCGCTGGTCGGCGCCATGCTGCTCCTCGCCACGCTGGCCTGCGTGGCGCTGGTCGTCATCGCCTTCTCGCCTGCGCCGGGAGACGGTCCGGGATCGCGCGCACTGCCGCTGCTCGCCGCGAGCCTCGTCGCCACCGTTGCACTCGCCGTCGTCGCGATCGTGCGCGCCCGCACCGCGATCCACCGCCTGCTGCGACAGATCGAACGCGATCCCGCGGAGCTGCGCCTGTTCGAGGAAAAGGAGCGCGCACAGGTCACGCTGGCGTCGATCGCCGATGCGGTGATCACCGTCGACACCGCGGCGCTGATCGAGTACCTGAACCCCGTGGCCGAGCGCCTGACCGGCTGGCGCAACGCCGAAGCCCGGCGGCGTCCGGTCGCCGAGGTCTTTGCGATCGTCGACGAGACGACCGGCGCCCCGATTCCGGACCCGGTTGCGCGCGCCCTGTCCGAAGGCGCGACGGTGGAAGCCGAGGGCAACGTCGTGCTGCTCTGCCGCGGCGCCGAATCGATCGCGATCGACCACAGCGTCGCACCGATCCGCGACCGCAATGCGCGCATCGTGGGCGCGGTGCTGGTGATCCAGGACATGAGCCGCGAACGCCAGTACGCGGCGCGGTTGTCGAAGCTCGCGAGCCACGACGCGCTGACCGGACTGCTCAACCGGCGCGAATTCGAGCAGCGCGTCCGTGCAGTCGTCGAGCGACCCGCCGACGACGGCGCGCAGCACGCCGTTCTGTACCTCGACCTCGACCAGTTCAAGATCGTCAACGACACCGGAGGCCATGCCGCCGGCGACGAGCTGCTGCGCCAGGTCGGCGCGCTGCTGCGCCCCCGATTGCGCGAAGGCGACGTGCTCGCGCGGCTGGGCGGCGACGAATTCGGCGTCCTGTTGCCGCACTGCCCGCCGGCACCCGCGCTGCGCATCGCCGAGGCGCTGCGCAAGTCGATCATCGATTTCCGTTTCGCCTGGCGCAACCGCACGTTCAGCATCGGCGTCAGCATCGGACTGGTCAACCTCGCCGATGCGCCGCAAACCCTCGCCAGCGTGCTCTCGGCGGCGGATGCCGCGTGCTACCTGGCCAAGGACAAGGGCCGCAACCGCGTGCAGGTCTACCTTCCCGAGGACAGCGAGGTGACGCTGCGGCGCGGCGAGATGGAGTGGGTGAACCGCATCCATCGCGCCCTGGCCGAGGATCGCCTGTGCCTCTATGCCCAGCCGATGCTGGCGTTGCAGACGCATGCCGGCGAGCCGGCGCACCACGAGCTGCTGGTGCGCCTGATGGACGAGCACGGCGAGCTGATTCCCGCGATCGAGTTCATACCCGCCGCCGAACGCTATCACTTGATGCCGACGATCGACCGCTGGGTGATCCGCAGCGCGTTCCGCGTCCTGGCGGAGCGGCTGGGGACGGGCGATGCCCCCGGCACGGGCAGCTACGCGATCAACGTTTCGGGCGCCTCGATCGGCGACGACCAGTTCCTCGATTTCGTGCGGGAGAACTTCGCGCGCTTCCACATCCCGCATTCGATGATCTGCTTCGAGATCACCGAGACCACCGCGGTCACCAGCCTGTCGCGGGCGGCGCAGTTCATCGGCGCCTTGCGCGAGCCCGGATGCCGCTTCGCCCTCGACGACTTCGGCGTCGGCGTGTCCTCGTTCGCCTACCTGAAGCGCCTGCCGGTCGATTTCCTCAAGATCGACGGCAGCTTCGTGCGAAACATGCTGCAGGATCCCGTCGATTCCGCGATGGTCGAGGCGATCCATCGCATCGGCAGGGTCATGGGCAAGCAGACGATTGCCGAATCGGTGGAGACGCCGGCAACGCTCGATGCCGTGCGCCGGGCCGGCATCGACTACGCGCAGGGCTTTGCGATCGCGGAGCCCGCGTTGTTCGCCCCGCCCGGCACGCGCAAGCTGCGCCTCGCCGCGCGCGGGCAGCCCGCGGCGGCACGGCAGTAGCTCCCGCAGCGCTACCCCGCGACCCGCGCAGCGTGCTAGTGTCGATGCCCTCACCCTTGGAAGGAACATGATGCAAGGACAGGCTCGTGTCGCGCTGGTCACCGGCGCGGGAAGCGGCATCGGCAAGGCCACGGCGCTGGCCCTGCTCGAGGAAGGCTACGACGTGGTCTTCGCCGGCCGGCGCCAGGCTGCGCTGGACGCGGCGATCGGCGAAGCCGGTGCCAAGGCGTCGCGCGCGGTGGCGATCGCCACCGACCTGACCGATCCGGCATCGGTGCAGGCGCTGTTCGACGCGATCAATGCGCGCTGGGGTCGGCTCGACCTGCTGTTCAACAACGCGGGAACCAGTGCGCCCGCGGTTCCGCTGGAAGATCTCACGATCGAGCAGATCCGTGGCGTCATCGACACCAACCTTCTCGGCGCATTCCTCTGTACCCAGGGCGCGATCCGGCTGATGAAGCTTCAGTCACCCCGCGGCGGCCGAATCATCAACAACGGATCGATTTCCGCCCATGCGCCGCGCCCCGATTCGGCGCCCTACACGGCGACCAAGCACGCGATGACCGGGCTCACCCGGTCGACGTCGCTCGACGGTCGCAGGTACGACATCGCCTGCGGGCAGATCGACATCGGCAACGCCGCGACCGAGATGACCGCGCGGATGGCCGTCGGCGTCCCGCAGGCGAACGGCGAGATCGCCGCGGAGCCGCGCATGGACGTCGCACACGTCGCCCGCGCGGTCGTCTACATGGCAAGCCTGCCGCTGGACGCGAACGTCCAGTTCATAACGGTGATGGCGACCCGGATGCCCTACGTCGGCCGCGGTTGAGCGCAACCGGGCACCGCTGTCATCCGTTGTCGCTGGGCGGGCTGCCCGGGCATTGCGGAACCTTGCCCCAGTAACCGCCGCAATAGCGGAACTTGACCCGCTGGGCGCAGATGACGCGGTTGATGAAATCCTCGCGCGTGCATTTCGCCATGTCTTCCTCCATCCGGGCCCACCGATCCGGCATCGGCGCAGGCGCCGGAGCGGTCGTCCCTGCCGGCGCGGGCACCTTGGCCTTGGCCGCAACCGCCGGTTCCGCCGGCGCCCCAGCGGCCTTCGGCGCCACGGGATGCGCAGGCCTCGAAGGCCGCTTCGGAAGCTTGCCGCTCACCGCGGTATTCGCATCGGTCGTGCCGCCGGCGGGGGCCGCAGGAGCGGGCGTGGCTGCCGGCACGGATTCTTCCACCTTCGAAGTGTCGACACCGGATGCATCGCTGCCGCCCAGCGACGCCACCGGCTGCCCGTCGTCGACGGGCGGAAGCGCACCGGGAAACGGGATCGGTGCGGCGCTCTGGTTCGCCGGAGGCGGCACCTGCCCGGGGGCTGCCCGCATCGACGCCTCCCCGACGGCTTGCGCGTCGTGCGGTTCGGACCCGATGTACAGGACCCGCCAGGCAGCGAGGGCGACCAGGCCGACGGCGACGAGGATTCCGATCACGAACGCGATCGATCCGCCTCGCTTCGGCGCGCCCGTCGCGGCAGGCGCCTGCGCGATCGCATCGATGGCCTCGACCGCGACGTTCGCGGTCCGCGCATCCCCAGGTGGCTGCGCTGCGCCGCAGTGAGTGCAAAAATGCGCTGCCTGCGCGATGTCCTTGCCGCAACCTACGCACTTCATCCGATCGATCTCCGATGCAAGCTGCTGTCCGGAGCAGGCGAGCCGCGCCGGAGCGGCCGATGATCGCACATCCGGGCGGACCCGGCACCCGGCGGCGGCGACCGGACTCGGCTGCACGCGATCGGGTTCGATTACCCGCAATCGCATCGTGGTTGGCACCGCGGCGGCCGATCTTTCATACTGTGTGCCCGCGCAGGCCCGGCCTGCGCCACGCTCGCGCCGCCACCAGGAACCCGCCATGCCCGCCGTCATGCCCATCGACACCCACAGGATCGAGCGTCTCACCCGCGAACTGCTGGAGGCCCTGGGCGAGGATCCGCAGCGCGAAGGACTCCTCAAGACGCCCGATCGCGTCGCGAAAGCCCTCGCCTTCCTGACTTCCGGCTATCGCACCGACATCGCCACGGTGATCAACGACGCAATCTTCACGCAGACCACGAACAGCATGGTCATCGTGAAGAACATCGAGGTCTACAGCCTCTGCGAACATCACATGCTCCCGTTCTTCGGTCGCTGCCACATCGGCTACATCCCGACCGGCCGCGTGTTCGGCGTATCCAAGCTCGCGCGCCTGGTCGACATGTACGCCCGCAGGCTGCAGCTGCAGGAGCGCCTGACCGAGCAGATCTCCCATGCCGTGCAGGAATCGATCGACGCGCGCGGCGTCGGCGTGATGATCGAGGCGCAGCACCTGTGCATGATGATGCGCGGGGTCGAGAAGCAGAACTCGACGATGGTCACGTCGTCGGTACTCGGCACGTTCCGCGAGTCGCAGGCGACCCGCGACGAATTCCTCGCGCTGATCGGCGCGCGCGGCTGAAGCCCGGCCGCAGACCCGCGCCGCCCGCCGCAGCACTGCACCGATGCTGCTGCACCTCGTCGCGCTGACGGCGCCGCTGTTCCTGCTCGTCCTGCTGGGCTACGCACTGTCGCGGTTCGGTTGGCCGCGCAGCGCCGCCGACGCGCTGACGCGGTTCGTGTTCACCGTCGCGGTGCCGACGCTGCTGTTCCGGCTGATGAGCGACTTCTCACGGCTGCCATCCGTCGATGCACGGCTGCTGATCGCCTTCTTCGGCGGCTGCCTCGTCGTCTATGCGATCGGCCGCGCGGTGGGGGGGTGGCTGTTCCGGATGGACGGCGCGACGCAATCGGTGTTCGCGATGGGCGGCATCTTCTCGAACAACGTGCTGCTCGGCATCCCGCTGGCGAAGGTGACGCTCGGCGAAGCATCGCTGCCTGCGGTGTCGCTGGTGCTGGTGTTCAATTCGCTGAGCCTGTGGACGCTGGTCACCGTATCGGTCGAATGGGCGAGGCACCGCGACCTGTCACTCGCCGGAATCGCAAGAACCGGCCGCGGCGTGCTGCGCAATCCGGTGGTCGCGAGCATTCTCGGCGGCACCGCATTCGGATTCCTGAACTGGCCGCTCCCGACCGTCGTGGACCAGACGCTGCAGATGGTGAGCCAGGCGGCGGTGCCGCTTTCGCTGATCGCGCTGGGCATGGGCCTGGCCGAATTCGGCGTGCGCGCCGGCTGGCGCGAAAGCGCGGCAATCGCCACGCTGAAACTCGTCGCCCAGCCGCTCGTCGTCTACCTGCTGGCGCGGCTGCTCGGCCTGCCCGCGCTCGAGACCTCGGCGGTCGTCATGCTCGCGGCGCTGCCGGTGGGCGCGAACGTCTACCTGATGGCGCGTCAGTTCGACGTGCTCGGCAGCGCCGTGGCCTCGTCGATCGTCATGACGACGGCGCTCGCCGCCGTGACCACGCCTATCGCGCTGACGCTGATCGGCGCGGTCGCCCGCTGATTGGCGCCGCACCGGCCCCCGCCGAGGTCACTCGGCGAGCGCGGCAGCCGGCGCCGCTGCGGCCCCCGCCCGGGCCGGGCGCAACAGCATCACCAGCGGGATCATCGCCAGGAAGCTCACGACGATCACCCAGAACGCCCGCAGCAGGCCCAGCATCTGCGCCTGCTGCGCCGTCTCGCGCGCGAGCAGTGCGAGGCCCGCGCCCTGGGCCTTCAGGCGCAGCGGGTCGAGGTACTGCCGGACCTCGAAGCGGAACGGATCGATGTAGCCGCGCAGCGCGCCCCAGCTGGCCTGCGTGCCGCGCGTCATCGCCACGCTGACGATCGAGATGCCGATCGACGATCCGATCGACCGGACCAAACTGTAGACCCCGGCGGCTTCGGTCGCCAGCGCCCGGGGCAGCGTCGCGAAGGCGATCGCGGACAGCGGCACGAACACGAAGCCGACGCCGATGCCCTGCAGGATCAGGGGAAGGATCATCATCGGCGCATTCGAATCGAGGTTCACGCGGGTCATCATCCAGGCGCCGGTGATGCCGGACGCGATGCCGAACCAGATCAGCGGCTTGGCGCCGACCTTTCCGACCAGCCGCCCGACGATCAGCATGCTGATCAGGCTGCCGATGCCGCGCGGCATCATCGCCAGTCCGGTGTCCAGCGTCGGGTACTGCAGCAGGCTCTCGAACAGCACCGGCTGCAGCAGCATGCCGCCATAGAGCGACAGCCCCATCGCTCCCCCGACGAAGGATGCCGCCGCGAAATTGCGGTCGGCGAAGATCCGGAGGTCGAACAGCGTGGTCCGGCGCGACGCCAGCGTATGGGCGACGAACAGCGCAAGCCCGGTCGCGAGCGCCAGGATCGAGAGCCTGATCGACGTCGACGAGAGCCAGTCTTCCTGCTGCCCGCGATCGAGCAGGTACTGCAGCCCCCCGATGAACATCGCGAGGAACACGAGCCCCCACCAATCCATGTCGCGCGTCTTGACCGGGGTGTCCGGCACATGGCGTGCGGCGAGCGCCAGCGACAGCGCACCGACTGGGATGTTGATGTAGAACGTCCAGCGCCAGCCGACCGTCTCGGTGAGCCAGCCGCCGAGCGTCGGACCGAGGATCGGCGCGACCATCACCCCCATGCCCCAGATCGCCAGCGCCTTGCCGCGCTCGTGATGCGGATAGCTGTCGACCATGATCGCCTGCGACAGCGGTACCAGCGACGCGCCGAACAGGCCCTGAAGCAGGCGGAACAGCACGATTTCGGCGAGCGAGGTCGCGATCCCGCAAAGCGCCGACGCGGCGACGAAGCCGGCGATCGAAACCAGAAGGTAGCGCCGTCGGCCCAGGCGATCGGCGAGATAGCCGGTCATCGGCATGACGATCGACGATGCCACGATGTAGCTCGTCAGCACCCAGCTGATCTGGTCGGCCGATGCCGACAGCTCGCCAGCCATGTGCGGCAGCGCGACGTTGACGATCGTCGTGTCGAGCACCTGGATCACGGTGGCGGCCATCACCGCCAGCGTGAGGAAGAAGCGCGAGCCGACGTCGGATTGCGTCACCGGCTCAGGTCCCGCGTGAACGATGCCGGCAGCCGCTCAGCGGGCGAGGCCGAGGGCGACCGTCACGCTGGCCGTCGCGCCCACGCGCAGCGGATGCGCGGGATCGGCGTCGTCGATGCTCACGCGCACCGGAACGCGCTGCGCGACCTTGACCCAGTTGCCGTTGGCATTCTGCGCCGGCAGCAGCGAGAACGCCGCGCCGGTCCCGCCGGCCAGGCTTTCGACCCTGCCGTGGAACGCGCGCCCGGGATACATGTCGACGACGATCGTCGCCGGCCGCCCTGGCGTCACGCCTTCGAGCTCGGTCTCCTTGAAGTTCGCATCGACCCAGAAGCTGTGGTCTTCGACCAGCGCGAACAGCGGATTGCCGGGCGTCACGACGGTGCCGCGAGTCAGGTCGAAGCGCGTCACCCATCCATCCGCGGGCGCGCGCATCGCCGTGTGGTCGAGGTCGAGTTGCGCCTTGTCGACTTCGGCCCTGGCGACGCGGACTGCCGGGGTCTCGCCGCCTTTCTGCGCCAGGGCCGCGCGCGCCTTGTCGACGCGCGCCCGGGCCGCGGCCAGCGCCGAGCGCGCCGCGGCGACCCGCGCCTGCGCGTCGTCGGCCGCCTGCCTGGACATGAAGTTCCGGCGCACGAGCTCGGTCGTGCGACGCAGGTTTGACTCGGCATTGGCGAGCTCCGACGCGGCACGGGCGGCGTCTGCCTCGGTGGCGAGCAACTCCGAGCTGTCCTGGCGCGTTCCCTGTTCGGCCTGGCGCAGCTTGCCCATCGCCTCGTCGAGCGCCGCCTGGAACGGCCGCGCATCGAGCGCGAACAGCACGTCGCCCGCGTGCACGTAATCGTTCTCGTGCACCGGAACCTCGCTCACCTGGCCCATCACCAGCGACGAGACCTGAACGATCCTGGCGTTGACGTACGCGTTCTCGGTGCTCCGGTACTGCCCGGCCCGATACCAGTACCAGCCTCCGCCGGCGATCACTGCCGCGACGACCAGGAGCGCGACCGCGACACCCGCCAGGCGCTTCGACGAGAAGGCACGCGTCCGGGCGGTCAATGCAGCTCCCTGCGCGCGGAGGCCACTGCCGGGCCGCTCATCGGTTCAACCCCTCGATGCGCTGCCGGGCTTTGGCGAGCAGTGCGCAGAGCGTGCGCAGCTCGTCGCCGGTCAACCCGCCTTTCACCTCGTGACGCAGCTCGCTGGCGACGTCCTGGATCGCCTTCAGCAGACGTCCTGCCTGCGGCGTCAGCATCACGGCGTTGCGGCGCCGGTCACCGGGCACCGCATGGCGGGTGACCAGGCCGTCGCGCTCCATCCGGTCGACCAGTGCGACCGTCGCAGGCGCGCCGATTTCAAGCATGTCGCCGAGCTCGCCCTGCATCAACTCGCCACCTGCCCGGGACAGCCACAGCAACGCCTGCCACTGGACGCGCGTGAGGCCGAGCGGACGCAGCCGCCGGTCCATCGCTTCGCGCCACTCCTTGGCAAGGCCGTGCAGCAGCAGTCCCAGCGACTCCACCGGGTCGGAAGCCGCCCGCGGCGTCCGCGCCGGGCCGCGCGCGCCGTCCCCGGGCCGGCCGGCGGATTTGGTGTGCGTATGAGTCGTTCGCATACGAATAATTATGATGCAAAATACCGACCGATGCAACTCCGTACCGGGGCGCGGGAGGCGACCTGCGTGCGACAATCCGGCCTCCCCCCAACCTCGCACCGACCGAGCCTCATGCCTGCCCGCAGCCGCCAGACCCCCTCCGCAACCCCCGCCCGCGCCAAGCCCGCCTACTCGGTTCGCAACTCGCCGATCCACGGCCGCGGCGTCTTCGCGACCCGCGCAATCGGAAAGGGGGAAGACATCGTCGAATACCGGGGCCGGCGCATCTCGATGGAAGCGGCGGACGCGCTGCCGGACAGCGATCCCGACAACCCCTACCACACGTTCCTGTTCGAGCTGAACGACGGGCGGGTGATCGATGCCGGCGTGCGCGGCAACGCGGCGCGCTGGATCAACCACGGCTGCCAGCCCAACTGCGAGCCCTACGAGGACGAGGACGGTCGCGTGATCATCGCCGCGAAGCGCGCGATCCGCGCCGGCGAGGAACTGGCCTACGACTACAAGCTGAACGTTCCCGGCCGTCGCAGCGCGCGCCTGCTCGCGGCCTACGCCTGCCGCTGCGGCTCGCCGCGCTGCCGGGGCTCGATGCTCGACCCCGCGAAGGGCAAGGCAGCCAAGGGCAGGGCAACGAAGGGCGGCAAGGCGCCGGCGAAAGACAGGAAGTCCCGGTAGCCCGAGCCGGCCGCGTGCCCGCGGCGCGCGGTCCACGCGCGCGCCCGGCGCGCGAACGCCGACCGCGCAGCGCCGCTCAGGCGATGCCGGCGATCCCCGCCAGCGCGCCGATGCCGAGCAGCCACACCGGATTGATCCGCGTGAACGCCAGCCCGGCAGCGGCAGCGATGGTCAGCAGGAACGCGCCCGGCGAGCGGTCCGCGCCCAGCGCCAGCGTGTAGCCGCTCGCCATGATCAGGCCGATGGCGATCGGCGCGAGTGCCCGCTGGACGATCGCGCGCCACCTCGATTCCTGCAACCGGTCCGCCCAGCGCCAGGCGTAATAGCAGGCGAGCGAAGAAGGTCCGCAGGTCGCGATCGTCGCGACCAGCGCGCCGGCGACGCCTGCGACCTTCCAGCCGACCAGGGCGACGACCATCGCATTGGGGCCGGGCGCGATCTGGGCCAGCGCGAACAATCGGGCGAACTCGGCGCTGCTCATCCAGCCCTGGACGTCGACGACGACACGGTGGATCTCGGGCAGGATCGCGTTGATGCCGCCGATGGCCACGAGCGACAGCGCCGAGAACCGGATCGCGAGCTCGGCCAGGGCGTGCATGTTCGCGCTCATCGAGACGCCGTCCATTCCGCGGTGATGCCGACGGCGATCAGCACGACGATCACCCAGAACAGCGGCCAGTGCAGGATGCCGACGGCGATGAACGCGGCGCCGCCGGTCAGCATGCCCCGCAGCGGCGGGCGCGCCTGCACCAGCAATCGCGTCGCGGTGCCGAGAATCAAGCCTGCCGCCGCGGCGGAAGCCGCTGCGATGCCATCGCGCACATAGGGAACGTTCGCGACCTGCGCATAGAACATCGCGATCAGCAGCATCACGCCTACCGGCACGAACAGCAGCGCCCCGACGGCGAGCAGCGCCCCCACCGGACCGCGGCTGCGCGTGCCGACGATGACCGCGAGGTTCACGACGTTGGGCCCCGGCAGCACCTGGCAGAGCCCGATCAGCTCGGCGAATTCGCGATCGGTGAGCCAGCGGCGCTCGTCGACGATGACGCGCCGCGCCCACGGCAGTACGCCGCCGAAGCCCAGCAGCCCCATCTTGAGGAAACTGGCGAACAGCTGGCTGCGGCTGATCGCCTGCAGCCGCGCATTGGCGGCGCCGGAAAGGGTCGGGGTCATCGGGACGCGGGAAAAAACGTCGATTCTAGCCCGCGCACCGGCGCATTGCCGCGGGAGGCAGCGACCGGCACAATCGCTGCGCCCCCACAACGAGACCTCGCCGCCATGACCCGAAAGGCAAGCACCAAGGCTACCGGAACCACGATGATCCTCGAATTCGATTCGCGGGTGCTCGCCGACAACCCTCTCGGCGATCCGCGGCTGCGCAAGCTCGCCGTCTGGCTGCCGCCCGGATACGACGACGGGACGAGCCGCGGGAAGACGGCAGGACGCGGCAGGCGCTACCCGGTGCTGTTCGACCTCGTAGGCTTCACCGGCTCGGGGCTCGCCCACCTGAACTGGCGGCCCTTCGACGAGAACCTGCCCGAGCGCGCGGCACGCCTGATCGCCGAGCGCAGGATGGGCCCGGCGATCCTCGTCTTCCCCGACTGCTTCACGTCGATGGGGGGCAACCAGTACGTCAATTCGAGC
>JAJXTF010000002.1 GCA_021784125.1 Pseudomonadota bacterium | reverse complement strand
GAGACGCGCAAGGCGATGGGCGACCTGTGCAAGGCCAACCTCGACAGCTGGTTTTCGACCGGCGAGCTGGTGACGCCGATTCCCGAGTTGCGCTGAGGGCGGAACACGGGGCGGAACACGGGGCGGAACACGAGGCGGGACACGGGGCGCGACAGGGCCCGCGGTGACCTGTCCTCAGTCGTGCATTGCCGAGGGCGGTGCCGCATCCACCCGCCCGCCCGGCCGGAACATCACGATGAACAGCGCTGCGACGACGAAGGCGAGTGCGATCCATTCGCTCGCGCCCGGGCGTTCGCCGAGCAGCACCATGCCGGCGAACACGCCGACGACGGGAATCGGCAGCGACGACAGCGACGACACGGCGACCGGCAGTCTGGCGGCCAGCGTGAACCACGCCCAGTTCGCCAGCGTGCCGGCAAAGACGATGTTGTAGGCGACTGCGAACCAGCCGCGGCCCGACAGTGCCGCAAGCTCGGCGGCGAGCGGTTCCGGGTCGAACACGGGGACGAGGATCAGCAGCGGTACCCAGCCCAGCAACATCATCCATCCGGTCAGCGTCGCCTGCGGGATCGGCAGCGGCCACTTGCGCATCAGCGCGGTGCCGAAGCCCCAGGACAGCGCGGCCACGAGGATCATCGTCACGCCGTAGGGCGCGCTCTGCAGCGCCACGATCTGGTCCCCGATCAGCAGCGCCATGCCCGTCATGCCGAGGACCAGGCCCGCGATCTTGCGCTTGGACAGCGGCTCGTGCAGCACCAGGGCCGCGCACAGCGTCGCCCACAGCGGCATCGTGTAGGCGAGGATCGCGCTGCGCCCCGACGAGATCTCGCGGACGCCGAACAGGATGAATCCATTCCAGCCGGCGATGTTGAAAAGCGCGAGCAGCGCGAGCTTCGGCCAATGCCTGCGCGCCACGCGAATCGACTCGCCGGAGATGCCGGCGACGAGCAGCAGCCCCAGCCCGGCGAACGGCAGCGTCAGTGCGCGGAAGGTCAGCGGCGCGAGCTCGCTGACGCCCATCTTGAGGATCGGCCAGTTGCAGCCCCAGAGCAGCGTCAGCGCGGCGACAATCGGAATCGTTCGCGCGTTCAGGGGCGCTCCCCGTACTTGCTCTGGTGCAGAGCCCGCGCCTGCGTGACCCAGGCGTCGCGGCGTATCCGCCCGGGAAACTCGGCGAGCCTGGCATCGATCTCGTCGATGTCGCGCTCGCTCCATCGGGCGATCTGGCGGTAATTCGTGATGCCGAGCTGGAACAGCATCCGTTCCAGCGCCGGGCCGACGCCGACGATCAGCTTGAGGTCGTCGGGCGCGCCGGGGGCGCCGAGCAGCGGCGGGGGGGCGTTGTGCTCGACGTCGATGACGACCTGCCGGTAGCGCGCGGTTTCGGCGAGGGCGTCCGCGAGCCGCGCGTACAGCCGGTGCCGTTCCTCGGCGAGCTCCGCGCACTGCGACCCGGCCGGCCCGAAGGCCGCGGGCATGGCTCCGGAGGCCGAAGCCGGGAAGGCGACCGCCGCGTGCGCGGCGGCCTGCTCGGACGCCCTCTCGGCGGGTCGTTCCGCCGGCCGCTCCGCCGGCCACGACATCGGCCTGCGCGCCGAACGCTCGCCGCGCACGACGCCGATCCGATAGGCGATCGCAACGGCGATGGCCAAGGCGATCAGCGCTATAAACGTGAGACCGTTCACGGGAGTCGGCGTGTCGCTGCGCGCGGGGGCGGCGCCGAAGGGCGCCGCGCTGCGCGATTGTATGCGAGTGCGCCGGCGCAGCCAATTCGCGCATCACCCGGAGCGGACCCGGCTCGCTGCTAGAATCGACTCCGGTATCGACCATGCAGACATCGTCCGGCACCGAATCGGATCGCAATGCGGCGGGCGCGTCGCCCGCGGACGCGCCGTCCGCGCCCGGGCCGAGGAACGCGAAGGCGGCCGGCGGCACCGGCGTGGCGCTGCGCATGCTGTGGCTGGTCGTCGTGGCCGCCATCGGCATCGGCGGTTATGCGTGGATCGACCAGCGCCGGGCGAGCGAGGCGCTGCAGCGCGACGTCGCGCAGCGGCTGGCCGATGCCGATGCCGCCAACGCCCAGGCCCGCGCGCGCGAATCGGACATCGCCGACCGGCTGCGCGAGACCCAGGCGCAGATCGCGTCGCTCGAGACTCGGGTCAACGAATCCCAGGCCCAGCAGGCGTCGCTCGACGCCCTCTACCGCGATCTCGCCCCGTCGCGCGACGAGCTGGCGCTGACCGAGATCGAGCAGATCCTGGTGCTCGCGAGCCAGCAGCTCGCGCTGGCCGGCAACGTCGAGTCCGCGCTGACCGCGCTGCAGGTCGCCGACGGCAAGCTCGCGCGCCTCGATCGACCGCAGTGGGGACCGCTGCGCCGCGCGCTGGCGCACGACATCGACCGCCTGAAGGCCGTGCCCTACGTCGACGTGGCGGGCATCTCCATTCGGATCGACCAGGTGATCGCGGCGATCAATGCGCTGCCGCTCGCCCTCGACGAGCGCATTCCGCCGTCGGCGCCGGTCGCGCCGCCCGTCGCGGATTCGGGGTGGCGCCGGCTGCTGCAGGAACTGTGGGCACAACTGCGCGACGTCATTCGCATCGAGGTGACCAATCGCCCGCCGGCGCCGCTGGTCACGCCCGAGCAGGCGTTCTTCCTGCGCGAGAACCTGAGGCTGCGCCTGCTCTCGGCGCGCATCGCCCTGCTCTCGCGCGACGACCGCACGTTCAAGGCCGACCTGGAGGCCGCCACCGCCTGGCTCGCGGAGTATTTCGACCCCAACGCGAAGTCCGTGCAATCCGCGATCGCCACGCTGCAGCAGCAGGCGGCGGTGACGATGCCCGGCGAGATGCCGGATCTCTCGCGCAGCCTCGAGGCACTGCGTATGCTGAAGGCTGCCGGCGAGCGCATCCAGGAGCGTGCGCCGGCCCGTGCGCCGGCTCGGGCGAGATAGCGGCGCATGCGCGCATTGCTCGGATTCCTGCTGCTCGCCATCGCGGCCGTCACGCTGGCGATGCTCTTCCGGATCAACGACGGCTACGTGCTCTTCGTCGCGCCGCCGTACCGGATCGAGCTGTCCCAGAACGCGTTCATCGTCCTCGCGGTGCTCGGATTCGTTGCGGCCTACGCGCTCGTCCGGGCGGCGGTACGGCTGTCGCAGCTGCCCGCCGACGTCCGCGACGCGCGCAAGCGCCGCCAGGTCGAACGCTTTCGCAGCAAGCAGGACGCCGCGGTCGTCGCGCTGATCGAAGGGCGCCACGGCAAGGCGCGGCAGTACGCGCAGGAAGCGCTCGCGATCCCCAACTCGTCACCGGTGCCGGCGCTGGTCGGGGCCCGCGCGGCGCTGGAAACGCGCGATTACGCTGCCGCGTCGGCAATGCTCGAGCGCCCCGATGCGCAGTCGACCAAGCTCGCGGTGCCGCGATTGATGCTCGAAGCCGAGTTGGCGCTGGAGCGCGGACAGCCCGCCGAGGCACTGGCGCGGCTCGCGGAACTGCGCAGCGAAGCCGGGCTGCACACCGCTGCGCAGCGTCTGGAGCTGCGGGCGCTGACGGCGGCCGGCCGTCCCGGCGAGATCCCCGCGCTCGTCGACCAGCTCGTCAAGCGCAAGGTCTACGATCCCCAGCAGGGCGAGGCGCTGCGCGCGAGCGCGCATGCGGAGGCCCTCAAGGGATTCACCCACGACGCGGCGGGGTTGCGCGCGTACTGGGCCCGGGTCGCCGACGGCGATCGGCTGCAGCCGCAGGTCGCGCTTGCGGCGGCGCGGAGCTTCCTCGCGCTCACCGGCGATCGCGAGGCCGCGGAGATCCTGGTGAAGAGCCTCGAGCGTCAATGGGATTCGAAGCTGCTGCTGCTGTACGCGCAATGCCGCGCGCCCGATGCGACGCGCCAGCTGGAGACCGCCGAGCGCTGGCTCACGTCCCACAACCAGGATGCGACGCTGCTGTTCGTCCTCGGACGCCTGTGCGAGCGTCAGCAGCTCTGGGGCAAGGCGCAGACCTACCTCGAGGCGAGCCTGGCGCTGGACAATCACTGGCGTGCGCACGTGGCGTTGGGCGAGATGCTGGCGAAACTCGGGCGACACGACGAGGCGGATGCCCACCTCGCGGCCGCGCTGCGGCTCGCGCTGGCAGCGCTCGAATCCGCGGAGCCCTGATCCGGGCGACGGGCGCAATGCCCGTTCTCCGGATGCTAGGGCGTCGACCCTGCGTTCCGGCTTTCGGATTCGGCAGCGTAGCTGAAGCTGTCGGCGAAGAATTCCTCGGGCGGCAGGTTGCGCAGCGTGCTGAAATCGCGCCGCGCGGCGTCGATCATCGCCGGCGCGCCGCAGGCGTAGACCTGGTAGCCCGAGAGGTCCCTGAAATCGTCGAGCACGGCCCGATGCACGAGGCCGGTGCGACCCGGCCATGCGTCGTCGGGGGCAGGATCGGAGAGCACCGGGATGAACGTGAAATTCGGATTTTCGGTCTGCCATCTGCCCGGCAGGTCGGGCAGGTAGAGATCGCGCTTCGCGCGCGCACCCCAGTACAGCACGATCTCGCGTGGAATCCGGTGGTGGAGCATGTGCTCGACGATCGCCTTGATCGGCGCGAAGCCGGTGCCTCCGGCGACGAAGATCACCGGCTTGTCATTGTCCTCGCGCAGGTAGAACGCACCCAGCGGGCCCTCGAAGCGCAGGATCTCGCGGCCCTTCCAGGTCGTGAACAGCGGGTCGGTGAACAGGCCCCCCGGTGTGTGGCGGATGTGCAGCTCCAGCAGTTCGTCCGCGTGCGGCGGCGTCGCGAGCGAAAAGCTGCGGCGATGGCCGTCCTTCAGCAGGAAATCGATGTACTGGCCGGCGAGGTATTGCAGGCGCTCGGAAGTCGGCAGCTTGAGCCGGAGGATCGCGACGTCGGCTGCGACCTTGTCGATCGACTCGACGCGGCAGGGCAGGCGCTTGATCTGGATGTCGCCGGCCCGGCGGACCTCGCGCACCTCGATGACCAGGTCGGTCGTCGGCCGCGCGCAGCAGAACAGCGCGAGCCCGCGGCGTTTCTCGTCGTCGGTGAGGGTCGAGGCCTGGTGGGGGCCGTAGTCGACGACGCCTTCGAGGATCCTGCCCTTGCAGGTTCCGCAGGCGCCGTTGCGGCAGCCATAGGGAATCATCAGGTCGGCGCGCATCGCCGCCTGCAGCACCGTTTCATCGGCGTCGCAGTCGAACGCGTGGCCGCTGGGCCGTATGGTAATCTGCAGTGTCATCGGAAATTCCGGCGCGAGCCGCCGTACACGGGCGTGGACGAGTCCTGCGCCTCGCGCAGGACCCCCACATCGATCGGCCGGCGGCTACACCCTTTCGACCTCATGGCGCAGAGGATCCTGCTGGTGGGTTGCGGCGATGTCGCGTTGCGGGTCGCGGAATTGCTGCGGCATCGCGCGCAGCTCGTCGGCCTGACCCGCAATCGCGACGACGTGCGCAGGATGCGCGCCCACGGCATCGTTCCGCTCATCGCCGATCTCGACCAGCCGCGTTCGCTCGACCGTGTGCACACGGCGCCCTGGGCCGTGCTGCACTTCGCGCCGCCGCCGTCCGAAGGCAGGGACGATCCGCGCACGCGGCGGCTGCTTGCCGCACTGGCAAGGGCGCGAATTATACCGCAGCGCTTCGTCTACATCTCGACCTCGGGCGTCTACGGCGACTGCGCAGGCGCGCGCGTGGCCGAGACGCGGCCGTTGCGCGCGCAGACGCCCCGCGCCCGTCGCCGCGTCGCTGCGGAAAGGCATTTGCGCAAATGGGCGGCGCGCCACGGCGTCGGCCTGTCCATCCTGCGCGTGCCCGGCATCTACGCGCCGAACCGCATGCCGCTGGAACGGCTGCGCCAGGGCACGCCCGCGCTCGACGCCGATGACGACGTCTACACGAACCACATCCACGCCGACGACCTCGCGCGCGCCGTCGTCGCCGCCCTCTACCTCGGGCGCCCCAATCGCGCGTACAACGTGAGCGACGACAGCGAGATGAAGATGGGCGCGTGGTTCGACGCGATCGCCGACGCCTTCCAGCTGCCGCGGCCGCCCCGCGTCGGCTGGGAGGAAGCGGAGCGGAAGATCGCGCCGATGCTGCTGTCGTTCATGAGCGAGTCGCGACGCCTCTCGAACCATCGGATGAAGCGCGAGCTGCGGCTCGTGCTGCACCATCCGACGCTCGCAGCGACTCTCGCCGCGACCGCGCCGCGGACCCTGCGCAAGCAGCTCGCGCTGCCCATATGACGGGGTCGCCTTGACCGTGCCGGCATGACCCCGCGGCTCCCCGCCTCGCGACCGCGGCTGTCGTTCGTCGAGCGTCTCGACGCCTACGAGCGGCTGCTGCGCCTCGACAAGCCGATCGGCACGCTGCTGCTGCTGTGGCCCACGCTGTCGGCACTGTGGCTCGCCGCGCGCGGTGCGCCGACGTATTCGCTCGTGGTGATCTTCGTCATGGGCACGTGGGTGATGCGCTCGGCGGGATGCGCGTTCAACGACTGGGCCGACCGCGATTTCGACGCCCACGTCAAGCGCACCGCGCAGCGGCCGCTCGCGGCCGGCGTCATCGCGCCCTGGGAAGCGCTGGTCGTCGGCGCGGTGCTCGCCGCCGTGGCGTTCGTGTTCGTGCTGTTCACCAACCGGACGGCGGTGCTGTGGTCGTTCCCGGCGCTGGCGATCGCGATCGTCTATCCGTTCGTCAAGCGCTTCTTCTCGATCCCGCAGGCGTTCCTCGGCATCGCATTCTCGTTCGGCATCCCGATGGCCTGGGCGGCCGTGCAGGCGCGCGTTCCCGCGATCGCGTGGATCCTGCTCGCCATCAACCTGTTCTGGGTCGTCGCCTACGACACCGAATACGCGATGGTCGATCGCGACGACGACGCGAACATCGGCATCCGCACGTCGGCGCTGACCTTCGGCCGCTTCGACATCGCCGCCGTGGCGCTCTGCTATGCCGTCTACCTGGTCGCGATGGCGTGGATCGGCCGGGTCTTCGCGCTGGGATGGGCGTACGGCGCCGGGCTCGCCGTCGCGCTCGCGCTCGCGATCCACCACCTGTGGATCATCCGCAGGCGCGAGCGCGATGCGTGCTTCCGCGCATTCCTGGGCAATCACTGGCTCGGGCTGGCCGTCTTCGCGGGAATCGCCCTCGATTACGCATTCACCGCCGGACGCTGGCCGCGCGCGTGGTGATGCGCGGCCTGCCGCCCGTGCTCGCCTCCGACGCGCGGGTGCTGATCCTCGGCAGCTTTCCGAGCGAGGCTTCGCTCGCCGCGAGGCAGTACTACGCGCACCCGCGCAATCATTTCTGGCCGATCCTCGGCGCGGTGCTCGGCGAGCCTCTCGCCGAGCTTCCCTATGCGCAGCGGCTCGCGCGCGTGCGTGCACGCAAGCTGGCAATCTGGGATACGATCATTGCCTGCGAGCGTGCCGGAAGCCTCGACGCGGCGATCCGCAATGCGAAGCGCGGCGAGATCACGCGGGTGCGGCGCGTCGCCCGCGCGTTGCAGGCGGTGTGCTTCAACGGGAAGACCGCGGGTCGCGCGAGTGCGGCGTGGCGCGAGGCGGGTTACGCGACGCTGGTCCTGCCGTCCACCAGCCCGGCGTACACGCTGCCGATCGCGGACAAGCTCGCGGCGTGGCGCGGCCTTGCGCGCTGGCTGTGATCTGCCGTCCTCCGGAAGGAGATGCGACGATGCTGCCTGTACTTCGTTTCGTGCTGATCGCCACTTTCGCCACCTTCGTGCGCGACGCCTCCGCCCAGCCGCTTGCGCCCGACATCGTCGTCACCCGGGTGATCGACGCCCCCGTCGCGGAGGTCTGGAAGGCGTGGACGACTCCCGAGGGCATCGAGAGCTTCTTCGCGCCCAAGGCGGCGAAAGTCGTCCCCGAGCCGGGCGGGGCATTCGAGCTGTGGTTCGGCCTGGACCATCCCGAGGGCCAGCGCGGCAGCGAGGGTTGCATGTTCCACAGCGTCGTGCCGATGCGCCAGCTCGTCTTCGAATGGAACGCGCCTCCGACGATCCCGACGATCCGCAAGCTGCGCACGCTCGTCTACCTCGATTTCTCGGAGATCGAAGGCAACAGGACCTCGCTGACGCTGCGGAATTTCGGCTACGGACAGGGCGAGGAATGGATTAAAGCGAAGGCGTATTTCGAGCGTGCCTGGCCGGCGGTGATGGCGAGCCTCGAAAAGCGCTTTGCCAAACCCTGATGCGGAGCCGATGAAATGAATTTCGGACTGCGCGACAGGATCGCCGTCGTCACCGGCGCGAGCATGGGCATCGGCTTTGCGTGCGCGCAGGCGTTGGCGCGCGAAGGCGCCCGCGTCGCGCTGGTCTCGCGCAGCCGCGCCAACCTCGACGCCGCGGTGGCCAGGATCGGCGATTGCGTCCATCGTCCGGCGGTGTTCGTTGCCGACCTTTGCGATCCCGCGCAGGCGCAGGCGATGGTCGAGGGCGTCGAGACGGCGCTCGGCCCGATCGACGTCCTGATCAACTCTGCCGGCGCAGCGAAGCGCTATCCGCCCGGCGAACTCGACGCGCAGGCGTGGCACGATGCGATGGACGCCAAGTTCTTCAGCTGCATCCACCCGCTGGACGCGATCGTCAAGCGAATGGCTGCGCGTGGGCGGGGCGCGGTCGTCAACATCATCGGCATGGGCGGCAAGATCGGGCGGCCGGTGCACATTCCCGGCGGGGCCGCCAATGCGGCGCTGATGCTCGCGACGACGGGCCTCGCCGCGGCCTACGGCCCGCAGGGCGTGCGCATCAACGCGATCAATCCGGGCGGAACCCTGACCGGGCGGGTGCGCGAGGGGCTCGATGCCGAGGCGCGGATGACCGGGCTCGGCCCCGATGAGATCCTCGCCCGGCAGCAGGCGCGCATTCCGCTGCGCCGGCTCGGCACGCCGGAGGAAGTCGCGCAGGTCGCGCTGTTCCTCGCGTCGGCGCAGGCCAGCTACGTCACCGGCGCGATCGTCCCGATGGACGGCGGCGCCGCCTCGGTCATCTAGTCCGGACCCGTCGTCCGGGGGCCGGCCGACGCCGGGTCATCGGCCCTTGCTGCCCACCGGTGGCGCGTGCGACGCGCCATTGAGTTCCTGCTGCAGCGACTCCGGATCGACGCTCTTGACGTTCATCATGCCGTGTCGATCCCGCACCGGGATGTTGCTCCCTGTCTGGTAGACCTTGGCTTCCCGGTACTCCGAGGTGTGTTCGGGGGTCGAGGCGCAGCCGGCGGCCAGCGTGAACGCGCACACGGCGAGTGCCGTGACGGGCAAGCGTGATTTCATGATCGTCTCCCTGGCAGCATGCATTCAGAATTGTCCGACGCAGGCTTCGGCGGCCCGACGCGGCGGCGTACTGCCTCGCGCGGAACCCGCGAGCAGCCGCGGATTCCGCGCTGGCGATTGCCGGCGTGCTCATTCCTTCGGCAGAAGCCTGGCGAAATCCCAGTAGCTGAAGTGGTAGATCGTCTCGGTGCGCTGGACGTATCGCCGCAGCGTCGTCGGGCCCTCCGCCGCGGCCTTGCGAACGCCGCGCTCCATCGGGTTGAAGCCCGGGGCTTCACGGACCTCGCCCCGGACCTCCATCATCGTCACGGGTCGGTCGGCCTGCGCCAGCGTGATCGGTGCCGGGCTGGAGGCATCCGGCTTCGGGGCTTCGGCGGCGTAGGCACAGGCGGCTCCCGATGCGAGCGACGTCGACAACAGGTACGCAAAACACAGGTTCTTGCGGTTCGATGTCATGCCGGTTCCCTTCATGTCGGTGGGACGGAGTCACTGCCCGGCGACGGGGACCGCCGCCAGGCTTCGCAGGCCATCCGTTGCTCCACGCTGTCGTTGACGCACGCGATCCGTGACGCTGCCGTGATCCACCGGATCACTCCCTCCTTCCCGGGACCGCTGCGGAATGGCGGGAATCAATGCACTGCCACGACGCTGCCAAGGATCGGCGCAAGTGCAAGGCAGCGCCACGCAGGATTCCTCGGACGACCGACCGAATAATCGCTTCCGTCCGGAAGCAATCACACCACCGACGCCGGCGCTCGCCAAGCGCGTTGCGACGAATCCCGCAATCGAGGGATCGGAACCGGCGAAACGTCGATGGAACGCGGCCCCCGGCGGGAGCCGCGGGATCAGTACGCGAGCAGGATCAGCTTTCGCGGCTTGCGGGGTGCCGGCGTGGCCGCGGCGGCGGCCCCGGGACGGGGGGGATCGCCTGCGTCGGCCGCCCGCAGCAGCACCTGCTTGCCACCACGGTCGTCGGCGATCGAAAAGGTCAATCCGGCGAGTTTCCCGAGGTCGTCCCGCGGGTTGCACGGGAGCGCTGCGGAAAAGCGCAGCGCGCCGTCGCTTTCGACCTGCACGCGCCGCATCTGCCGGACGGTTCCGGTTTTCGCCTTGTGGCGCTCGTGCGCCGGCAATCCGGCGCCGGCAAGGCTGGCGTAACGCAGCAGATCATCCATGACCCGGACTCCTCGGCAAGGCAGGCGCCCGCAGGGCACCGTCAAAGTCGCGGTAAACTCCCCGGCGCGGAACCGGCTGCAGAGGATCGTTGCACAGGCAATTGCAGGCAACCGCTGCAGCAATTCCCATACCGGAAACCGCTGGAAGTTCGTCCCGCTTCGCACTGCAACTGCACAAATCCTTCGACCCCGGACGGCGCGAATGATTCAAGTATCGCGACTCCTGCGCGTCCGCGCAGGTGAACTGTCAGCGGCGCGCAGGCTGATTATTCGCGTTGCTTCGGGTGCCGCAGCCGCGCGCAGCGGCGCGGGCGGCCGGTGAGCTACGCCGATCTGCGCGAGTTCATCGGCCAGCTCGAGGCGGCGGGCGAGTTGCGGCGCATCCCCGAGCCGGTCGATCCGAGGCTGGAGATGACGGCGCTGTGCGACCGCGTGCTGCGGGCGCAGGGTCCTGCGCTGCTGTTCGAGCGTCCGGCGGGCAATTCCCGGGGTCCCGGCGGCGGCGCCATTCCCGTGCTGGGCAACCTGTTCGGAACGCCGGGACGCGTGGCCCGGGCGATGGGCGCCGATCCGACGGACTGGCAGCGGAGCCTGCGCGAGGTCGGGCGGCTGCTGGCCTATCTGAAGGAGCCCGAGCCGCCGAAGAGTCTCAGGGATGCGTGGCAGACGACGCGGCCGGTGTTCATGAAGGTGCTCGACATGGCGCCGAAGCTTCGCCGCTCGGGTCCCTGCCAGGACGTCGTCTGGGAAGGCGCTGACGTTGACCTTTCGCGCCTGCCGATCCAGACCTGCTGGCCGGGCGACGCCGGGCCGCTGATCACCTGGGGCCTCACCGTGACGCGCGGGCCGCACAAGAAGCGGCAGAACCTCGGCATCTACCGCCAGCAGGTGATCGCGCGCAACAAGGTGATCATGCGCTGGCTCAGCGCACGCGGCGGCGCGCTCGATTTCCGCGACCACGCACTCGCCTCGCCCGGCTCGACGTTTCCGATCGCCGTCGCCCTCGGCGCCGATCCGGCGACGATCCTGGGCGCCGTGACGCCGGTGCCCGATACCCTGTCCGAGTACCAGTTCGCGGGCTTGCTGCGCGATGGACGCACCGAGATTGTGAAGTGCCTGACGCACGAGCTGCAGGTGCCTGCGAGCGCCGAGATCGTGCTCGAAGGCTACATCCATCCCGATGCGAACGACCCGACCGGCTACGAGGCCGCGCTCGAGGGTCCGTTCGGCGACCACACCGGGTATTACAACGAGACCGAGCGCTTCCCGGTCTTCACCATCGAGCGCATGACGCTGCGCCGCGATCCCATCTACCACTCGACGTACACGGGCAAGCCTCCCGACGAGCCGGCGGTGCTGGGCGTGGCGTTGAACGAGGTGTTCGTGCCGCTGCTGCAGCGCCAGTACCCGGAGATCGCGGACTTCTACTTGCCGCCCGAAGGCTGCAGCTACCGGCTGGCCGTCGTCGCCCTGAAGAAGCAATACGCGGGGCACGCGAAGCGCGTGATGTTCGGCATCTGGAGCTTCCTGCGCCAGTTCATGTACACCAAGATGATCGTCGTCACCGACGACGACGTGAACATCCGCGACTGGAAGGACGTGATCTGGGCGCTGACGACGCGCGTCGATCCGGCGCGCGACACGCTGATCGTGCCGAACACCCCGATCGACTACCTCGATTTCGCGTCGCCGGTCGCCGGGCTCGGCAGCAAGATCGGCATCGACGCGACCAACAAGTGGCCGGGCGAGACGAGCCGCGAATGGGGGCGGCCGATCGTCATGGACGCCGCGGTCGAAGCGCGGGTCGAGGCGATCTGGAAGACGCTGGGGCTCTGACCGGCCGCGAAGCCGCTAGCGGCTGCGCAGCCCGTTCACAAGTCGGAAAGCGACCAGCCCGATCGACAGCGCGCGCGCCAGGAAGCCGAGGCGGCTCGCACCGAAGATCGGGATGGCGAGTCGCAGCGCGCGGGCGACCAGCGGATGCATCCGGCCGAGGCGTCCGGCCTGCGGATGCGGCTCGACGAAGGCGCCGACGAGGGCGCGCACTGCCACGGCGAGGTCGATGCGCTCGAGATCGGTGCGCGCGACGAGCAGCGTCTTGCGCGCCGCGAGGTCTTCGAGGCTGCTCATGATCGCGCCGGCGGGTCGCCGTCACGGGCATGGTGACGCAGCCACTCGGCGTCCTTGCGCAGCGCATCGATCGATGCCGAGAACGGCGTCGGCGCCGCCTTGCGCAGGAACGACTGCCGGCGCAGCGCGGCGACACCGACGATCGCATACACCAGCGCGACTGCGGCAATCGTCTCGTAGCGGTAGCTGTCCCAGAACAAGGCGATGACGCCGAAGGTGACGACGATCGCCGCGAAACCGAAAGCGACGATGGCGACGGCGATGAGCCCGATCGACACCTTCAGGCGCTCGCGCTCCTCGGCGAATTCGACGCTGGCGAGCTCGACGCGCGTGCGCAGCAGAGAGACGGCCGACGCCGACAACCGCGTCGCCGTGCCTGCGACTCCGCCCTCGGGGACCGACATGGCGCCGTGGCGATCAGCGCCGATTCATCAGCAGGCCGGCGACGAAGCCGACCGCGGCTGCTGCACCGATCGCCCACCAGGGATTGTCGTGGACGTAGTCGTCGGTGACGCGCGCGGCATCCTTCGCGCGGTCGACCGCCTCGCCCTGCATCTCCTGCAGGCGCAGCTTGGCGGCCAGCAGCTTTGCCTCGACCTGCGCGCGCAGGTCCTTCGCCCGCTCGCCGCTTTCGTTGCCGGCACGCTTGAGCAGATCCTCGGCGTCCGAGAGCATCGAGGAAAAATCGTCAAGGACCGTTTCGCGGGAAGTGGTCATGCTCGACTCCTTCTGATTGGTTGTCGGACCGCCATGCCTTCCGCCTGGGTCGCGGAACTCGCGGTCGAGCCCATTATAGCGGCCGGGAATCGGATTCGGGAAAGGCGCGCGCGGCGGTGCCTCCGGCCGGCACCTCGCTTGCGCCCCCTCGCGAAGCATGCTGTCATGCGGGCAGCGTTCATTGCCGAAGCGTTCCCGCCATGGCCAGACTGAATCTTCCCGCACTTGACCCGCAATCCGTGGCCGAGATCCGCGGATCGACCTATCCCGAGCCGTTTCGTTCACGCGTGGGCGACCGCAGCAAGCGGCGCCTGGGCGACGCCTGCGGACTCACGCGCTTCGGCGTGAACCTCGTGACACTGGGCCCCGGCGGTCAATCCGCATTGCGGCACTGGCATACGCTGGAAGACGAGTTCGTCTACGTCCTCGAGGGCGAGGTCGTGCTGGTCACCGAGGCCGGCGAGCAGGTCCTGCGCGCGGGCGACTGCGCCGGATATCCGGCAGGCAAGCGCGACGCTCACCATTTCCTGAACCGGGGCGCGGTTGCGGCGCGCTACGTCGAGGTCGGCAGCAGGATCGACGGCGACAACGCGTTCTATCCGGACGACGACCTGATGTGGGTGACCGACGAGAACGGCACGTTTGCCGCACACAAGGACGGGGCGCGGTACTGACGGCTGCGCGGTCCCGGCGGCCGCCCTGCTTGATACGGGTACGGGCTCCCCCAATCTATGGGGACGTAACGGGCGCCGACGCGCGGCGTGTAAATGTCACCAGGGAGATTTCGATGGCCGACTTTCCCGCACCGGTTTCCCCCGCGACCCCGACGCCGTCCGGCGCGTCACGCCCGCTGCCGATCAACGCGGCGCTGCTCGTCTACGCGCTGTTCGCCATCGCCGCGCTGATCGGCGTCGCTTCGCACGGCTTCCCGCTGTTCGCGCCGCTGATGGGCGTGGTCGGCATCGTTGCGATCATCATCGCCCACGTGAAGCGCGACGAGGCGGCGGGCAGCTGGCTCGCATCCCACTTCACCTGGCAGATCCGGACGTTCTGGTGGTCGCTGCTGTGGGCGATGGTCGGCGCACTGGTCTTCGTCACGCTGGGGCTGATCCTCATCGGCATCCCGATCGCGTTCGCGATCTGGGCGGCCGACACGATCTGGGTCATCTACCGTGTGGTGCGCGGCTACCTGCTGTTCCATGACAGCCGGCCGGTACCGGGCATCTAGGATCTTCCCTCGCCGCGACCCTCTCCCACGAAGTGGGAGAGGGCGCCGAGCGAAAGCAATGCCGGTGCGGGCCGCTTCAGCGTCGCAGGGCCGCCTCGAAGCTCGCGCCGTTGTCGTAGATCCACTGCACCAGGTAGTCGAGGGCAGGCGCGGCGCGGCCGGCATCCGGGTCGTTGACCAGCGCGACGATGGAGAACCAGCGGCCCGAGCGGTCGATCACGTAGCCCGCGATGGCACGCACGCCTTCGAGCGTGCCGGTCTTCAGCAGCGCCTGTCCGGCGACGCCATCGTCGCGGAAACGCCGCTCGAGCGTGCCGTCGGTCGCCGCGACGGGAAGCGAGCTCGCGAACTCGTCGCGCACTCCGCTGCGGCTCGCAGCCACCAGCAGCCGGTTGAGCCCCCGGGCCGTCGTGCGCTCCCTGCGCGACAGTCCCGATCCGTTCTCGAGGACCAGTCCGGGCATCGCGAGCTTGTGCGCGGCGAGGAAGCGGCGGATGGCCACGGCGGCCCTGGCCGGGGTTGCCGGCGGCGGGCCCGCCGTCGTCGCGAGCGTCAGGAAGATCTGGCGCGCCATCACGTTGTTGGACAGCTTGTTGACGTCGCGCACGATGTCGTAGAGCGGAGGCGATTCGAGAGTGGCGAAGGGCGTGGCGCCTTGCGGAACGCGTCCCGCCTTCACGCCGCCGTCGAAATGGCCGCCGGCCGCGCGGAAATAAGCCTCGAACATCGCCTGTACGTAGTGAGCGTGGTCGAGCAGCGAGATCCACCAGTCGCGCTCGCCGCAGCTCGCCGGGTAGCCGCCGGCAAACCGCAACGACGCGCGATCGCCGCGGTCGTCGAATGCGGGCTGCATCGCCGCCCGCCAGTCGCCGCAGTCACCGGCGTCGACGAGCGTCGGCGCCCGCTTCAGGACGACGCCGGGCAGCGGCGGATCGATCGAAACCTCGACTTTCGCGGTCGCCGGGTCCGGCGCGAACTTCAGCTGCAGCGCCTTGAAATTGACGAGCAGCGCGTCGGGCCCGACGTTGTAGGGCTTGCGCGGCTCGTGGTCGAACGCCGCCGGGTCGTAGCGGGGCAGCGCGAAGTAGCTCCGGTCCAGCACGAGGTCGCCGCTGATCGAATCGAGGCCCTTTTCCCGGAGCGCCGCGATGAAGGCCTGCCACTGCTCCTTGGTGATCTTCGGGTCGCCGTAGCCCTTGAGGATCAGGTTCCCCCGCAGCACCCCGTTCTCCAGCGGCCCGCCCAGGTAGGCCTCGGTCTTCCAGCGGTAGTCGCGGCCGAGGAGCTCGAGCGCGCTGTACGTGGTGACGAGCTTCATCACCGACGCTGGATTGCGCGGCCGGTCGGGGTCGTAGACGAACATCGGCCGCGGCTTCGCCGTGTCCTGCACGACGATCGACACGTGGGTCATCGGGACGCCCGCGTCGAGGAAGGCGCGCCGGATCTCGCGCGGCATCGCTGCCTGCGTCGCGACGCTGCAGAGCAGGGCGGCGAGGCCGATGGCCCCGGCGAAGGTTGGCCGCGTCATCGACGGTCGATGATTCCGAGCGTGCGCTCGACCAGCAGCGCGAAGTCCGCATCGCTGACGACGTAGGGCGGCATGAAGTAGACCGTGTTGCCGATCGGGCGCAACACGAGCTCGCGCGCCAGCGCTTCGGCGGCGAAGCTGCGGGCGAAGCCGGCCTCCGCCGCCTCCACGTCGAAAGCGATGATCATCCCGCATTGGCGGAAGTTGCGCACCCGTGGATGCGCGGCGATCGGCTGCGCCATCCGTCCCCAGCGCAACGCCTTGTCGCGGTTCGCGGCAATGACGTCGTCGTCGCGGAAGATGTCGAGCACCGCGAGTGCCGCGCGGCAGGCCAGCGCATTGCCGGTGTAGGAATGCGAATGCAGGAAGCCCTGCGCCAGCTCGTCGGCGTAGAACGCCCGGTACACGTCGTCGGTCGCGAGCACGCAGGACAGCGGCAGGTAGCCGCCGGTGATGCCCTTGGACAGGCACAGGAAATCCGGCGTGATCGCGGCCTGCTCGCAGGCGAAGAAGCTGCCGGTGCGACCGAAGCCCGTCATGATCTCGTCGGCGATCAGGTGGACTCCATGGCCTGCGGTGAGCTCGCGGGCGCGCACGAGGTAGCGTGGCGCATACATCGCCATGCCGGCGGCGCCCTGCACCAGCGGCTCGACGATCAGCGCCGCCGTGCTCGCATGGTGCTGCGCGAGGAACGCCTCGAGCGCGGCGAGCGCGGCGTCGACGGCGCCTTCCGCGTCGTCGCGGTGGCCGGCGCGGGCGGCGGGCGAGGGCAGCACCGGGTGCGCGCGCAGCAGCGGGGCGTAGGCGTCGCGGAACAGCGCGACGTCGGTCACCGCGAGCGCACCGACCGTCTCCCCGTGGTAGCCGCCGGCGAGTCGCGCGTAATGCGTCTTGCCCGCGGCGCCTTGCTGTTTCCAGTAGTGGAAGCTCATCTTCAGCGCGATCTCGGTCGCCGACGCGCCGTCCGAGGCATAGAACGCGTGCGACAGTCCCGCGGGTGCCAGCGCCGACAATCGTTCGGACAGCTCGACGACCGGGCGGTGGGTGAAACCGGCGAGCATCACGTGCTCGAGCTCGGCGAGCTGCGCGGTCAGCGCCGCGTTGATGCGCGGGTTGGCATGCCCGAACAGGTTGACCCACCACGATCCGACCGCGTCGAGGTAGCGGCGCCCGTCGTAGTCGTAGAGCCACGCCCCGGCCGCGCGCGCGATCGCGATCGGCGGTGCCTGCTCGTGTTGCTTCATCTGCGTGCAGGGGTGCCAGACCGCATTGCGGCTGCGCAGCGCCCAGTCGCCGTCCGATGTCATCGCGCCTTCTCGAAGCGCGCGCGCATCCGGCGGACCGCCCCGACCAGCTCGCGCGCGATCCCGGGCTCGCGCACCGAATGTCCCGCGTCGGGCACGACGATGCACTCGGCGTCGGGCCATGCCTGCGCGAGCGCCAGCGCGCTGACCGGCGGGCAGACGACGTCGTAGCGGCCCTGCACGATCGTGCATGGGAGGTGCGAGATGCGCGGGATGTTGGCGATGATCTGGTCCGGCGCGAGGAATGCGTCGTGGACGAAGTAGTGCGCCTCGATGCGCGCGATCGCGAGCGATGCCGCACCGTCGTCGATGCGTCCGATGTCCTGGCGCGGGAGGAGCGTCGAGCACGCGCTTTCGTAGCGGTCCCAGGCGCGGGCGGCAGGCAGGTGCACGGCCGGGTCGGCATCGGTGAGCCGGCGGTGGTAGCTCGCCAGCAGGTCGTCGCGTTCCGGGGGCGGCAGGAAATGCGCGAAATCGTGCCAGGCCTCCGGGAAGAACTGGCGCATGCCGTCGATGAACCAGCGGATCTCGCGCCGCGTGGCGAGGAATATCCCGCGCAGGATGAGCCCCAGCGCGCGCTCGGGATGTGCCTCGGCGTAGGCGAGTGCAAGCGTCGAGCCCCAGGACCCGCCGAACAGCACCCAGCGCTCGATGCCCAGGTGCCGGCGCAGGCGCTCGATGTCGTCGACGAGATGCGCGGTGGTGTTGTCGGAGATGTCGGCGATCGGCGTCGAGCGGCCCGCGCCGCGCTGGTCGTAGACGACGATGCGCCACTGCGCCGGATCGTAGAAGCGCCGGTGATGCGGGAGGCTGCCGCCCCCGGGCCCGCCGTGCAGGAACAGGATCGGCAGCCCGGACGCGTTGCCGCAGGTCTCCCAGTACATCGTGTGGCGCCGGTCCAGGGCGAGCATGCCGCTCGCGTGCGGCGTGCATTCCGGATGGAGGTCCGCCTCGGACGACGGGATGCGGGTGGAATCGATCATCGACCGTATGATCGCATTTCGGGCCTATCGGTTCGGTCCCGTGCGATTCGGTGCTGCGCGCTGCGCCGCGGGTGCTTGCGCGACCCGCCGCAGGGGCATCGCAGGCCGTCGCTCGCGGCCCGCGATGCGGGGGCGTCCTAGGCGCGGCCCTTGAACGGCACGATCTTCTGGCGCTGTTCGCCCAGGCCGGAGATGCCGCAGGTGACGATGTCGCCGGGCTTGAGCCAGCCCTTCGGCTCCTTCATGCCCAGCGCCACGCCCGGCGGCGTGCCGGTGGTGATCACGTCACCCGGGAGCAGCGTCATGTAGCGCGAGACGTCGGCGACGAGCTCGGCGACGCCGAAGATCATCGTCTTCGTGTTGCCCCGCTGGCGCGGCTGCCCGTTGACGTCGAGCCACATGTCGAGTTTCTGCGGATCCTTGATCTCGTCGGTCGTCACCAGCCAGGGACCGATCGGACCGAAGCTGTCGCAGCCCTTGCCCTTGCCCCACTGCGACGCCCCGCGCTTCAGCTGGAAATCGCGTTCGGAAACGTCGTTGATCACGCAATAGCCGGCGACGTAGCGCAGCGCGTCCTTGACCGCGACGTGGCGGGCCTTGCGCCCGATGACGACGCCGAGCTCGATTTCGTAGTCGAGCTGCGTCGAATCCTTGGGCGTGATCGTGTTGTCGTTCGGGCCGCAGATCGACGTCTCGGCCTTGAAGAACACGACCGGATGCTCGGGAATGGGCACGCCCGCTTCCTTCGCGTGGTCGGCGAAGTTGAGCCCGATCGCGACGAACTTCGGCGGCGTCGCGACGCAGGCCCCGAGGCGCGGGCGGCCCTTGACGGCGGGCAGGCGCTTCGGGTCGAGCTTGCGCAGTGCGGCGAGCGAGGCCGGCGCGAGCGCCTCGGCATCGATGTCCTTCACCTTGCGCGAGAGGTCGCGCAGGACGCCATCGGCGTCGATCATGCCGGGCTTCTCGCGCCCTGCCGGTCCGTAACGTACGAGTTTCATCGAATTTCTCCTCAGATAGTCATCCCGCCATCGCAGGAATAGGTGTTGCCCGTGACGAATGCGGCTTCGTCGGACGCCAGGAATACGACCAGCGGCGCGATTTCCTCGGCGGTCGCGAGTCGGCCCATCGGCTGGCGCGCGATGAACATGCGTCGCGCCTCGGCCGGGTCGGGAAACGCGTTGATCCGCTGCGCGAGCGACGGCGTGTCGACGGTGCCCGGCGCGATCGCGTTACAGCGAATTCCCTTCTGGACGTAGTCGGCGGCGATCGACTTGGTCAGACCGATGACTGCGGCCTTCGTCGTGCCGTAGACGAAGCGGTTCGGCAAGCCCTTGATCGAACTCGCGATCGACGACATGTTGACGATCGATGCGCCCTGTCCGGTCGCCTCGTGATGGGCGAGCATCCTCGGCAGCGCCGCGCGGGTCGCGACGTACATCGCGCGCACGTTCAGGTTGAAGCTGAACTCCCAGTCCTTGGGCGCGCATTCGAGGATCGATCCATGGTGGACGTAGCCGGCGCAGTTGAACAGGATCTGCAGCGGCGGCAGGGACTCGATCGTCGCCGCGACCGCGGCGTCGTCCAGCACGTCGAGGCGGCGGGTGCCGATGTTCGGGATGCCCTGCAGGCTTGCCAGCGCATCGCCGTCGACGTCGGTCGCGAGCACTGCTGCGCCTTCCTGCGCCATCGCGATCGCCGTGGCGCGCCCGATGCCCTGGCCTGCGGCCGTGATCAGCGCGGACTTGCCTGCCAGCCTTCCACCCATCGGAATTCTCCGTTCCGGCGTCGGCGCCCGGGCCGCAGCACTGGAAAAAGCGCGGATTCTACGCTGCCGATGAATCGGCCGGTACTGGCGCGCGAATCGACGGCGCCCGGACGGGGTGTCGCGCAACGCGCCGGCCGGCCGCGATCGTCAATGCATGACGCTGTCGACGAGGAAAGCGAAAGCGATGCGCCAGGCCGCCTCGGCGGCCTCGGGAACGTAGCTTTCGCGATCGGCCGTTGCGAAGGCGTGTCCCGCGTCGGGGAGAACGGCCAGGGTGTAGCGGCGATTGGCATCGGACAGCGCCTTGGCAAGCCGCGCGTGTTCGTCGCTGGCGATCGATGGATCCTTCGCCCCGTACACCAGCAGCTGCGGCGCCTTCAGGTCCTGCGCGCGGTCGAGCAGTGGCTTGCGCCTGCCCCGGGGTTCCAGCGGCGCGATGCCGCCGCCGTAGAACGACACCGATGCCGCGAGACGCGACCCGTGGACGGCATTCGCGAGGAACGCCAGCCGCCCGCCCATGCAGAAGCCGATGATGGCGAGCCGCCCGTCGCGCGCGCCCTGGGCGACCAGCGCGTCGAGCGCCGCGCCGGTCTCCTGCATCGCCGTGTCGTCGTCGATGTCGTTCAGGCGTGCGATGGCGCGATCGCGATCCGAATACTCGAAGGCCTCGCCGTGGTAGAAATCCGGCGCGATGGCGATGTAGCCGGCGCGCGCGAAGCGCTCGCACACGCCCTTGACCCAGGCATTCAGGCCGAAGGCTTCCATCATGACCACGACGCCGATGCCGGGGACGCCGCCGGGCTTGGCGAGGTACGCGGAGACCCCGGTCGCGAGCGTCAGGAACTCGGTGGTCAGTGCGGGTGCAGCCATTGGAGCACCTTCGGGCGGCGGGAGATCCTGAAGGCAAAGGATGCGACGTCGGCCGTCGGTCCGCAAGCGGCATGGGCACGAAGCGCATCGATCGCGCCCGCCTTGTTGCGCGCGCGATGAAAGCCCGGGATCAGGCGATGAGACCGGCGTCGATCCGGGCGATCGAGCTTGCGCCGCACAGGCGCATCGTTCCTGCCAGCTCGTCGGCGAGGATCTCGAGTGCGCGCCGCGCACCGGCTTCACCGGCCACCGACGCGCCGTAGAGCGTCGCGCGGCCGATCATCACCGCTTGCGCACCGAGTGCCAGCGCCTTGACGATATCGGAACCGCGGCGCACGCCGCTGTCCAGCAGCACGTCGATGCGATCCCCGACGGCGGCCGCGATCGCGGGCAAGGCGTCGAGCGACGCCACGGCGCCATCCAGCTGCCGGCCGTCATGATTCGAGACGACGCCGCCGTCGCAGCCGATGGACGCGGCGCGCTCGGCATCCGCCGGATGCAGGATGCCCTTGACCAGGAGCCTGCGTCGCCAGCGCTCGCGCAGCGCCAGCAGTCCCTGCCAGTCGAACCCGCTGTCGTAGTCGCGGCCCACCGACGAGGCGATGGCCGAGATGTCGCTTCCCGCCCTCGCCAGTCCCACCAGGTTCTCGAGCACCGGCAGGCCGTGGCGCGCCAGCGCCAGCGCCCAGCGCGGGTGCGAGGCGAGATCCAGGACGTTGCGCAGCGTGAACGCGAACGGGAGCGCGAAATCGCGGCGGTAATCGCGCTCCCGCTTGCCGCCGAGGGGCATGTCCACGGTCACCACCGGCGCCTCGTAGCCGGCGGCCTCGGCCCGGTCGATCAGACGATGGAAGAACGCCCGATCGCGCGATCGCGACGTCGGCGCCGGGTCGACCGAACCCGGCCGCTCCGGTCGGTGCAATGAGGATCGGGGCCTTCGCGGCCGCGCCGGCGAGGTTCGTGGTCGCTTTCGATGGAACCCACGCCGCGCAACACACGCGGCAGCAGGCGACGGCGGTCGAAAGCGGCGCGCGACGCCCGTTGGTTCATCGCATTGCCGGAAGGCGGAAGCTCGTCGCTTCCGCTACGCCGCGAGCCCGCGGTCTTCCCGCGGCGCGAGGAAATCCGCCTCGAAGAGCCGGTCCGCCATCACCTGGCAGCGCCTGATCAGCCGCGGCTCGTCGGGGCCATAGTCGGGGACGGCGCTGTGCAGCGTGACCAGGTCGCCCCACGTCAGCACGTCACCCTCGCCCGTCGCACCGCGGAAAGCAGAGGAACCCGTGCTCGCCGAGTGCCCGGACGATGGCCACGAACGCCGCATGACTGAGGGGCTGCGCGAGATCGATGCCCTCGATCCGCGCGCCGGGGACCTCACCGCCAGGCCGAACTTCCAGCACCACGACATCCCGAACGCCTGCTGCGCCGACCGATCCCTCGGCGCGAGGGGCGCCCGCGCAGTGATTTCAGGCTACGCATCGTAGCGCGGGTCGCGCTACGGTGCGCTCAGCCCGGGCGACCGGGTTGGTTCGAAGCGCGCCCGCGGGGCGCCGGCCTTCCCTTCGCCGCCCCGGTCCTGCCTCGCGCACCGGGGTTGGCCGTGCCCGCGACCCTGGGTTGCGCTCCGGCGCCGGCCGGGCTCGCGCCCTTGTGCAGCCCTCCGGGGCTGGATTGGCGCCCGCCCTTGTGCCGGGCCGGCGGATTGGGAGGTCGCCTGCCCGCGGGCGCTGCCGGCTGCGGGTGCGCCGACGCGTCGGGCACAAAGCCCGGGACCACCTCCTGCGGGATCGTGCGCTTGATCAGCTTCTCGATGTCGCGCAGGAAATCGCGGTCGTCGACCGAGACCAGCGACACCGCCTCGCCGGTGGCGCCGGCACGACCGGTGCGCCCGATGCGATGGACATAGTCCTCCGGAACGTTGGGCAGGTCGTAGTTCACGACGTGCGGCAACTGGTCGATGTCGATGCCGCGCGCGGCGATGTCGGTGGCGACCAGCACGGTCAGCCGGCCGCTCTTGAACTCGGCCAGCGCGCGCGTGCGGGCCGACTGGCTCTTGTTGCCGTGAATCGCGAGCGCGGCGATCCCGTCCTGGCCGAGTTGCTCGGTCAGCTTGTTCGCGCCGTGCTTGGTACGGGTGAAGACCAGCACCTGCGACCAGTCCTGGGTCTTGATCAGGTGCGCAAGCAGCTCGCGCTTGCGTTCGCGGTTCACCGGGTGTGCCTTCTGCCGGATCAGTTCGACGGTCGAATTGCGCCGGGCGACCTCGATCATCGCCGGCGCGTTCAGCAGACCGTCGGCGAGCGCCTTGATCTCGTCGGAGAACGTCGCCGAGAACAGCAGGTTCTGCCGCTGCCGCGGCAGTAGCGCCAGCACGCGCTTGATGTCGCGGATGAAGCCCATGTCGAGCATCCGATCCGCTTCGTCGAGGACGAGGATCTCGACCTGCGACAGGTTGACCGCGCGCTGGCCGGCGAGGTCGAGCAGTCGGCCGGGCGTGGCGACCAGGATGTCGACGCCCCGCTTCAACCGGGCGATCTGCGGGTGGATACCCACGCCGCCGAAGATCACCGTGGAGCTCAGCTTGGTGTACTTGCCGTAGATGCGCACCGACTCCTCGACCTGCGCCGCGAGCTCGCGGGTCGGGGTGAGGATCAGCGCGCGAATCGGGCGGACCCCGGATCGCGGCGCCATTGAAGCGGGGGGCGAGGACAGGCGCTGCAGCATCGGCAGCACGAAGCCGGCCGTCTTGCCGGTGCCGGTCTGCGCGCCGGCGAGCAGGTCGCCGCCCGCGAGCACGGCAGGGATCGCTTGCGCCTGCACGGGCGTGGGTTGGGTGTAGCCGTGCTCGGTGACGGCGCGTACGAGCGTCTCGGACAAGCCGAGGGTCGAGAAGGACATGAAAGCTTTCGGAAAGACATCGGCCTGTCCTCCCAAGCGGGAGGCCAGTCGCAGGCAAACGGAGGAACTGCAGGAGGTCGGAATCGACAGCGGCGAAAAGGACTGGAACCCAAGCCGCGTGTCGGCATTATAGCAGCGCAGGGGGAGGCTCGGCCCCGGGGGAGGCAATGCCGGAAATTGGTAATGCCACTTGACCAGTGGACCGCGCGCGCGTACCTTGTCCCGATCGGAATCCCGCCAGTCATCGCCGGCCCGCGACGCTTGGCCCGGCCCCATGCCGTTCCAGAGCATCGAACCCCGTCGGCTTTACCGGCAGATCGCCGAGCAGATCCGCGGCCTGATCCGGAGCGGCGAGTTCGGGATCGGAGCGCGGTTGCCGCCCGAGCGCGACCTCGCGCGACAGTTCGGCGTGTCGCGTCCGTCGGTGCGCGAGGCGCTGATCGCGCTGGAGGTCGAAGGCCTGGTCGACGTGCGCATCGGTTCCGGCATCTACGTCCGCGCCCGCGGCGAAGCTCCGGACGCGACGCCGGCGGAGAGCGAGGCGGGGCCCTTCGAGGTCCTGCGTGCGCGGCACGCGATCGAGTCCGAATGCGCCGCGCTGGCGGCGAAATCGGCGACGCGGCCGCAGCTGCAGGCCATCGAGGCGGCCTTGACCGAGATGGAGGGGGAGATGGCGGAGGCGAAACAGCCGCTGCCCGGGGACCGCCTGTTCCACCTGCGCATTGCCGAGGCGACCGGGAACGGCTCGCTCGTCCACGTCGTGCGGATGCTGTGGGAGGAGCGCGCCGGGCCGCTCTTCAAGCGGCTGGAGCACCATTACGACACGCCGGCGCTCTGGCAGCCGGCGCTGGCCGAGCACCGCGCCGTGCTGAAGGCGATCGCGGCGCAGGATTGCAGAGGCGCCCGGGCCGCGATGCGCCGCCACCTCGACCAGGCCTGCAGACGTTTCAGCACCAGCTGGGACATCCTGCAATGAGGCTGCACTGAAGGACTTCCGATGCTCACCCCTTCCTCGCTGACGATCCGGCTGCATCCCGCGGACGACGTCGTCATCGCGCGCTCGCAGCTCGTCGGCGGCACGACGCTGATCGACGAGAACGTCGTCGTCGCGGGCCTCGTTCCGCCGGGACACAAGGTCGCGACCCGCGCCGTTCCTGCCGGCTCCCCCGTCCGCCGCTACAACCAGATCATCGGCTTCGCGAGCCGCGACATCGCGCCGGGCGAGCATGTGCACCTGCACAACCTCGCGATGGGAGCGTTCGATCGCGACTACGCATTCGGCGTCGACGCGAAGCCGACGTCGTACATCGAGCCTGCCGCGACGTTCATGGGCATCGTCCGCCGCGATGCCGCGAATGCAGGCAAGGTCGCGACGCGCAACTACCTCGGCATCCTGTCGACGGTCAACTGCTCGGCGACGGTGGCGCGCGGCATCGCCGACCATTTCACCCGTGAGCGCCTCGGCGCGTTTCCGAACGTCGACGGCGTCGTCGCGCTGACCCACGGCTCGGGCTGCGGCATGGATACGCAAGGCGAAGGCATGCGGATCCTGCGCCGCACGCTGGGCGGCTATGCGAAGCACGCGAATTTCGCCGGCGTGCTGGTCGTGGGGCTGGGCTGCGAATCGAACCAGATCGGCGCGCTGCTCGGCGCCGAGGACCTGCGCGAAGGGCCGCTGCTGCGGACGTACTCGATCCAGGACAGCGGCGGCACTGCCAGGTCGATCGCGCGGGGCATCGCGATCGTCGGCGAGATGCTCTCCCACGCCAACGCGGCCACCCGCGAGCCGGTGCCGGTGTCGAGCCTGACGATCGGGCTGCAGTGCGGCGGGTCGGACGGTTATTCGGGCATCACGGCGAACCCGGCGCTCGGTGCGGCGGTCGACCTGCTGGTGCGCCACGGCGGCACCGCGATCCTGTCGGAGACGCCCGAGATCTACGGCGCCGAGCACCTGCTGACGCGACGCGCGGTTTCGCGCGACATCGGCGAGAAGCTGATCGAGCGCATCCGCTGGTGGGAGGAGTACACGACGCGCGAGCGCGGCGAGATGAACAACAACCCCTCGCCGGGCAACAAGGCGGGAGGGCTCACGACCATCCTCGAGAAATCGCTGGGCGCGGTGGCGAAAGGCGGGACGACCAACCTGGTCGCCGTCTACGAGTACGCGGAAGCCGTGACCGCGAAGGGTTTCGTCTACATGGATACGCCGGGTTACGATCCGGTGTCGGCGACGGGTCAGGTCGCCGGCGGCGCCAACATGATCGTGTTCACGACCGGTCGCGGGTCCGCCTACGGCTGCGCTCCCGCGCCCTCGCTCAAGCTCGCGACCAACACGCCGCTGTGGCTGCGGCAGGAAGAGGACATCGACCTCAACTGCGGCGTGATCGTCGATGGTGAAGCGACGATCGCCGAAATGGGCGAGCGCCTGTTCGCACTTGTCCTCGACACGGCATCGGGGACCAAGTCCAAGAGCGAGCGCCATGGCTACGGGCAGAGCGAATTCGTGCCCTGGCATCTCGGCGCGGTGATGTAAGGGATCCTGCGGGATGCGGCCGATGACGAAGTCAGGGCAGGGAGCGAAACCGATGGCGAAACCGGCGCGCAAGCTGCGCTCCAGCGAGTGGTTCGGTCGCCACGACCGCGATGCGCTGGTCCACAGGTCGTGGATGAAGAACCAGGGCATCCCGCACGACCAGTTCGACGGCCGGCCGGTGATCGGCATCTGCAACACCTGGTCGCAGGCGACACCCTGCAACGCGCATTTCCGCGAGCTCGCGCAGCACGTGCGCGACGGCGTGCTCGACGCCGGCGGCTTCCCGATCGAGTTCCCGGTGATGAGCCTCGGCGAGACGCTGATGCGGCCGACGACGATGCTGTTCCGCAACCAGTGCGCGATGGACGTCGAGGAGTCGATCCGCGCCAATCCTTTCGACGGCGTCGTGCTGCTGATGGGCTGCGACAAGACGACGCCGGCGCTCATGATGGGCGCGGCGTCCTGCGACCTGCCGACGATCGGCGTCTCGGGCGGACCGATGCTCAACGGCAAGTTCCGCGGTGAGGACATCGGCTCGGGCACCCACGTCTGGAAGTTCACCGAGATGCTGAAGACCGGCGCGATGACGGAGCCGGACATGATCGAGGCCGAGAGCTGCATGTCGCGCTCGGCAGGCCACTGCATGACCATGGGCACCGCATCGACGATGGCGTCTATGGTCGAGGCGCTGGGCATGGGGCTGCCGGGCAACGCGTCGATTCCCGCCGTCGATTCGCGCCGCAGGCTGCTCGCGCGGTTGGCGGGCCGGCGCATCGTCGAGATGGTGCGCGAGGACCTGCGGATGTCGAGGATCCTGACGAAGCAGGCGTTCGAGAACGCGATCATGGTCAACGGTGCGATCGGCGGGTCGACCAATGCGGTCGTCCACCTGCTTGCGATCGCGGGTCGCATCGGCGTGAAGCTCACGCTGGACGACTGGGACCGGCTCGGGCGCACGATGCCCTGCCTCGTCAACCTGATGCCGTCGGGGAAATATCTGATGGAGGATTTCCACTATGCGGGCGGGTTGCCGGTGGTGATCCGCGAGATCCGCAAGTCGATCCACAGGAAGGCGCTGACGGTCAACGGCCGGACGCTGTGGGAAAACTGCAAGGACGCGGTCAACTACAACCACGACGTCATCACTCCGCTCGCAAAGCCGTTCAAGCCGCAAGGCGGCATCGCGGTGCTGCGCGGCAACCTCGCGCCCGACGGCGCGGTGCTCAAGCCTTCGGCAGCGACGCCGAAGCTGATGAAGCACAAGGGCCGCGCGGTCGTGTTCGAGGACATCGACGACCTCAACCGCCGCATCGACGATCCGAAGCTCGACGTCACGGCCGACGACATCCTGGTGCTCAGGAACTGCGGACCGAAGGGCTATCCCGGATTTCCCGAGGTCGGCAACTTCGCGCTGCCCGCCAAGCTGCTGAAGAAGGGCGTCACCGACATGGTGCGGATCTCGGATGCGCGCATGTCGGGAACGGCGTACGGGACTGTCGTATTGCACACGGCGCCGGAGGCGGCGGCGGGCGGCCCGCTGGCGCTGGTGCGCAGCGGGGACGTCGTCGAGCTCGACGTCGCGAAGCGGCTGCTGCAGCTTCACGTGCCGGACGAGGAGCTCGCGCGACGCCGCGCGCACTGGAAACCGCCGAGACCCCATGCCGACCGCGGCTGGGTACGACTCTATTGCGCGACGGTCCAGCAGGCCGACAAGGGGGTCGACCTCGATTTCCTCGTGGGCGGCTCAGGCGCGAAGGTCGGCAGGGAGAGCCACTGACACGGCCCGAGGGCCGAGGACGGGGATGGCGGACAGCGCTCCGCAGCCCGCCGCGGGAAATCAGCCGATCACTGTTTCTGGCGAGCGCTGCGGGCGCCGCCGGAACCGGCGAAGCGATCGAAGAATCCCGACAGCCTCGGACCGATCCGCTCAAGCTCGGCGCGATGCGCGCTGGCCAGCTTCTCGAAGGTGCGGCTGCCTTTGGGGGTCAGGATCAGGTTGACCTTGCGCCGGTCGTCGCGCGCGACCCGCCTGACGATCAGCCCTTCCTCCTCGAGCCGGTCCACCAGCCCGACCGCACTGTTGTGCTTGATCATCAGCTGCCCGGCGAGGTCGTTGATCGTGACCGGGCCCTCGCCGGCGGCACCCTTGATCGCAAGCAGTGCCTGGTATTGCTGCGGCGTCAGCCCCACCCCCCCTGCGGCGGTTTCGCTGAACGACAGGAACCGCCGCAACGTGTAGCGGAACTGGGCGAGCGCCACGTACTCGCCTTGATCCAGCGCGCGCGTCCTGCCGACCTTGTGACTCGTCTTCATGATTCCGGGAAATGACGTCGATCTGTCATCGAGACGACAATCTCGCCGGCTCCTTTCGGTCAAATTCACTCGATGGAATTGTGATCCCTGCGTCGGCGGTTGACAACGGATCGAACTCCGATACACTTTGACGCAGATCAAACTTGGGACAAGAGGACCTCCGGAGTCGCCGGCGCGCTGCGCGCGGTGCCGCTTCGGTGGCGATTTCCGCGAATCCCGCGAAGCCGGCGCGACGCATGCCGACGGCGCCGAACGACAGCGGCTCCCCAGAATGCCGGAGATGTCGCCGCGACCTGCGGCGACGACGAGGGTCTGCGACGTTCCATCGGCAAACCACCTGAAGGAGGAAGTGATGCGAGACAGCAAGTCGAGGTTCCACGGCGTGAGCCGCCGTGATTTCATGCGTACCGGCCTAAGCGTCGCGGGCGGGCTCGCCCTTCCGACGGCATTCGCATCGCGGGCCTTCGCTGCGGATCGTCCGCCGATCGGCACCTGGCCGGCCGGTTCGTCCGGCGACTCGGTCTTCATCGGCATCGCCGTGCCGCGCACCGGCGCCTACGCGCTGCAGGGCGAGGACGAGCTCAAGGGCTACGAGCTGGCGGTCGAGCACATCAACTCGGGTCATCCGCTGATCAAGAAGATCTCGCCCAAGACGACCAAGGGCGTTCTCGGCAAGACGGTGAAGTACGGCGTCGCCGACTCGGCCGCCAAGCCGAACGACGCGGTCCAGGCGCAGCAGCGCTTCATCAGCGAGAACAAGGCGGTGCTGATGACCGGCTCGACATCGAGCGCGGTCGCGGTGGCGCTCAACAAGCTCGCCCAGCGCGAGAAGGTGCTCTACGTCGCCGGCATCTCGGGCTCGAACGACACCACCGGCAAGGACTGCGTGCGCTACGGCTTCCGCCAGTGCTTCTACGGCGAGACCGCGGCCAACGCGATCGGCCCCGTCCTGCTCAAGACCTTCGGCAAGAACCGGAAGGCGGCGTTCATGACGCCGGACTACACCTACGGGCACACCGTCACCAAGTCGATGAACGACTTCCTGAGCAAGAACGGCGGCTGGACGATGGTGACCAATCAGGTCTCGCCGCTCGGCGCGCCCGACTTCAGCTCCTACCTGACCAACATCGCCAACTCCGGTGCCGAGATCCTGGTCAACGTGAACTGGGGCCACGACGCGGTCCTGTCGATCCAGCAGGCCAAGCAGTTCGGCATCCTGCCGAAGATGAAGCTGGTGGTTCCTTACCAGGTGCCGTTCCTCGCCCGCGAAGTCGGCGCCGACATCATGGAAGGCGTCTACGCCGCCACCGACTTCTGGTGGACGATGGAGGACAAGTATCCGCTGGCCAAGATGTTCGTCGAGGCGTTCGAGAAGAAGTACGGCTACAAGCCGGAGTGGGGCGCCGAGAATGCCTACATGGAATTCGCTCTCTGGGCGGAAGCGGTCGAGAACGCCGGCACGTTCTATCCGCCGGAGGTGATCAAGTCCTACGAGGCCGGGCGCAAGATCGATTCGGTCGTCGGCGAGGTCAGCTGGCGCGCCGCCGATCACCAGCTCATCCGGCCCGTGGTCATCGTCCGCGGCAAGAAGCCCTCGGCGATGAAGAACAAGGAAGATTTCTGGGAAGTCACCGAGATCCTGCCCGGCGCGCCGCTGATGCAGAAGCCGGACGCCTTCGGCTGCAAACTGGGCGACTACACCTGAGACTGGCTTCACCTCCGCGTCGCGGGCGACCCTTCACCGCCTGCGCCGCGGAGCCTGCGGTGGCACCGGCGGCACGTTCCGAGTCCGCGGGAGCGCGTGGACGTCCGATATGATCACGTGGACCAATTTCGTCTCGCAAGTGTTCAACGGCCTGGCGCTGGGCGCGCTGCTCGCGCTCATCAGCTCCGGCCTGACGATCATCTACGGCACGCTCGGCGTGCTGAACCTGGCCCACGGCGCGATGTTCATGCTCGGGGGCTACGCAGGCTACGTCGCGTACGACGCGACCGGCTCGTTCGTGGTCGCGGTGCTTGCCGGAACGCTGTTCATGCTGGTCGTCGGCGTGGCGATGGAGCGGCTGATCATCCGCCATTTCTACGACCGGCCCCACGAGGACCAGCTGCTGGTCACCTTCGGCCTCGGCATCGTGATGGTCGAGCTCGTCCGGCTGTTCTTCTCGAGCCTCTCGAAGACGGTTTCGCCGCCGGCGATATTCTCCGGCATCACCAAGCTCGGGTTCCTGTTCTATCCGACCTACCGGCTGGCCGCCGTCGGCATCGTCGCGGTGGCCCTGCTCGCGCTGTACTTCGTGCTCTACCGGACGCGCCTGGGCATGATCGTGCGCGCGGGCATCGAGGACCCGGTGATGGTGGACTCCCTCGGCATCAACGTCTACCGCGTGTTCATGATCGTGTTCGGCATCGGTTCCATGGCGGCAGGCTTCGCGGGAATCGTCAATGCCCCGGTGGTATCGCTCACGCCCGACGTCGGCGAGGCGATCCTGGTGCAGACCTTCGTCGTCGTCGTCATCGGCGGCGTCGGATCGTTCCCGGGCGCGGTGCTCGGGGGCCTGATCGCCGGCGAGATCATCAGCATCACGTCGATGTTCAATCCGGGCTACGCCTACGTCATGCTGTTCGCGGCGATGACCCTGGTGCTCCTGCTGCGACCGCAGGGGCTGTTCGGCACACGGGGCCGCGAGTGAACGCAGGCGTCCGATGCTGAAGCAACGTCCTTTCCTCATCGAAGCGCTGACGGCGCTCGGCCTGATCGCTGCGCCGTTCGTGCTGCCCCACCTCGGATTTGCGCCCGACACCGTCAACCGCATCCTGGTCTGGGGCCTGTTCGGGATCGGCTTCGACATCCTGTTCGGCTACACCGGCCTCCTTTCGTTCGGCCAGTCCGCGTTCTACGGCACCGGCGGATTCGTCGCCGCCTATCTTCTGACCCGGGCAGGGTTCCCCTACGTCGTGCTCGCCCTGATCATCGGCATGGTCGTCGCCGCGGCCGTCGGCTACCTGATCGGGCTGCTCGCGCTGCGGCGCACCGGCATCTACTTCGCCATGATCACGGTGGCGATCGCGGAAGTCTTCTACTTCGTCGAGTTCAATCCGCTGGCGCACTGGACCGGCGGCGAGAACGGATTGCCCGGTGTACCGACGCCCACCCTCTACCTCGGTTTCGCCACCATTCGGTTCACCACCGGCTGGTCGCTCTATCCATTCCTCGCACTGTGCTACTTCATCGGCATCGTGCTCGCGCTGCGCATCGTGCGCTCGCCGGTCGGCGCCATCTTCAGCGCGATCCGCGAGAACCCGCTGCGCGCAGCAGCCGTCGGCCACAACATCCACGGCTACAAGCTGGCGGCCTTCGTCATCGCCGCAGCCTATGCCGGGCTCGCGGGTGGATTGCTCGGCGTGCTGCAGGCCTTCATGCCGCCGGAGGCGTTCACCTTCGACACTTCGGGTCAGCTGGTGATCCTGACCGCCATCGGCGGCCGCGGCACGCTGTTCGGCCCGCTGGTGGGCGCCTCGATCTGGCTGTACCTGCAGGACTACCTGCAGTCGACGCTCGGGCTCGGCGCCGCCTGGAAGCTGGCGCTGGGGCTGGTGTTCGTACTGCTCGTCAGCTTCCTGCGTCACGGCATCATCGGCGGCATCAAGGACCTGTACCACTTCGTCAGCGGCAAGGCGCGACCGGCCGGGACTGAAGAACCCGCATCGCTCCCAGGGCTCGACTTCGACGCCGCGAACGACGCGCCCGGGCCCGGGGCTGGCGGCGCGGCCACGGCGCAATCCGCGCCCGCGCGGAGCCGATCGGCGTCGGGTTTCACCGGGCCGATCCTGCAGGCGACCGGCCTAAGCAAGTACTACGGCGGCGTGATCGCCAACGCCGACATCGACTTCTCGGTGAACCCGGGCGAGCTGCGCGGCATCATCGGGCCGAACGGGGCCGGCAAGAGCACGTTCTTCAAGATGCTGACCTGCGAGGTGCCGCCTTCGGCAGGCAAGATCGTGTTCGAGGGCCGCGACATCACCGGCATGACCGTCACCGAGGTGTGCCAGCTCGGGCTGACCAAGAGCTACCAGGTCAACCAGCTCTTCAACCGCCTGACGGTGCGCGAGAACGTCACCATCGCGGCGCTCGCCGAATTGCGCGGCAAGTTCAAGCTCGACATGCTGGGGAGCCTCCAGAAGATTCCCGGATTGCGCGAGCAGGTCGATCACACGCTCGAGCTCGTGAACCTCGTCGGGCGCCGCGATACGCCGGTGTCGGAGCTCGCCTACGGCGAAAAGCGGCGGCTCGAAGTGGGCCTCGCGCTGGCGTCATCGCCGACCCTGCTGCTGCTCGACGAACCGCTCGCCGGCATGAGCCCGAGCGAGCGCGTCGAAACCGTCAAGCTCCTCAAGTCGATCGCCGAGGGGCGCACCATGATCATCATCGACCACGACATGGACGCGCTGTTCAACCTGGCGGAGCGCATCACGGTCCTGCAGGAAGGCCGTGTCCTGGTCGAAGGAACGCCGGACGAGATCAAGAGCAATGCGCAGGTGCAGGAGGCCTATCTCGGCGGCGTGCACGGAGTCATCGATCAATGAGCCTGCTCGAGGCCAGTGGCCTGAACAGCTACTACGGGGATTCCCACATCCTCTTCGACGTCTCGCTGCGCGTGGAGCGCAACGAGGTCGTGGCGCTGCTCGGTCGCAATGGCGCCGGCAAGAGCACGACCCTGAAGAGCCTGATGGGCGTGGTGACGCCGCGCACCGGCTCGGTGAAGCTCGACGGGGTCGATCTCGCGGGCAAGAAGAGCCACGAGGTCGCGCAAGCCGGCATGCAGCTGGTGCACGAAGACCGCCGCATCTTCGGCAGCCTGAACGTCGAGGAAAACCTGGTTCTCGCCGGATTGACCGCGCCGCAGAAGTGGCCGCTGGACCGCATCTACGAGATGTTCCCGCGGCTCAGGGAGCGGCGCGGCAGCAGCGGAACCGACCTGTCGGGCGGCGAGCAGCAGATGCTGGCCATCGCCCGCGCGCTCATCCGCGATCCGAAGATCATCCTGTTGGACGAGCCCTTCGAGGGGCTCGCGCCGGTGATCGTGCAGACCCTGATGGTCGCCTGTCGCGAGCTGGCGGCGGCGGGGCAGACCATCGTGCTGGTGGAGCAGAATCTCGCGGCGACGCTCGCGCTGGCGCAACGCGTGTACATCATCAACAACGGGCACATCGTGCACGAGGGACCCGCCGCAGAGATCAAGGCCCAGCCGGCGCTGCTGCAGCGCTATCTGGGCGTCTGAGGAACATCCCGGGCGGAGCCGCTCAGGCGGGGCGCTTCCAGCCGCCGATGATCGCACCGGCGATCGCCAGCCCGAGCACGACGTAGGTGGCGTTGATCAGCCACAGGGTTACCGATCGCGATTCGAAGCCGTAATTGAGCGCGAGCGTCGCGGCGATGAAGCCGAAGGCGATCGTCGCGCCCAGCCGCAGGCCGCCGGTGAACGTCGATGCCTGCAGGCGCTCGATCAGCCAGGACAGCGTGTAGCACATCAGCAGGATTGCCGCGAAGCCGATCGCATAAGGCAGGGGTGAGCCACCCTGCTCGCGCGTGATCTGGTCGAAGGTCTTGCCTATCGCCGTCGACCACGGGCCCGCGAGCACGCTGTACCAGATCGCACCGAGGACGAAGAAGACGACGGCGGCCACCCACGCCGCCAGATGTCGCGCACCGGTCATCGCTGAATCTCCCTGTTCGATCGCATCCGTTGCCGTGGCTGCCGTCGCCCGATCCTGCTCAGTCGAACAGGTCCGGCTGCCTGGTGCCTGCAGTCGGTCGCGGGCTCGCGGCGGAACGCGCCGGCGCCGCGGGCGGCCTGAACTGCCTCGTGTCGAGGCCTTCCTGATTGCGACCGCGGTCGAGACCCAGCCGGGCGCAGGCGAGTTCGAAACGCCGCTCGATCAGCGTCGAGTAGGCGCCGTCGCCGCGCATCCGCGCGCCGAATCCCGCCCGGTAATCGCGACCGCCACGCATCTGGCGCAGCACGCTCATCACGTGCGCGGCACGCTGCGGATAGTGCGCATCCAGCCATTCGCGGAACAGCGGCGCGACTTCGAGCGGCAGCCGCAGAAGCACCCAGCCCGCCGAAGTGGCGCCGCTCGCCGCCGCCGCCTCGAGGATCGCCTCGAGATCGCGGTCGTTGAGCTGCGGAATGATCGGCGCCGTCAGCACCCCTACCGGTATGCCGGCGTCGGCCAGCGCCCGGACCGTCTGCAGCCTGCGCCCGGGTGCCGCTGCCCGCGGCTCCATCCTGCGCGCAAGCTCGCGGTCGAGCGTCGTGACCGAGACGTAGACCCGGGCCATCTGCCTCGCCGCCATCGGCGCGATCAGGTCGATGTCGCGCTCGACGAGCGACGACTTGGTGACGATCGTGAATGGATGCCCGCAACCGGCGAGCACCTCCAGGATCGACCGCGTGATCCTCCATTCGCGTTCGATCGGCTGGTACGGGTCGGTGTTGGCGCCCAGTGCGATCGGGTCGCAGCGATACCCGGGCTTCGCGAGCTCGGCGCGCAGCAGCTCGGCGGCATCCGGCTTCGCGAACAGCCGCGTCTCGAAGTCGATGCCCGGCGACAGGTCGAGGAAGGCGTGCGACGGCCGCGCATAGCAGTAGATGCAGCCGTGCTCGCAGCCCTGGTAGGGGTTGATCGACTGGCTGAAGGGGATGTCGGGCGAATCGTTGCGGGCGATGATGCTGCGCGCGCGCTGGACGGTGACGGTGGTCTTCGGCGCCGGCGGGTCCGCCGCATCCTCGCCAGGCTCGGCGGCGGGCGCCCGCGCCCAGCCGTCGTCGCAGGGTTCGCGCCGTTCGTCGCGGAAACGGTTGTCCGGATTGAAGGTTGCGCCGCGTCCCTTGACCGGCGGGGAAGGTGCATCGTGGCGATCCATGAGTCGATCCGGTCCAACCTTGGTAGCATTCCGCGGCGGCACCCGATTGCCAATCATAGCCTTTCGACGCGAGCACGACCACGCATGGATGAATGCAGCGCCCGCGATGTCCTCCTCGTGCAGGCGATCGAAACTGCCGATACGGCAAGGACGGTCCTGCGCGATGCCGATCGCATCGCCGTCGGGGAGGCGGCCGCCAAGGCGGTGGGCGCGGGGGCGAGCGTCGACGCGTACCTGGGTCGCCGTGCGGCGCTGACGCTGGCGGGCCTAGACGCACGCGAACCGCGGTTGCGGCTGCTTCGGGAGCGTCGCCATGCCGGGCCGGGCCTCGTCGCTGCAGCCGTCGCCGTCGCGTTCGTCGCCGGCATCGTCGCCGTGCACATCGGCAACGCACACCGGATCAACCTGCTCGCGCCGCCGGTGCTCGTCCTGCTCGCCTGGAACGTCGCCGTCTACCTGCTCCTCGCCATCGGGATCGTGGCCTCGCGCCGCGGGTCGCGGGCAGCGCCCCGCGCGGGATTGCGGGGCAGGTTGGCGCGCCTGTTCGGGGCCGTCCCGCGTGCGTGGAGGCAGGCCGCGCAGTCGGGTCCGCTGGCAACCGCCGTCGCCGCGTTCACCGTCGACTGGATGCGATTGGCGGCGCCGCTGTGGCAGCGGCGCGCGACGTACATCCTGCACGCGGCCGCCGCCGCGCTGGCGCTGGGCGAGGTCTGCGGGCTCTACCTTCGCGGCATCGCCCTCGAGTATCGCGCGGCCTGGGAAAGCACGTTCCTCGGCGCTGCCGACGTCGCGCGCATCCTGCAGTTCGTGCTGGCGCCGGGCACGTGGATGACCGGCATCGCCGTCCCCGGCGCCGACGTCCTGCGGGAACTGGGCCCCGGGAGCCCGGGCGAGAATGCCGCGCGCTGGATCCATCTCTACGCGGGAACGATCCTGGTCGTCGTCGTCGTTCCGCGACTGCTGCTCGCGGCAATCGCGTGGGCGGGCGCGCGCCAGCTGTCGCGCAACTTTCCACTGCGACTCGACACACCGTACCACCAGCGCATTCTCCGCGCCTGGCGCGAAGGCGCTGCACAGGTGTACGCCGTTCCCTACAGCTTCGACCTCCCCGCGGCGGGAACCGAGGGTCTGCGGGCGCTGCTCGCGCGCGCTTTCGAATCGCCGGTCGACCTCGAATGGTCGGCAGCCGTCCGCTATGGCGACGACGCGCTGCCGGCGCCCCGCACGGCGCCCGCCGTGGTCGTCGTCGTGTTCAGCCTGGCCGCCACCCCGGAAGCCGAGAACCACGGCGCGATCGTCCGCGAGCTCGCTGCGCGCTTCCCCGGCGTGCCGGTGATGGCGATCGTCGATTCCTCCGATTTCGCCCTGCGCTTTCGCGACGTCCCCCGGCGCATCACCGAGCGCGAGGCGGCCTGGCGACAGGTGCTCGAGGCACGGGGCGTGTCGCCGCTGTTCGTGGCCCTCGCCCACCCGGATCTCGCGACGGCGTCGGCGTCGCTCAACGACCTGCTCGAAAGGGCACCGCGATGAGCGAACCCGGGCGAGACGGCTCAGGCGACGCGGGGTTAGGCGCGCGCACGGGGCTCGATGCGGGCGCGAGCGGCGGCGCGCCGCAGGACGTCGCGCTGTCACTGGTGTCGCACACCAATGCGGGCAAGACGACACTCGCGCGCACGCTGCTTGCACGCGACGTCGGCGAAGTGCGCGATGCCGCGCACGTCACGGCAGCGGCCGAACGCCATCCGATGATCGAGACCGCGACCGGCGATACGCTTTCGCTCTGGGACACGCCGGGCTTCGGCGACAGCGCGAGGCTCGCGCGACGGCTCGCCAACCTGGACAGCCCGATCCTGGGTTTCCTCGCCGCGACCTGGGACCGCTGGCGCGACCGTCCGTTCTGGTCGAGCCAGCAGGCGGTGCGCAACGTGCGCGAGTGCGCGGACGTGGTGCTCTACCTCGTCAACGCGTCGGAGCGCCCGCAGGACGCCGGTTACCTCGCGCCCGAGATCCGGATTCTCGAATGGATCGGCAAGCCCGTCGTCGTGCTGCTCAACCAGACGGGGCCGCCGCGCAGCCCTGCCGACGAGGCGGCGGACGTCGCACGCTGGCGCGATGCGCTGGGCGCGCGGCCGATGATCCGCGGCGTCGTGACGCTCGACGCCTTCGCTCGCTGCTGGGTGCAGGAACGAATGCTGCTGCAGGTCGTCGCCGATGCCCTGCCCGTGTCGAAGGCTGCGGCTTTCGCGCGCCTCGCGTCCGCCTGGACGGCAGCGCGCGAATTGCAGTTCGAGGAGGCGATGGCCGCGATTGCGCAGCCGATCGGCCGTGCCGCCTGCGATCGCGAGAACCTGCCGGTCGCGGGCTTCCGGGAATCGTTGCGCGGGGTGGGCAAGGTCATCGGCATCCGGGGCGGCGGCGGCGAAGGCGCGACAAAGACGGCGATGACCGCGCTCGCGCAGCGCCTCGACGCGGACATCCGGGCGAGCACCGACCGGCTGATCGCGGTCCACCAGCTCCAGGGCCGGGCGGCGGCGGTGGTCACCGCCCGACTCGCGGACAGCGTCGTCACCGAGGCTCCCGTTGACGAGCGCAAGGCCGCGATCGTCGGAGGCTTCCTGTCGGGCGCGCTGACGGGGCTCGCCGCGGACCTCGCCGCCGGCGGGCTCACTTTCGGCGCGGGACTGCTCGCCGGCGGGGTCGTCGGCGCGCTGGGCGCCGCCGGGGCCGCGCGCGGTTTCAACCTGGTTCGCGGCACCACCGAAGCGTCGCTGCGCTGGGGTGACGATTTCGTCGCCGCGCTCGTTCCTGCCGCGATCCTGCGCTACCTGGCGGTTGCGCACTACGGGCGCGGTCGCGGCGCGTGGACAGCGGGTGAACATCCCGCGCTCTGGCGCGACGTCGTCACGGCCGCGATCGCCAGGCACCCGCGCCTGTCGTCGTCGCCACCGTGGGCGCAGCGCGCCGGCGGTTGCGATCCCGATCGCATCGCCGCGCAGGTCGCCGCGATGCTGGCCGAGGTGACCCGCGAGGTCCTCGCCACGCTCTATCCGGCGACCCGAAGCCGGGACGATCCTCAGCGACCGAACAATTCGTCCGCAGGCGGAGGATAGGTGATCGCCAGGCCGTCGACCTTCGCGAACGGCGTGAGCCTGTGCAGGGACGCCGGCCGTGGGCCGACGATGTGCTCTACGCGGATGCCGCGCAGCGTCAGCGCATCGGCGATCAGCGACCGGTGGCAGCGCCAGGGAACGGCCTCCGCGCACATCAGCGCGCAGTGCCGCTGCGCCGCGTGGTCGACCAGGCGGGCAATCTCGGCGGCGAACGCGGGCGTCTGCATGTAATCGGCGTAGCCGCGGAACGACAGGTTGCGCCAGCCGGTGTTCCGGGAATCCGCGAGCGGGTGCCGCAGCCCACCGAGGCCGGGCATGTGGACGTAGCCGATGGCGGCCGCGGCGAGGGCCTCCGGCAGCGATTCGCGATTGAACTGCGGGTTGTGGCGCGAGCGCGGGATCGTGCGCACGTCGACGACGAGGTCGACGCCGTTCGCTGCGAGCAGCGCAATGAACGCGGGCAGGGGGTGCGTCGAATGGCCGATCGTGCTGACGGTGTTCATCTCGGGCTGCCGAGGCGCTGCAGCGGAAGTGTAGCCGGTGGAGGGAAGCACCCGGGTCCTTGCCAGAGGCGAGACGAACAGCGGACAATGCGCGCGCGATGACCAAACCCCGGACGCACCGGTTCGACACGCTGTCGCTGCACGCGGGCTCGCGTCCCGATCCGGTGACCGGCGCGCGCGCGACCCCGATCTACCAGACGGCGTCGTTCGTCTTCCCCGACACCGACCATGCGGCAGCGCTGTTCAACATGGAGCGCGCCGGCTACGTCTACTCGCGCATCGCGAATCCGACCTGCGCCGTGCTCGAGGAGCGCATCGCGGCGCTGGAAGGCGGCGCCGGCGCGATCGCGACCGCGAGCGGCCAGGCGGCGCTTCACCTCGCGATCGTCACGCTGCTGTCGGCGGGTTCGCACATCGTCGCCTCGCGCTCGCTCTACGGCGGCTCGCACAATCTGCTCGACTACACGCTGCCGCGCTTCGGCATCGAGACCACGTTCGTCGATCCGCGCGACATCGACGCCTGGCGGGCGGCGATCCGTCCGACGACGCGGCTGCTGTTCGGCGAGACGCTGGGCAATCCGCGGCTCGAGGTGCTCGACATTCCGCAGGTGGCGGCGCTGGCGCACGAGCACGGCCTGCCGCTGCTGGTCGATTCGACGTTCACCACGCCCTGGCTCATCCGGCCGTTCGAGCACGGTGCCGACCTGGTGTTCCATTCGGCGACCAAGTTCCTGTCGGGCCACGGCGTGGTCATCGGCGGTCTCCTCGTCGACTCCGGCACGTTCGACTGGAATGCCGCAGTCGCCCGCAGCAAGTTTCCTTCGCTGACCGAGCCCTACGCGGGCTTCCACGACATGGTGTTCGCCGAGGAATCGACGACCGCCGCATTCCTGCTGCGCGCGCGCCGCGAGGGCATCCGCGATTTCGGTGCGTGCATGGCGCCGACGACGGCGTTCCAGATCCTGCAGGGCATCGAGACGCTGCCGGTGCGCATGGCGCGGCACGTCGAGAACGCGCGGGCGATCGTCGGTTTCCTGCGCGAGCAGCCGCTGGTCGCGGGCGTGGGCTATCCCGGCCTGCCCGACCATCCCGATCACGCGCTCGCGCAGAAGCTGCTGCCACGCGGCTGCGGCGCGGTGTTCAGCTTCGACCTGCGGGGCACGCGCGAGCAGGGGCGGCGCTTCATCGAGGCGCTGCGCCTTTTCTCCCATCTCGCGAACGTCGGCGATGCGAAATCGCTGGTGATTCACCCGGCCTCGACGACGCATTTCCGGATGTCGGCCGACGACCTGCTGCGGGCGGGGATCACCGAGGGGACGATCCGGCTGTCGATCGGCCTCGAGGATCCGTCGGACCTGATCGAGGACCTGTCGCGGGCGCTGTACGCGGCGGGCAAGGCCTGATGCAGCTTCGCGTGGCAGGGAGGGGCGTCTACGCCTACACCGGCACGCGGGCACAGGTCCCGGGGCAGGCGACGGTCCTTTTCGTGCACGGTGCGGCCAACGACCACGGCGTGTTCGCGCTGCAGTCGCGCTATTTCGCGTGGCACGGCTGGAACGTCCTCGCGGTCGACCTCCCGGGCCATGGGCGCTCCGAGGGACCCGCACTCGCGGACGTTCCGGCGCTCGCCGACTGGATCGCGGCCGTCGTCGCGGCATCGGGCGCGCGCGATGCCGTCCTCGTCGGCCACTCGCTGGGGGCGCTGGCGGCGCTCGAATGCGCAGCCCGCCACCCGCAGGCGGTTGCGAAGATTGCGCTGCTCGGCCCTGCGGTGCCGATGCCCGTCTCCGACGACCTGCTCGCCGCGGCCGCGCGCAACGATCACGTGGCCTATGAGCTGATCAACGGATGGGCGTTTGGTCCGGGCAGCCAGCTCGGCGGCAACCGCAACCCCGGCATGTGGATGCTCGGCAACACGATGCGACTGATGGAGCGGACCGAAGATGGCGTGCTGTCGACCGACCTCCTCGCCTGTCATCGCTACGCCGGCGGGCTCGCCGCCGCCGCGGCGCTCCGCTGTCCCGCGCTGGTGGTGATGGGAGAGCGCGACATGATGGCGCCGCCGCGCGCCGCGAAGGCGTTGATCGAGTCGCTGCAGGACGTGCGCAGCGCGACCCTGCCCGGATGCGGGCATTCGATGACGGTCGAGCAGCCCGATGCCGTGCTCGATGCGCTGCGGCGCTTCATCGGGGCCGCGGTGCCCGCCTGACCGGACCGGGAGCTTCGCGCATGCTCACGCCGCGGCTGTTCGTCGGCGACACCGAGGCTCTACCGGAGGCGGGTCGCGAGTATTCGCTGCCTGCCGCCGCGGCGCGCCACGCTGCGCAGGCGTTGCGAATGCGCCGCGGCGATGCGCTCGCGCTCTTCACCGGGACCGGGGGCGAGTACGCGGCGACGATCACCCACATCGACCGGCACGGCGTCGTCGCAGAGGTCGAGCGGTTCGTCGACATCGAGCGCGAGTTCACGCGCCCGCTTGCCCTGGTGCAAGCCGTCGTCGCCGCCGACATGATGGATTTCGTCGTGCGCAAGGCGGTCGAGCTCGGCGCATCGGCGATCGTCCCCGTCCAGGCGGCGCGCAGCCAGGGCCTCCCGCCCGAGCGAGCGCAGCGGCGTGTCGCCCACTGGCGCCAGATCGCGATCGCGGCCTGCGAGCAATGCGGGCGCAATCGCCTGCCTCGGATCACTCCCGTCGTCGCGTGGTCGGATTGGCTCGCCGGTGCGGACGATCAGCGGGCGCCGATGGTCATCCTGGACCACGAGGCATCGATGCCGCTCGCGCGCGTCGTCGGAGATTCCGCGCCGCGGACGGTCATCGTCGGGCCGGAAGGCGGATTCACACGCGAGGAAAGCGGCACGGCGCGCGCATGCGGTGCGATCGCTGCGCAGCTCGGCCCGCGCGTGCTGCGGGCAGAGACGGCGGCGCTGGCGGCGCTGGCGGTCATCGCTGCGCTCGGGTGACGCGCCGGCTGCGCCCCGGTCCCGGACC
>JAJXTF010000086.1 GCA_021784125.1 Pseudomonadota bacterium | reverse complement strand
TGATTACTGCACTGATTCCAGGCGCGCACGGCGCGGTCAATCGGAAAAGAGATCATGCAACGGCGGAAGATACCCCCTACGGCATCGGCTGCGACATCTTCGTCGCGGCCGAATGAAAACCCGCATCGATCGCGCGCAGAAACGGGCTGCTCCGCAAAATGATAGCACCGCCAGAGCGGCATGCGCGTGCCGTCACGGAGTCGCCACGCATCGTGCTCCGGTGTGTCCCGGTCGCGCCGGGACCTGCGACCCGCTCCAGGCGCAGGAAGCGGGTCGAGAGGAGATCGACATCAGACACCGAACATCCCCCGGTAGGGTATTACCCGGATGGGTTAGTCGGCGGCGTCGGTCGAATTTCGAAAGCCAGCGCGGCGAGATCCGCCATGATCCACGTGGCCGGTGCGCCGAGACCGGCGACCGTTCCCGGGTTGACGAGCCAGGTCCGCCCGCCCCGCAGGTTGTTCTGCTGCGACACGTCCGCCTCGTGCGAGTGTCCGCAGCAGACCACGTCGTAGTCGCCGGTGCAGGCGAGCCCGCGCGCATAGTGCGGGTAGTGCGTTGCGAACATCCGCCGTCCCGCGAGCGTGAGCTCGGCGTCCGCACCGTGGTAGGTGACGAGGCCACCCGACGCGGTCGAGAGCCTGAACAGCGCAGGCGCGTCGCCCAGGTTGTTGCCGTGGACCAGATGCACGGGCAATCCCAGCTCGAGCAGCGGTCGCAGCGTGTTCCCGCCGATCAGGTCGCCGCAGTGGATCACGGCGACGGCGCCCGCCGCTTTCGCCTCGGCTACGGCGGCGGCGAGCATCGGCGCGCGGTCGTGACTGTCGGAGACGATGCAGATCTTCACGGTGAACGCGCGTCCGGTGCCCGGTCAGGGTGCCGATACCGGCGGAGCAGCACATCGGCGGCCGCCGCCTGCCCGGCTTCGGTGAAATCGGCAATCGCGGTGCTCACGGCAGCGGGCTCTGGATACAACGAAGCATCGATGTCGAAACGTCGCTGCATCTTAGCAGGCGCGGGCAACCTGCGCCCCAAGCCTTTGCGCATCGGCCGCCGCGGGGCATTGACTTCGAGGCGGCGCGGGCGTTGCATGGCAATGCCCTCTCGCTCGATGCACTTGCGATTCCCATGTTTCTCGGTCATTTCGGCCTCGCGCTGGCCGCCAAGCGCGTCGCAACGCAACCATCGCTCGGGACCGCGGTCCTCGCCGCCCAATGGGCCGACGGGCTGTGGCCGGTGTTCACCCTGCTGGGGATCGAGCGTCTCGAGATCGTCCCTGGCGCCACGGCGGTCTCGCCGCTCGATTTCGTTTCCTATCCGTACTCGCACGGCCTCGTTGCCGATGCCGGATGGGCCGCACTGTTCGCGCTGGCCTACGGCGTCCTGCGCAGGGATTGGCGCGGCGCGCTCTGGCTTGCGGCGCTCGTGCTTTCGCACTGGGTTCTCGACGTGATCGCGCACCGTCCGGACATGCCGACCTGGCCGGGAGGTCCGACGCTCGGGCTCGGGTTGTGGAACTCGGTTGCGGGAACCCTGCTCGTCGAGTTCGCCCTGTACGGATCCGGGGCGTGGATCTACGCGTCGGCCACCCGGCCGCGCGACCGGCTCGGCATCGTCGTCTACTGGAGCTTCGTCGTCACGCTGGCGCTGATCTACCTGGCGAGCGTGTTCGGCCCGCCGCCGCCGAGCCCGCGCGCCGTGGCTGTCACGGGCGCGGTCGCCTGGCTGTTCGTCGCCTGGGCGTACTGGATCGACCGGCATCGCGTTCCGGTCGGCGCGGTCTGACTGCCGCGGGATCACGTCCTTGGAAGGCCGGAGGCCGCCCGCCGGCTCCGGCCGCGATCTGCGGTGCCGCGCTGTCATCGGGCTGTCATCTGCCGCCGTCACAATCCGCCCCGATCCATTCATCGACGGCACACCCAAGGAGATGCAGACAATGCTCAAGATCACCCGCATGCTGGTTGCCGCGACGGCCCTGTCGGCCGCTGTCGGCGTACAGGCTGCAGAAATCACCGGCGCCGGTTCGACCTTCGCCTATCCGATCTTCGCCAAGTGGGCGGATGCCTACAAGAAGTCCGCCGGCATCGGCATGAACTACCAGTCGATCGGCTCGGGCGGCGGCATCGCCCAGGTCAAGGCCAAGACCGTCGACTTCGGCGCGTCGGACATGCCGCTGACGGTGGCCGAGCTGGACAAGGCGGGCCTGATGCAGTACCCGGCGATCATGGGCGGTGTCGTGCCCGTCGTGAACATCGAAGGCGTCAAGCCCGGCGCGATGAAGTTGACCGGCCCGGTGCTGGCCGACATCTACCTCGGCAAGATCAAGTCGTGGAACGACCCGGCGATCGAGAAGCTCAACCCCGGGCTCAAGCTCGCGGCCGAGCCGATCACCGTCGTGCGCCGCTCGGACGGATCGGGGACGACGTTCATCTGGACCAACTATTTGTCGAAGGTCAGTCCCGAGTGGAAGGACAAGGTCGGCTCGAGCACCGCGGTGGCCTGGCCGGAAGGGGTGGGCGGCAAGGGCAACGAAGGTGTTGCCGCCTATACGCAGCGGATCAAGGGCTCGATCGGCTATGTCGAGTACGCGTACGCCAAGAAGAACGCAATGGCCTACACGCTGGTCGCCAACAAGGAAGGCGACTACGTGCAGCCGAACATCGCGTCGTTCCAGGCCGCCGCTGCCTATGCCGACTGGAAGAGCGCTCCGGGGTTCTACGTGATCATCACCGACCAGCCCGGCAAGACGACCTGGCCCATCGCCGGTGCGACCTTCGTTCTGCTGCACAAGACGCAGGACAAGCCCGCGAATGCGCAGCAGGTGATGAAGTTCTTCGACTGGTCGTTCAACCATGGCCAGAAGATGGCCGAGGAGCTCGACTACGTTCCGCTGCCCCCCAACGTCGTGAAGATGATCGCCGGCGCCTGGCACTCGGACGTCAAGGACGCGTCGGGCAAGGCTATCTGGAACTGATCGCCGCAACCCGCAGTCGCTGCAAGTCCCTCCCGATCCCGTCCCGCGCCCGCCCGGCGCCGGGCGGGATTGCCTCGCCCGGTCCCGAAGGAACGTTATGATGTCGGCCTCCGAGGCCCAGGTACCGCCGATGCCGATGACCGATGCCACGCTGCGGCACCCCGAGCCCGTGGGGGCGAAGCGGACGTCGCCGCCCCGCTGGCAGGATCCGCTGTTCGAGCACACGACGCGGTTCTTCGCGGTGCTGGTGCTGGCGCTCCTCGCATGCATCATCGTGGCGCTCGCCTGGGCGGCGGCGCCGGCGATGCGGAAGTTCGGGCTCGCCTTCTTCGTCACCGACGTGTGGAATCCGGTGACGCTGACGTTCGGCGCGCTCGCACCGATCTACGGCACCCTGGTCACCTCCGCGATCGCGCTCGTCATCGGCGTGCCGCTGAGCTTCGGCATCGCGCTGTTCCTCACCGAGATGTGCCCGGCCGTGCTGAAGCGGCCGCTCGGCACCGCCGTCGAGCTGCTGGCGGCCATTCCGTCGATCATCTACGGAATGTGGGGCCTGTTCGTGTTCGCACCGTTCTTCGCCGATCACGTGCAGCCGCTGCTCACCGGCACCCTCGGCAAGGTCTGGCTGGTCGGGGCGTTGTTCCAGGGTGCGCCGACCGGCATCGGCGTGCTGGCGGCCGGCGTCATCCTGTCGGTGATGATCATTCCGTTCATCGCGGCGGTGATGCGTGACGTGTTCGAAGTCGTCCCGCCGGTGCTCAAGGAATCGGCCTACGGGCTGGGCTGCACGACCTGGGAGGTCGTGCGCAACATCGTCCTGCCGTACACGCGGGTCGGGGTCATCGGCGGAGTCATGCTCGGCCTCGGGCGCGCGCTGGGCGAGACGATGGCCGTGACCTTCGTCATCGGCAATGCCTACCGGATCCGCACATCGCTCTACGAGCCGGGCAACTCGATCGCCTCGGCGCTGGCGAACGAGTTCAACGAGGCGTCGGATCCCGTGCACCGTGCCTCGCTGATCGCACTGGGCCTCGTGCTGTTCGTGCTGACGCTGGTCGTTCTGGCGGCGTCGCGCTGGCTGATCGCGCACCTGGCGCGCGGCGAGGGAGCCAAGACATGAGCGGCCGAGCGACCGGGATCTACCGGAGGCGGCTGTGGATCAACCGCATCAACCTCGCGATGTCGATGGGGACGATGGCGATCGGCATGCTGTTCCTGCTGTGGATCCTCGCCGTGCTGTTCAGGAACGGCGCCAGCGCGCTCTCGCCGACGCTGTTCACGCAGATGACTCCGCCCCCCGGATCGGCGGGCGGACTGATGAACGCGATCTACGGCAGCGTGCTGATCGTCGCGACGGCGACGCTGATCAGCACACCCATCGGAATCCTGGCCGGGATCTACCTGGCCGAATACGGGCGCAACAGTCCGCTGGCCGAGGCGACCCGCTTCATCAACGACATCCTGCTCTCCGCCCCCTCGATCATCCTGGGCCTGTTCGTCTACACGGTCTACGTGCTCTACGTCGGTCATTTCTCGGGATGGGCGGGGTCGATGGCGCTGGCACTGATCGCGATCCCCGTGGTCGTGCGCACGACCGAGAACATGCTCCGGCTCGTGCCTTCCAGCCTGCGCGAGGCTGCCGTGGCGCTGGGCGCGCCGATGTGGAGGGTGATCCTGATGGTCACCCTGAAGGCGGTGCGCGGCGGCGTGATCACCGGCGTGCTGCTCGCGGTCGCGCGGATCTCGGGCGAGACCGCGCCACTGCTGTTCACCGCGCTGAACAACCAGTTCTGGAGCGCCGACATGAACGGCCCGATGGCGAACCTCCCGGTGGTGATCTTCCAGTTCGCGATGAGCCCGTTCGAGGACTGGAAGGCGCTGGCCTGGGCGGCGGCGCTGCTGATCACGATGACCGTGCTGATATTGAACATCCTGGCGCGGACCGTGTTCCGCCAGTCCTCGGTACGCTGACGCCGCGACGCGAAAACGCCATGAACCTCCAGATCTCCATGCCTCCCGTCGACACCGCGGCCGACCGCGCAACGCGCAAGGCGCAGGCCGACGCCGCGCCCAAGATGTCGATCCGCAACCTGGATTTCCACTACGGCAGCTTCCAGGCGCTGAAGCACGTCAGCTTCGACATCGCGGAGCGCGACGTCACGGCCTTCATCGGGCCCTCGGGCTGCGGCAAGTCGACGCTGCTGCGCACCCTGAACCGCATGTACTCGCTGTATCCGAACCAGCGCGCGGCCGGCGAGATCCTGTTCAATCGCCAGAACATCCTCGATCCGAAGACCGACCTCAACCTGCTGCGCGCCAAGATCGGGATGGTGTTCCAGAAACCGACGCCGTTTCCGATGTCGATCTACGACAACATCGCGTTCGGCGTGCGCCTCTACGAGCGGCTGTCGCAGCGCGACATGGACGAGCGCGTCGAATGGGCGCTGACCAAGGCGGCGATGTGGGACGAGGCGAAGGACAAGCTCAAGCAGAGCGGCATGGCGCTCTCGGGCGGCCAGCAGCAGCGCCTGTGCATCGCGCGCGCCGTCTCGGTGAAACCCGAGGTGCTGCTGCTCGACGAGCCGACGTCGGCGCTGGACCCGATATCGACGGCCAAGATCGAGGAGCTCATTTCCGAGCTCAAGGCCGACTACACGATCGCGATCGTCACCCACAACATGCAGCAGGCGGCCCGCGTGTCCGACCGCACCGCCTACATGTACCTGGGGGAGGTGATCGAGTTCGGCGAGACCGACCAGATCTTCCTGCGCCCCGCGCGCAAGGAGACCGAGGACTACATCACCGGCCGCTTCGGCTAGGACGACGATGCGCGTCCGCCGCAGGACCCCGAACGGAGCAACCAGATGAGTGACCACACCAACAAGCAGTTCGACGCGGAAATGGAGTCAATCCGCTCGGGCGTCCTGTCGATGGGCGGCGTCGTCGAGCAGCAGCTGACGCGCGCCATTTCCGCGCTGGAGAAGGAGGACGATGCCCAGCTCCTCGACGCGGTCGGCGAGAACGAGGTCGCGATCAACAACCTGCAGATCACCATCGACCAGCAGTGCGCGCAGATCATCGCCAAGCGCCAGCCCGCGGCCGTCGACCTGCGGATGATCCTGACCGTCAGCAAGATCGTCAACGACCTCGAGCGCATCGGCGACGAGGTCAAGAAGATCGCCTACAAGGCCCCGGAGACCTACGGCAACGCGCGGCTGGCGCGGGTGCGCTACTACGACGCGACGCAGGCGCTGGGCAATGCGATGTCGATGCTGCGCCTGGCACTCGACGCGTTCGCGCGCCTCGACGTCGCGGCAGCCGCCGAGGTCATCGACCGCGACACGGCGATCGACGCGGCGTTCGCGTCGATCCTGCGCCAGCTCGTCAGCTACATGATGGAGGATCCGCGCACGATCACGCCGGCGCTGGAAATCGTCTTCATCGCGAAGTCCATCGAGCGCATCGGCGACCACGCGAAGAACATCGCCGAGGCCGTGGTCCAGGTCGTCAAGGGCAAGGACGTCAGGCATGCGTCGGCGCAGGAGATCCGCGCCGAGATCGCGCAGCCATGACGCCGACGATCCTCGTCGTCGAGGACGAGCCGGCGATCGTCGAGCTGCTGAAGGTCAACCTCGCCGACGCCGGGTACGGGGTGAAGACGGCCGTCGATGCCGAGGCGGCGCAGGCGTCGCTGAAGGAAGCGTTGCCGGACCTGGTGCTGCTCGACTGGATGCTTCCCGGCCAGTCGGGCCTCGCGCTGGCGAAGGAGCTGCGCGGCAATCCCCGCACCCGCGAGCTGCCGATCATCATGGTCACCGCGCGCTCAGAGGAGGCGGACAGGGTCGCCGGGCTCGAGGCCTGGGTCGACGACTACGTGACCAAGCCGTTCAGTCCGCGCGAGCTCAAGGCGCGGATCAAGTCGGTGTTGCGCAGGCGCGCACCCGAGGCGGCGCAGGAGCCGCTCGAGGCCGGTCCGCTGCGACTCGACCCGGTGACGCAGCGGGTCACCGTCGCCGGCCGCGAGGTGCCGCTCGGCCCCACGGAATTCCGCCTGCTGCGGTTCATGCTCGCCCGCCCGGAGCGCGTGCACAGCCGGGCGCAGCTGCTCGACATGGTCTGGGGCGACCACGTCTACATCGAGGAGCGCACCGTCGACGTCCACATCCGCAGGCTGCGGGTAGCGCTCGAGCCTTTCGGCGCCGACACGCTGATCGAGACCGTCCGCGGCAGCGGTTACCGTCTCGCGGCACCGCGATGAAGGCGCGAATCGGCGCATGAGTCAGGACGCGCGGCGATGAGATCGGTCGTCCGGCGCGGCCTGGTCGCACCCTCGATCGTCGCGGCGCTGACGCTCGTCACACTGGTCGTCGCCGGGAGCGCAGTGGCGCTCGGCGTCCTTGCCATCGGTGCAGCAGCGATCGTCGCCTATCACCTCTGGAACCTCGACCAGGTCACGCAGTGGGCGGGCGCGGCGCTCGACGCGCCGGTGCCGCACGGCCGCGGGGCCTGGGTCGAGACCTTCGCGGCGCTGCATCGCCGCGCCCGCTCGCGCGCCGCGCAGGAGCGCGACCTGCGCCAGGTGATCGATCGCTTCCAGCAGGTTGCCGCGGCGCTGCCCGACGGCGTCGTCGCGCTCGATGCGAGCAACCGGATCGACTGGGCCAATCCCCGCGCGCAGGCGCAGCTCGGGCTCGACCTCGCGCACGATCGCGGCCAGCCGATCGTCAACCTGGTCCGGCAGCCCGAATTCCTGCGCTACCTCGAGGCCGGCGATTACGCGACGGCGATCGTCGTCGGGTCGAGCCGGGACGCCGGGCGGATGCTGGCGCTGCAACTCGTGCCTTTCGCCGTCGAGCAGAAGCTCCTGATGTCGCGCGACGTGACCGAGCTCGAGGCGGTGGCGCGGATGCGGCGCGACTTCATCGCCAACGTGTCGCACGAGCTGAAGACCCCGCTCACGGTCATCAGCGGTTTCATCGAGACGCTGCAGGACCTGGAGCTCGACCAGGACCAGCGGACGCGGTTTCTGCAGCTGATGCAGGAACAGGCCCGCAACATGCAGCGCCTGGTCGCCGACCTCCTGACGCTGTCGGCGCTGGAGAGCGAGCACAATCCGCTCGCCGAGGAGCGCTTCGCGATCGCGCCGCTGCTTCTCGAGCTGTCGGCGGATGCGAAGGCGCTGTCGCGGGGGCAGCACCAGATCGCGCTCGACATCGGCGAGGCCGCGACCGTCCAGGGCAGCCGCGACGAGCTCGCGAGCGCCTTCGGCAACCTGGTCAGCAACGCCATCCGCTACACGCCGCCCGGCGGGACGATCGTCCTCGCGTGGCGCGTCGATGCCGACGGCAGCGGCGTGTTCGCGGTGCGCGACACCGGGATCGGCATCGCGCCCGAATACCTGCCGCGGCTGACCGAGCGCTTCTATCGGGTCGACCGCAGCCGCTCGCGCGCCACCGGCGGGACCGGGCTGGGGCTCGCCATCGTCAAGCACGTCGTATTGCGCCACCAGGCGCAGCTCGAGATCGACAGCGAGCGCGGCAAGGGGAGCTCGTTCGCGATCCGCCTGCCCGCGCGGCGCATCGAGTCTGCGCCGGACACGGGCGCCCGCATTGCCGGGCCCGGCGCAGGGGAATCGGCAGGCCAGGCGCCCGGGGAGCTCGCGCCTACCAGTACCGAAGCGCAGCCCGGAACAGCGCCCTGATCTCGTCCTTGCCGACGTCGATCGGCGCGTTCTTGATCACGCGGTATTGCGGCTCCGCGCCGGTCGCGAGCGCGTCGAGCTGACCCTCGCCGAAGCCGAGCGCCTCGAGGCCGTTGGGCATCCCCGCCTCCTTCATCAGCCCGATCACGCGGCCGGCGAGGACCTCGCCGGCGTCGGCATCGGTCGCGCCGCGGGTGTCCGCGCCCAGCGCGCAGGCGCAGCGCAGGTGGCGCTCAGGGTGCGCAGCTGCGGTGTGCCGCCACACCGAGGGATTGTTGAGCACCACCGCCATGCCGTGCGGTATCAGCGTCTTGCCTTCGGGGTACCCGGCGACGTGCCAGTCCCTGACCAGCCCCGACACCGCGTAGGAGAGGCCGTGCGGCAGGTGGCAGCCGGCCGCATTGAAGGCGATTCCGGCGAGCATCGCCGCATACATCATCTCGCTCCTCGCTTCGGTGTCGGAAGCGTCGCGCACGGCGCGAATCAGGTACTTGCCGACGCTGTCGAGCGCCTGCACGGCCAGCGCGTCGGAGAAGGGGTTGGCGCCCTGCGACACCGGACGCAGGATGCCCTGCGCCTTGTTGAGGCGGCGCGGGTAGAGGCGGGCGGTGATCGACTCCAGCGCATGGCTCATGCAGTCGAAGCCGGTCGCCGCGACGACATTGGCAGGCAGCGAGCGCGTGACGTCGGGGTCGACCAGCGCGACGGTCGGGATCAGGCGCCGCGAGATGATGCCGGTCTTGGCGTTGATCGACGCCAGCGAGAAGATCGCGATGCCCGTGGTCTCCGACCCCGTCCCGGACGTCGTCGGGCAGGCGATGTGCGGCTTCACCGGGCCGGGAACCCGCGCGCCCGCGCCGATCGGCGCGTTGACGTAGGTCATGAACTCGGCAGGATGCGTCGCATAGAGGTTCGCCGCCTTGCAGGTGTCCATGACCGAGCCGCCGCCGACCGAGACGTAGCCGTCGACCTTCGCCTCGCGCGCGAAGCGCGCCGCGTCCTGCAGCGAGCGATCGTCGGGCTCGATCTCGACCTCGTCGTAGACGATGGCATCGACTTTCGCCGCCGCGAGCGAGGCCTTCACCTTCGCGACGTGCTCGCCCGCTGCAAGTCGCCGATCGGTGAACAGCGCGACGCGTTTCAGACCGAGCTCCACCGCGTTGTCGCCCGCCTCTGCAAGCACGCCGGGGCCGAAGGTGAACGTCGGCATGCCGAGGGTGAATCCCCGGTCGCTGCCCTCGAGTGCTGCGAAATCAGCGTGACAGCAGGCCATGCGTCGACTCCTTGTATGGGGATGCCGGAGTGGGGCGCGTCGTCCCGGCCGCCGCGCAGGGCCGTCGGCGGCGTCGCGCCGGCCGCTCAATCATGCGCCGTGCCGAGCATCGTCGCGGCGGTCTTCTCGGCGATCATCACCACCGGGACGTTGGTGTTGCCCGACACCAGCTTCGGCATGATGCCGCAATCGACGACGCGCAATCCGGCGACGCCGTGCACGCGCAGCTCGGCATCGACGACTGCCGCCGGGTCTGCCGCCGGTCCCATCTTCGTCGTCCCGCTGGGATGGAAGATCGTTCCGGCAGTGTTCCTCGCGAACTCGAGCAGGTCGTCGTCGGTCAAGGCTTCGGGTCCGGGCCGGTACTCGCCCGCGACCAGCGGGCGCATCGCGCGGGTCGCGGCGAGGCTCCGTGCGAGGCGGATGCCCGCGACCAGCGTCGCGCGGTCCTCGGCCGTCGACAGGTAGTTCGCCTGCATCGCCGGCGCTTCGAACGGGTCGGTCGAGCGGATGCGCACGTTGCCCCGCGACGAAGGGCGAAGCTGGCACACCGACATCGTGAAACCGGAAAACCGGTGCACCGGCGAGCCCGCCATGTCGGACGACAGCGTCGCGAAGTGGAACTGGATGTCCGGGCGCTTCGCGTCGGGCATCGCGCGCGCGAAGATTCCGCCCTGGTTGATGCCGACTGCCATCGGACCGCGGCGCGCCAGCACGTACTGGAGGCCGAGCGCGAGCTTGCCGTGCCAGGTGGCGAGCAGGTCGTTGGTCGTGATCGGCCGGGTGCAGCGGAAGATCACGCGGGCCTGCAGGTGGTCCTGCAGGTTCGCGCCCACGCCCTCGAGCGCCCTGACCACGGGTATGCCCTGCGCCTGCAGCAGCGACGCCGGGCCCACGCCCGACAGTTGCAGCAGCTGCGGCGATTGCAGCGCGCCGGCGGCGAGGACGACCTCGCGGCGCGCCGAGGCGTCATGGTCGCTGCCGCCGTGGCGGTAGCGGACGCCGCTTGCCCGGGTGCCTTCGAACAGCACGCGGGTCGCCTGCGCCTCGGTCTCGACGCGCAGGTTCGGGCGGCCGCGCGCCGGCCGGAGATACGCGACCGCCGTCGAGCAGCGCCGGCCGCGGCGGGTCGTCAGCTGGTAGTAGCCCGCGCCTTCCTGACGCGCGCCGTTGAAATCGTCGTTGCGGGGGATGCCCAGCTCGCCCGCGCCCGCGATCATCGCCTCGACCAGCGGGTGCGGCGCGCCGATGTCGGAGGCCCACAGGGGTCCGCTCGCACCGTGGTATTCGCTCTCCCCGCGGACATTGTGCTCGAGCCGGCGGAACCAGGGCAGCACGTCGTCCCAGCCCCAGCCCGGATTGCCCTGGGCCGCCCATTCGTCGTAGTCCTCGC
>JAJXTF010000085.1 GCA_021784125.1 Pseudomonadota bacterium | reverse complement strand
GTGATCTTCGCCGGCTCGAAGCCGACGACCGAGCCGTTGCGCCGGATGACCTTGAATTGCGCGAACCGCGGATCACTGCTGCTTGCGACCGGACTTCCAGGTTCACCCACGATCAGGTCCCGAGGCGGCATGGGGCTGGGTGAAGCGGACGTCGTCGCAATCTGCATGGGAAGCACTCCTGTGTGAAGCTTGTTGTTTGTGGCTGTGAGTCGCTGTTTTGCCGGAAGTGATGCGATTTGCGCATCGCCGCGGTCGCCGCGGCCCGCCGGGCAAGAACCCGGGGTCTGGCGTCGGCCCTCCGCAGCCGGCACCGGGGCGCCCAGCGTGGCGCCCGAAATTTGGCTTGCGAATCAAAATCTACTACATCTTGTGTTCAGATACGGCCTGAGCACCAAGCATAGTAGGTCGATTCGGCGAGTGCAAGCTTTTTTTCATGCACAGGATTGGACCAACAAAACCGGTGCAAAAACAGGGTTTTGGGCCGAGATCGCGCAACGATCACCTGCATTTGCACCGGAATTCCACCGTCTTGTGCACAGTGAGGCAATCGTCCGCATCCGTCCGACGGATGTGCGCCCGATGTTGCAGTTTTACGACAGCACGCTGCACCCTCGCCGCATTCGCTATGCTGTCCGCTCCTGGGTGCCCGCATGCCTCGATTCGCCGCCAACCTGAGCTTCCTCTTCAACGAGGGCCCGTTCCTCGAGCGCTTCGCCGAGGCCGCCCAGGCCGGATTTCGCGCGGTGGAGTTCGCCTTCGCCTATTCGTACCCGCTGAAGGACGTGGTCGCGGCGCAACGCGAGGCAGGGGTCGAGGTGGCGCTGATGAACGCGCCGCCCGGCGACCAGGAGGCCGGGGAGCGCGGCTTGGCTTCGCTGCCCGGGCGCGAGCACGAGTTCGCGGCCGGCATCGCCACCGCGCTGCAGTATGCGCAGGCGCTGGGCTGCCGGCGCCTGCACGTGATGGCGGGGGTGCTGCCCCGGGATGCCGACGTCGACGAGCGTGAGCGGCGGTTGCGGGTCTACCAGCGCAACCTGCGCTACGCCTGCACGGAAGCCGCCGCGCAGGGCGTGACGGTCCTGATCGAACCGATCAATCCTCGCGACATGCCGGGCTACCTGCTGACGACGCAGGCCGAGGCGCACGCGATCCGGACCGAGGTCGGCGCGCCGAACCTGAAGGTGCAGATGGACCTCTATCACGCGCAGATCGTCGAGGGCGACCTGACCGTGAAGCTGCGGCGCTGGCTGCCGCACATCGGCCACATCCAGATCGCCGGGGTCCCCGATCGTGGCGAGCCCGATGTCGGCGAGATCAACTACGCCTGGATCTTCAGGCTGCTCGACGAATTGAATTACGACGGCTGGGTCGGCTGCGAGTACCGGCCGGCCCACGGAACCACCGAGGGTCTCGCGTGGTTCTATCGCCTGCTCGGTCGCTAGCGATGCTCGCTCGCGGATGAATGGTTTGCGCTGCAGGCCGCGGACGATGCCGCGGCTGCGCGATGGACATCAGACGGAGGGTCGACGACGTGTCATTGGCATTCAAGTGGTTGACGCACGATTTCGCGGTTGCAGGGCAGATCGGCCCGGCCGATGTCGCGCAGGCGGTGGCTGCGGGCTTTCGCAGCGTGATCAACAATCGGCCGGATTTCGAAGGCGGGCCGGCGCAGCCTACGTCGCAGGCGATTCACGACGCTGCCGGCGCCGCCGGTGTCGAGTACGTGTTCCTCCCGGTGCGCTCCGGCTACCAGGATCCCGCGCAGATCGCGCAGATGCACGAATTGCTCGAGCGCCTGCCCAAGCCGGTGCTCGCATTCTGCCGCTCCGGCGCGCGCTCGGCCAATCTCTACTACAACGCCCAGGCGCTCGCCCGCCGCTAGCTTCACGCCCTCTCCCGGAAGCGGGTGGGGGCGCCGCGAGTCGAGGGTCAGTCGGCGGCGACCGCAGCCGTCCGAGGCAGCGCCGCAGCTTCGGGACCGCGGCGGAAGCGCTCGAGCAGCACCGCCTCGCGCGCTTTCGCATCCGCGATGTGCCGCGCCTTGACGTGCCCGTAACCGCGGATGTGCTCAGGAACCGACGCGAGCTCGACTGCGAGGTCGTGGTTGCCGGCAGCGAGTTTCCCCAGCAGTTCGTCGACCAGCGTTTCGTACTGAGTGATCAGCGCGCGCTCGGCCTTGCGCTCGGCGGTCCGGCCGAACACGTCGAGCGGCCCGCCGCGCAGGCCCTTCAGCTTTGCGAGCACGCGGAACGCCGACATCATCCACGGACCGTAGGTCGACTTCTTCGCCACGCCGGTCGTCGCATCCGGCTTGTTGAGCACGGGCGGAGCGAGATGGAAGCGCAGCTTGTAGTCGCCCTCGAACTGCGCCGCGACCCGCGACACGAAGTCCGCTCCGGTGTACAGGCGCGCGACCTCGTATTCGTCCTTGATGGCCAGCAGCTTGAAGTAGTAGCGCGCGACGGCCTCGGTGAGATCGCTGCTTCCGGGTTGCCTGACCGCTTCGGCTGCGCGCACCCGGGCGACCAGATCGGTGTAGCGCGCAGCAAAGGCTGCGTCCTGGTAATCGGTGAGGTACGCGCGGCGACGCTCGATCAACTCGTCCAGCGATTCCGACAGCCGCTGCGATTCCGGCTTGGCGATCGCGATCGCGGCCGCGGCGACCTTGTCGGGTGCGACGGCGGCGAGCCGGCCCCAGTTGAAGCTCTGCCGGTTCGACTCGACGGCCGCGCCGTTGAGCTCGATCGCCTGCAGGATCGCGGCCTCGCCCACCGGCAGCAGGCCGCGCTGGTAGGCGTAACCGACCATGAACAGGTTGGTCGCGATCGAGTCGCCCATCAGCCCGGTCGCGAGCTTGGTCGCATCGAGGAACTCGGCATCGCCGGGGGCGACACCGTCCTTGATCTCCTGCTCCATCGAGCCGGTGGGAAAGGCGAGATCGGGATCGCGCGTGAACTGCGCGGGCATCACCAGCGCAGTGTTGACCAGCGCCTTGGTGACGCCTTTCTGCATCTTGGCGAGCGCTTCCTCGCCCACGCCGGTCAGCATGTCGCAGGCCAGCACCAGCTTCGCCTCACCCGCAGCGATGCGAGTTGCGTGCAGCTGCTCGGGGGCCGCGGCGATGCGCACGTGCGAGACCACCGCGCCGTTCTTCTGCGCGAGGCCCGTCATGTCGAGCACCGACACGCCCTTGCCTTCGAGGTGCGCGGCCATGCCGAGCAGGGCGCCGATGGTCACCACGCCGGTGCCGCCGATGCCCGTCACCAGGATGCCGTAGGGCTGGGCGGCGGAGGCGTGCATCGGCTCGGGCAGCTGTGAGAAATCGGCAGCGTCGGCCTTCTTCGGCTTGCGCAGTTGGCCGCCTTCGACGGTGACGAAGCTCGGACAGAAGCCGTTGACGCAGGAGTAGTCCTTGTTGCACGACGACTGGTCGATCGTCCGCTTGCGGCCGAACTCGGTCTCGACGGGCGCCACCGACACGCAGTTCGACTTGATCCCGCAATCGCCGCAGCCTTCGCAGACCAGCTCGTTGATGACCACGCGCTTGGCCGGATCGGGGAACTTGCCGCGCTTGCGCCGGCGGCGCTTCTCGGCCGCACAGGTCTGGTCGTAGAGCAGGATCGACGTGCCGGTGACCTCGCGCAGGGTCTTCTGCACGGCGTCGAGGTCGGAGCGGTGATGGATCTCGATGCCGGGTGCGAAATAGCCTTGCGGGTACTTGTGGGGTTCGTCGCTGACGACGACGATCCTGGTGACCCCCTCGGCCGCGCACTGGCGCGCGATGTCGGCGGGCGAGATCGGCCCGTCGACCGGCTGGCCGCCGGTCATCGCGACGGCGTCGTTGTAGAGGATCTTGTAGGTGATGTTGACGCCTGCGGCCACCGCGGCGCGGATGGCGAGCAGCCCGCTGTGGTAGTAGGTGCCGTCGCCCAGGTTGGCGAAGATGTGCTTATCCTCGGTGAACGGCGCCTGGCCGATCCACGGCGCGCCTTCGCCGCCCATGTGGGTGAACGTCGACGTTCTGCGATCCATCCAGATGGCCATCACGTGGCAGCCGATGCCCGCCGTCGCGCGGCTGCCGTCCGGCACGTTGGTCGACGTGTTGTGCGGGCAGCCCGAGCAGAAGTACGGGATGCGCGCGAGGCTGATCTTTGGCCTGGCGAGCGCGCGTTCCTTCTGGTTGATGAAGTCGACGCGCTGGCGGATCTTCTCGGCGTGCTTTGGATGCAGGTCGAGGCGCGCGATCCGTTGCGCGATCACGCGCGCGATCATCGCCGGCGTCAGCTCGGCGTGGGGCGGCAGCAGCCAGTCGCCGTGCGGGCGCACCCATTCGCCTTTTTCGTCGAACTTGCCGACGACGCGCGGACGCACGTCGTCGCGCCAGTTGTAGAGCTGCTCCTTGAGCTGGTACTCGACGATCTGCCTCTTCTCCTCGACGACCAGGATCTCTTCGAGGCCCTCGGCGAAGTGGCGCACGCCGTCGGGCTCCAGCGGCCAGGGCATCGCCACCTTGAACACCCGGATGCCGATCTCGGCCGCGTCGGCCTCGCTGATGCCGAGGTCATCGAGCGCCTGGCGCACGTCGAGGTAGCTCTTGCCGCTGGTGATGATGCCGAGCCGGGCCTTGGGCGAATCGAGGACGATGCGGTTCAGGTTGTTGACACGGCAGTAGTGCAGCGCCGCGTAGATCTTGTAGTCCTGCATCCGCGCCTCGGTGGCGAGGAACGGATCGGGCCAGCGGATCGACAGGCCGTCGGGCGGCAGCGGGAAATCGTCGGGAACGACGATCTCGACGTGCTTCGCGTCGGCGTCGACCGAGGCCGAGCTTTCCACGGTGTCGGAGACGCACTTGAAGCCGACCCAGCAGCCCGAGTAGCGGCTCATCGCGAAGCCGTGCAGGCCCAGGTCGAGGATGTCCTGCACCGATGCCGGATAGAGCACCGGCATCATCGCCGCGGAGAACTGGTGGTCCGACTGGTGCGGCAGCGTCGACGACTTTGCCGCGTGGTCGTCGCCGGCCAGCACCAGCACGCCGCCGTGCTTCGACGTGCCGGCGAAGTTCGCGTGCTTGAACACGTCGCCACAGCGGTCCACACCCGGACCCTTGCCGTACCACATCGAGAACACGCCATCGACCTTGGCGCCCGGGTACATCGTCACCTGCTGCGTGCCCCAGATCGCGGTGGCCGCGAGGTCCTCGTTCAGGCCCGGCTGGAACTTGATCCGCGCACGGTCGAGGAACCTGGATGCTTTCCACAGCGCCTGGTCGAGGCCGCCCAGCGGCGAGCCGCGGTAGCCCGAGACGAAGCCGCCGGTGTTGAGGCCGGCCGCGTTGTCGCGCTCGCGCTGGAGGATCAGCAGGCGGACCAGCGCCTGGACGCCGGTCAGGAAAACCCGGCCCGAGCCGAGTTCGTACTTGTCATCGAGCGAGACGTCGCGCAGCGCGACGTTCGTGCCGGCAGGGGTCATGGTGAAACTCCGCAGGGTTCGTGTCTTTTGGACGCGTAGTCGTCCGGATAGGTCCCGGAAGCGCGTTGACCGGAAGGCTCGTGGCCTCGATCGTTTCGGCGCGGATGATACGCCTCGAGGCGGTGAGACGTCCACGAACGCGCCGTGGGCGGGAACGCATCGTCTGCGCGCGACGGCTCGAATTCGCTTGTGTTTGTGGCTGCGGGCCGCCCTTGCGCCGTACCCGAAGTCCGTGAACGCCTGCCGGCGGGGACCCGGTGCGGCGTCGCTCGAGGACACCCTGCAGGATATGTTCGTGTCGGGCCCGCTCGCCGCCCCACCCGCGACGGCAGGCACTGCCACGGGCGCGGCGCAAGGGCGGTTCGCAGCCCCCGGACACGTCGGCGCGATGCGCGTCGCGGCCTGCGCGCGTCGACACGGGTGCGCCACCGAAGACCTGGCGGCGCTACTCCTGTCCTGCGGCAGGCGCGGAAAACAGCGAGGAACGCGCGGGGAGCGCGGGCAGCGCGGCCCGGCGGCGGCAACGCCTCCGCGTTAGCGGAAATTCATCGTCCCCGGTAACCACAATGCGATCGAGGGGAATCCGATCACCAGCGCCAGCCCCAGGATCAGCAGCGCGACGTATGGCGCGACCCCGACGATGATCTCCCGCAGCGGTGCGCGGGTGATCGCCTTCAGCGCGAACAGGTTCATCCCCACCGGCGGCGTGATCAGCGCGAGCTCCAGGTTGATCGTCAGCAGGATGCCGTACCAGACCGGATGGATCTTGAGCGCCGTGAGCACCGGCAGCACCACCGGCGTGGTGATCAGTATGATCGAGATCGTTTCGAGGAACATTCCCAGCACGAAGATCAGCGCCATCACCGCGCACAGAAAACCTATCTGCGACACCTCGTAGTGCAGCACCGCGTCGACCATCTGATTCGGGATGCGCAGCTTGGTCAGCACGTTGCCGAGGATTGCGGCGGCGACGAGGATCATGAACAGCATCGCGGTGTTGCGCGCGGCATCCTCGGCGGAGCGCCACAGGTCGGCAAGCGTGAAGTTGCGATAGACGAGCATGGCAATCGCCAGCGCTCCCAGCGCGCCGATGGCCGCGGCCTCGGTTGCCGTGAACACGCCGAAATACATGCCCCCCAGCACGAGCAGCGGAAGCAGCAGCGCCCAGAACGAGCGGCGCAGTGCAGCGGCGATTTCGGGCCAGGACGCCCGCGGCTCGCGCTTGAGCGATCCCGCCGATCCGAAGGCCGCGGCGCTCATGCAGTAGACGGCGAAGATCACCGCGAGCATCAGCCCGGGCACCACCCCGGCCATGAACAGCGCCCCGATCGACGTGTCGGACACGACGCCGTAGAGCACCATCGGCCCCGAAGGTGGGATCAGGATGCCGAGCGTTCCGCCGGCGGCGACGACGCCGTAGGCGACGCGCGCCGGATAGCCGTAGCGGATCATCAGCGGGATCGCGGCGGCGCCGATGGTCAGCGCGGTCGCCACGCTCGACCCGGAAATGGCGGCGAAAACCGTGCACGCGGCGACGGTCGCGACCCCGAGGCCGCCGGGCAGGTGCCGCGTCAGCACATGCGCGGCCCCGAACAGGTCGTCGACGACCTTGCCGCGGATCATGAACTGCGCCATCAGCGTGAACAGCGGAATGGCGACCAGCAGGTAGGTGTCGAGCTCGCCGAACACCAAATCGCCCAGGCCTCCGAGGTGCCCTTCGTGCGCGTAGAGGACCGCCGTCGCGAACAGGGTGAGCCCGGCGAACACCGGCACGCCGGTCGCGAGCACGACGACCAGCCCGACGAGGATCAGCGCGAACTGCATCGGGAATGCGGCGCGACGCGCTGCGCGCGTCGCCCATCTGCTGCCGCTCTGCCTGGCGATGCCCGCACTATTCGAGGCCGGCCGGTGGCATCGGGTCCTTGCGCTGCGGCACCCCTTCGCGCAGGCCGCGCAGGAAAGCGATGACGGCGGCCAGCAGCAGCAGCAGGGCGCCTGCAGGTATCAAGAGCTGCGGCATCCACAGCGGCAGCGCGAGATAACCGTTGGAACGCAGGCCGACCATGCGCGAGAACTCGACGGTGCGCAGCCCCTCGACCAGCAGCAGCAGCGCGGTCGCCGCGACTGCCGCCAGCCCGACAAGGTAGGCAAGCTTCCTGCCGCGCGCGGCGAGCTGCTCGGTGATGATGTCGACGCTGATGTGCTCGCCCTCGAACATTGCGTCTGCGGCCGCGAGCATCACGCTCGCGACCAGCAGGTAGCCGACGAGCTCGTCGGTCCACGCGACCGGCGCCCCGAAGACGTAACGCATCACCACCGAATACCCGATGGTGACGAGCGAGACGAGCAGGGCAGCCGCGGCCAGCGCCAAGCCGATTCGGGCCAGGACGCGCATCCAACGCTCGAGCGAAGACATGAGTTACGCGCGCCGCGGCCCCGGTGGTCCCTGCCGCCGTCCCTGCGACTCAGAGCGCCTTCATCAGATCGATGGTCTTCTGCCCGTCCTGTGGCGCGGATTTCAGGAAGGCGTCGATCACCGGCTTCTGCATGGCCGCTTTCCACGTCGCCTCTTCCTGCGGTGTCTGGACATGGAGCACCATGCCCTTGGCACGCAGCTGCGTCAGCGCGTCGGCGGCGGTCGCCTCGGTGATCGGGAACGCATCCTGCTCGGCCTTCGCCGCGGCGGCCTCGATCGTCTGGCGGTTCTCCGGCGAGAGCTTGGCCCACCACGCCGGGTTCACGTACATGTGGAAGAAGATCGTGAAGTACGGGGCGACAGTGCCGTATTTCTGGATGTCGTAGTACTTGCGGCTGTAGGCGGCCGACAGGTCGGTGAGGCCTGCGTCGAGGACGCCGGACTGCAGCGCCTGGTAGACCTCGGATCCCGGCATCGCCGAGGTCGCCGCGCCGACCGCAGTCAGCGCATGGTCGGTCAGCGAATTGAGCCCACGGATCTTGACCCCCTTGAAGTCGTCCAGCGTGACCAGCGGCTTCTTGCCCGAGGTGAAGATCGTCTCGCGCGTGATGTAGAGCCAGGCAAGGCTGTGCACGCCGCGCTGCTCGAGCTTCTGGTCGAGGAAATGGCGCAGTTCCGACTTCGGGAAGCGCTTGATCCGCTCGAGGTCGGTCATCGCGTAGGGAATCAGCGTGACGCTCATCTCGGGGATCGTGGTTCCCCACTGGAAGTTGACGGAGAGCGCCGCCTCGATGTTGCCGCGCGCGACCTGCGGGAAGTTCTCGCCGGCCTTGGCGAGCTGCTCGGAGCCGAAGAGCTGCACGTCGACCTGGCCGTGGGTACGCGCCTTGACGTCGGCCGCGAAGCCCGCGAGCATCTTCGACAGGTGGTGCGCCGGCGGCACCTGGTGCGAAATGCGCATCACGATCGGCTGGGCGAGCGCGGCGGCGGCGCATGCCGCGCAGGCGAGCGCGGCCATCGAAGCAACGAAACGGCGAATCATCGGTTCTCCTCCCCTTCAGTCAATGAACGTCGCTCGACCAGCGACTCGGCGTAATCCTGCCATTCGGCCTCGCGCCTGCGCTGCGCCGACAGGCCGACGATGTCGTTGAATTCGTCGAAGCTCGGCATCCGCGGCAGGAATTCCTCGGTGCTCCCGGTGCGTCTGATCGTCGCGAAGAGCTCGCGCAGTGCGAAGGCGACCGCGTAGGTGGCGGCGACTGGAAAGACCACCGCTGCGTAGCCGATCCGCTGCAATTCATCCGCCGGCAGCAGCGGTGATCGCCCGGTCTCGACGTTGTTCGCGAGGCAGGGCCCGGGGATCTCGGCGCAGATCCTGCGCATCTGCCCGACGTCGGTCGGCGCCTCGACGAACAGCAGGTCGGCGCCGGCTTCGCGCGCGAGCTGGGCGCGTTCGATCGCGTCGTCGAGTCCGTTGACCGCCAGCGCGTCGCTGCGCGCCATGATCACGAGGTCGGGATCGCGCCGCGCGTCCAGCGCAGCCTTGATCTTGGCCAGCCATTCCGCGACCGGCACGACGGCCTTGCCGCTCATGTGGCCGCAGCGCTTGGGGAAGACCTGGTCCTCGATGAAGAGTCCGGCAACACCCGCCTTCTCGTAGAGCCGCACGGTGCGGGTGACGTTGGTGACGTTGCCGAAGCCGGTGTCGGCGTCGGCGAGCAGCGGCAGGTCGGTCGCGTCGCACAGCCGCGAGTACATCTCCGACATCTCGGTCAGCGACAGTTGCGACGAGTCGGGTTGACCGAGCAGCGTCGCGCTCGCGCCGTAGCCGCCCGCCGTGACCGCGGCAAAGCCCTGCATCTCCGCGAGCCGCGCGCCCAGTGCGTCGTGGACGCCGGGCATCACCAGGATTTCGGGCGCGGCGATCGATTCGCGCAGCCGTGTCGTGCGACGCAACTGTTGTCCCCCTCGACGCGCCCTTCGACGGGCGTTTGCAGGATTCTATCGCGCCGTCGGGCGCGTGCGTGCTGCGAGGTAGAATCGATCCATCCATCGCACCCGAATCCATCATGTCCGAAGCGCTGCTGCCCGCGATCGAAATCGAAACCGCTGCGGATCCCGACGCCGCCGTGATCTGGATGCACGGCCTGGGCGACGACGGCCGCGGCTGGTCGGAGGTCGTGCCGATGCTCGGCCTGCCTGCCGGACTGCGCGTGCGCTTCCTGTTCCCGCATGCGCCGGTGATGCCGGTGTCGATCAACAACGGCATGCGCATGCGGGCGTGGTACGACATCCGGCAGGCGGATTTCAACGAGCGCGCCGACCTCGAGGGTGTGCGGCACTCGCAGGCGCTGGTGGCGGCATTGCAGGCACGCGAGATCGCGCGCGGCATCGAGGCGTCGCGGATGGTGCTCGCCGGTTTCTCGCAGGGCGGGGCGATCGCGCTCTACGCGGGCATCCGCTACGGCGCCCGGCTCGCCGGCATCGTCGGGCTGTCGACCTACCTGGTCGATGCCGAGAACGCCGTCGCCGAAGCAAGCGCCGCCAACCGCGACGTTCCGATCTTCCTGGCGCACGGGACCCAGGACCCGGTGATCCATTACGCCTGGGCTGGGCATTCGCGCGACGTCCTGCAGGCGGGCGGCTGGCCCGTCGAATGGCACAGCTATGCGATGGAGCATTCGGCCGTGCCCGAAGAACTCGCCGCGGCCGGCCGCTTCCTGACGACCGTCCTCGCCCCGGGTTGAGCCTTTTTCCGGCGCGCCGCCTCTCTGTTCTATGCGTCATTAAATACGCATGAAAACAGTGGCTTAGGCGTTGTTTTTAACGTCGATTGTCGATCGCCTTGCCGCGTTGGCCCTCGCGGTCGACGTCATTTCCCGGCCTCCGGGTCGAACTTGAGCGAAGCCGAGTTCAGGCAGTAGCGCATGCCCGTCGGCTCGGGGCCATCGGGGAACAGGTGACCGAGATGCGCATTGCAGGCCGCGCAGACGACCTCGGTGCGGCGCATCAAATGCGAGATGTCGACCTCCTCGCGCACGCGGTCGGGGGCCATCGGCGCGTAGAAAGACGGCCAGCCGGTTCCCGAGTCGTACTTGGTGTCCGACGAGAACAGCGGCGCCCCGCAGCAGACGCAGCGGTAGGTCCCCGGCGCGTGGTTGTCCCAGTACTCGCCGGTAAACGCGCGCTCGGTGCCTTTTTCGCGCGCGATCCGGTACTGCTCGGGGGTCAGCTCGGCGCGCAGTTGCGCGTCGGACCTGGGCACGCTGCAGCAGCCGGCTGCGCGGTTTCCGGATTGATCGTTGTCGGACATGATCGTCGCTCTCGAAGGTCGGTGAGGGCCCTGTACAGCTGCCCGGGGATGCGCGGGACGCATGCGCTATAGTGGTTGCCGCCCCTCGCATCCTTACACGCAGTTCCACCCGCTTTGGATACGCTCCCTGCCGCGTCGTTCCGCCGGGACGCCCGCGTCATCGGCGTCGTCGGCCTGG
>JAJXTF010000084.1 GCA_021784125.1 Pseudomonadota bacterium | reverse complement strand
GATGTTCCTCCCTGACGAGCGCGGGCCCGGTGAGCGCCGCGACGCCGATTATAAGGGGAGACCTTAGGCGGCGGAAATGCGGGAGGATGATTCGATGGTCGGGGTGAGAGGATTCGAACCTCCGGCCTCTACGTCCCGAACGTAGCGCTCTACCAGGCTAAGCTACACCCCGATTGCTGCAGGAACCTGCCGACAGATGCAAGGAGGCGCTGCCCGCCGCCCTGGTTTCTGCCGGTTGCTGCTTGCTGCCGATCCCGGCGCCCGGGAATCGCAGGTACCGTTTCAGTACGTGCGCTGCGCCGCGAAAGTCGACAATTGTAGCAGAGTGGCGGACGCCGGCGTCGACGGCAATCCGTCGAGGCAGGCCGCGGCCGCGGCCGCTTCGGTGCTCGCGCGCTCCCGGGCGTAGGCCAGTGCCCCGCTGCGTTCCAGTGCCGTGACGACAGGCCCGAAATCGGTGAGGCCGCCGCCGGAGACCGCGTGCCGGATGACGCTCGCCTCGCCGGGAGTGCCCACGGCCAGCGCCCGGATCAGCGGCAGCGTCATCTTGCCTTCGGCGAGATCGTCGCCGAGGTTCTTGCCGATCTCCTCCGCGTGCCCCGAATAGTCGAGGACGTCGTCCATGATCTGGAACGCGACGCCGAGGTGCCTGCCGTAATGGGCGAGCGCATCCTCGTGGGCCTGCGTCGCGGCGCCGAGAACCGCGCCGAGCCGGCCCGCTGCCTCGAAGAGCTTTGCCGTCTTGCGCTCGATCACTGCGAGGTAGGCGCGCTCGTCGAGCTCGGCGTCGCCCGCATGCATCAGCTGCATCACCTCGCCTTCGGCGATCGTGTTGGTCGCGTCGGCCACGATCGCCAGCACGCGCATCCGGTCGACGCCCACCATCAGCTGGAAAGCGCGCGAATAGAGGAAGTCGCCGACCAGCACCGAGGCCGGATTGCCGAACGCCGCGTTGGCGGTCGCATTGCCACGCCGCATCTCCGATTCATCGACGACGTCGTCGTGCAGCAGCGTTGCAGTGTGGATCATCTCGACGACCGCAGCGAGCACGTGGTGGTCGCGCCCGCCGTAGCCGCAGGCGCGCGCGGCCAGCAGCAGCAGGGCTGGACGCAGGCGCTTGCCGCCGCCGCCGATGATGTAGTCGGCGACCCGCCGGATGAGGACGACGTCGGACGACAGGCTGTCGCGCAGCACCCGGTCGACTTCGGCCATGTCGGCGCCGATGACGGGCTTGAGGAAATCGACGGTCACGGCACCAGGGGGCGCACAGGGTCGCGGAGGATGGGGAAAGGGCGCATTTGCGCTTGGCAGCGGCCGCATTTCCCGCGGCGCGCCCGAAAACCGGAGATTTTACCGGAGAACCGACCCGCCCCAACGCTTTCGGCGCGGCCCGGGAGCTCCCCGGTTGTCTGGCACTGCGGAAAGGCGTTATAATCCAAAGCTTTCCCGCATTCGGCGGGGAGCGATGGCCAGCCGCGCGCGCAGCCGTGCGGGGCTTGGACCGGAATCCACAGGAGTCTCCACATGTACGCGGTCGTAAAAACCGGGGGCAAGCAATACAGGGTTGCAGCCGGCGAAAAACTCAAGGTAGAACAGATACCGGCGGACGTGGGCGCGGAAGTGGTCCTGGATCAGGTGTTGATGGTCGGCGAGGGCGAGAGCGTCCGCGTCGGCAAGCCGACGGTAGAAGGCGCGACCGTCAAGGCCACCGTCGTCGCGCATGGCCGCGGCGAGAAGATCCGGATCTTCAAGATGCGTCGGCGCAAGCATTACCAGAAACATCAAGGGCACCGGCAGAACTACACCGAGCTCAAGATCGACGCGATCGTCGGCTGAGGGGCATAACTCATGGCACACAAAAAGGCAGGCGGCAGTTCGCGGAACGGCCGCGATTCGGAGTCGAAGCGCCTCGGCGTCAAGGTTTACGGCGGCCAGGCGATCCGTGCCGGCGGCATCATCATCCGCCAGCGCGGCACGCTGATCCACGCGGGCGAGAACGTCGGCGTCGGCAAGGACCACACGCTGTTCGCGCTGGTCGACGGCACCGTGTCCTTCCGCGTGAAGGGCGAGCGCCAGCACAAGTACGCCAACGTCGTTCCGGCCGCAGGCGCCTGACCCGCGCCGCGATCGGCAGCACACGCAAAACCCCGCCGGCGGCGCCGAGCGGGGTTTTTTTCGTCCCTCACCCAGGCCCTCACCCCCTCACCCGCATCGCTCCGCTCGGCGCAGCTACCGCCGTTCGGTCCACCACATCATCGCGACCGCGATCGCGGTGAAGAACGCGAGCGGGAACACGGCGGAGAAGATCGGCGGCCAGTCGTTGAGCACCCCGAGGTTCGAGAACAGCCGCCCGAGCAGGAAGAACGAGAGCCCGATCATCGTCCCTGCGAAGATGCGGAAGCCGACGCCTCCCTGGCGGCGCTGGAAATGCGCGAACGGCAGCGCGAGGATCATCATCACCAGCACGGCGGCCGGGTAGAAGATCTTGTTCCAGAACGCGATCTCGAAGCGCGACGTCTTCTGCGCATTCTTGCTGAGGACCCGGATGTTGTCGTAGAGCGCGCCGAGCTCCAGCCGCTCCGGCGCAACCTGGTACACGTCGAGGATCGAGGGACGCAGCACCGTCTTCCAGACGTAGGTCGGTACGGCGGTCACGCGCGTCCGGTCGGGCCCGATCTCGGTCGTCCTGACGTCGTCGAGCTTCCATTCCCCGTTGCCGATGAAGGTCCCCGACTGCGCGATCCGCACGGTTTTCAGCCGCAGGTCGTCGCCGAATTCGTACATCCGCACCCCAAGCAGCGTCATGTCGGCGAGCACGGTCCGGATGTTGACGAAGGTCAGGTCCTGCTTGAACCAGAAGCCCGACGTGAACTGCTGCGCGACCACCTGCGCAGCACCGCCGTGGCCGGCCGAGCGCACCGTCTGCGCGATGCGCTCCGCGGGGGGCGCGACGTACTCGCCGGCGAGGAACGTCGCCAGCGCCAGCGGAATGCCTACCCGCAGCACCGCCCAGACGACCTGCGCGAGGGACATGCCCGAGGCCCGCATCACCGTGTACTCGGAGTTGGCGACGAGCTGCGCCATTGCGAACAGGGTGCCGATCAGCGCCGCCACCGGAAAGAGCTCGTAAAGGCGCGAAGGCAGATTGAGCATCACGTACAGCAGTGCGGTGCTGATCGTGTAATTGTCGCGGCCGACGTCGCCGAGCTCGTGGATCAGGTCGAAGAACGCGAACAGCGCGAGCAGCGCGACGAAGATCAGCAACGTCGAGAGCAGGACGTCACGACCGATGTAGCGCTGCAGCGTCTTCATCGGGCGGGTCGTCAGGCGGCCCGGGCCGCCGCGCGGCGGGGCAAGCGCGCGAACAATCCGGCAACCGACAGCTGGTGGCGGAACAGGACGACGACGACCAGGAGGGCGATCAGGTGCGGCAGCACGAGTCCCGCCCAGAAATCGAGGCGCCCCTGGGCGATCAGGCTCTGCACGATGTTCAGGCAGTTGCTGTAGAGCATGTACAGGAACATCGCCGCGAAGAAGTTGAACGAGCGGCCCATCCGCGGATTGACGTAGGCCAGCGGGATCGCGAGCAGCGTCAGCACCAGTGCCGAGATCGGGACCGAGATCCGCCAGAAAAGCTCGGCGCGGTCGACGCGGTCGTCGGCGGCGATCAGTGCGGGTGTCGGCAGGGCCTTGGTCGACGTCGGCAGGGCGCGGACCTCGTTGGGCTCGATGCGCCGTCCGAGGCTTTCGAACTCGACGACGCGATAGTCGGCGGTCCCCGGCGTTCCCTGGTAGCGCCGGCCGTGCTCGAGGACGATGAAGCGGTCGCCGTTGGGCATGTCCTCGATCTTGCCGCGCGCGGCGACCGTCGTCGAATCCTGGTTGTCCTCGATGCTGTGCAGGAAGACGTTGCGCACGGTGTTGTCGAGCGGGTTGATGCTCTCGACGAACACGACCAGGTTGGCCCGCGGGAATTCGCGGAACAGCCCTGGGGTCACCAGCGAGATGTCGTCACGCGACTTCAGCTGCTGCTCGAACTCGATCTTGCGCTGCTCGGCCCACGGCGACAGGTACAGCGACAGGACGACGATCGCGACCAGGAACGGCGCGGCAAAAAGCAGAATCGGCCCGAGCCACGCGACCAGCGACTGGCCCGACGTAAACCAGACAATCATCTCGCTGTCGCGATACCAGCGCGAAAGCGTCAGCAGGACGGTCAGAAACAGGGCGACCGACAGCAGGATATTGAAATAAAAGAGGGCATTGAATCCCAGCAGCGCCAGGATGCCTTCGGGAGCCACGCTGCCGCCGGCCGCGCGGGCCAGCAACCGCAGCACCAGATTGGTGAACAGTATGGCGAGCAGGACCAGGAACAGCCCGATCGCGGTGGCCGTCAGTTCGCGGACGAGGCTGCGCCGGAAAATCATGACGGCTGGAAAATTTTGACTTTTTTACGGCGTTTTGCCGATAATGCGCAGGACTGGCCCTCGTGGCACAAAAACGTCAGCGACGAAATCCGAGGAGCACGATGGAATTTACCATAAAAAGCGGCAGTCCCGAGAAGCAGCGTAGCGCTTGCGTCGTCGTCGGCGTGTTCGACAATCGCAAGCTTTCGCTGTCGGCCGAATTGATCGATCGGGCTTCGAACGGGTACATCAGCGAAATCATCCGGCGCGGCGACATGGAAGGAAAGCTCGGCGCGACGCTGCTGCTGCACAACGTCCGCGGCACACTCGCCGACCGGGTGCTGCTGATCGGATTGGGCAAGGAGCGCGATTTCCGCGACAAGGAGTTCCGCCAGGCGATCCGCAGCGCGGTCAAGCTCCTCAACGAAACCGGCTCCTACGAAGCCGTCATCTACCTGACCGAGGAAAAGGTCAAGCGTCGCGAGGTGGCCTGGCGGGTCGAGCACGCGGTCGTCGTCGCGATGGATGCCGTCTACCGCTTCGAGCAGATGAAAAGCGAGCCGGCCGAAGTCCGCCGCCCGCTGCGCAAGCTGACCCTGTCGGTTCCGCAGCGATCCGACCTCACCGCGGGCGAAGCCGCTGCCGCGCGGGGGCTGGCCATCGCCAACGGGATGGATTTCGCCAAGGATCTCGGCAACCTGCCCGGCAACGTCTGCACGCCGCGTTACCTCGGCGAGCGCGCGCAGGAACTCGCCAGGCAGTTCCCCGAGGTCAAGGTGACGGTGCTCGAGCGCCCGCAGATCGAGGCGCTGGGGATGGGGTCCTTCCTGTCGGTGACCAACGGCAGCGACGAGCCGCCGCGATTCATCGTGCTCGAGTACGAGCAGGCGCAGCGGAAGCAGAAGCCGCTGGTGCTGGTGGGGAAAGGCGTCACGTTCGACACCGGGGGCATCTCGATCAAGCCTGCCGCGGACATGGACCAGATGAAGTTCGACATGTGCGGTGCGGCCTCGGTTCTGGGGGCGTTTCGCAGCATCGCCGAGCTCAGGCCCAAGCTGAACCTGGTCGGCCTGATTCCGGCCTGCGAGAACATGCCCTCGGGCCGAGCGACCAAGCCCGGCGACATCGTCAAGACGATGTCGGGGCAGACCGTCGAGGTGCTGAACACCGACGCGGAAGGCCGCCTGATCCTCGCCGACGCGCTGAGCTATGCCGAACGCTACGAGCCCGAGGCCGTGGTGGACATCGCCACGCTGACCGGAGCGATGGTCATTGCGCTCGGCCATGTGGCGAGCGGCCTGTTCAGCAACAGCGACACCCTCGCCCGGGCGCTCCTCGCCGCCGGTGACGATGCCTACGATCGCGGCTGGCAGCTGCCGCTGTGGGAGGATTACCAGGAAGGGCTTGCGAGCAACTTCGCCGATTTCGCGAACATCGCGGGGCGACCAGGCGGCAGCATCACCGCGGCGTGCTTCCTCTCGCGCTTCGCCAAGAAATACGACTGGGCGCACCTCGACATCGCGGGCACCGCGTGGAAGGAGGGCAAGGAAAAAGGCGCGACCGGGCGTCCGGTGCCCATGCTCGCCACCTGGATCCTGGCCCATGAATTCGCTGCCTGAGCGATGACGGCGATCGATTTCTACGCCCACGTCGCGGACCCGCTGCGGACCGTCGCGCGGATCGTCGTCAAGGCGTATCGGCAGCACGGGTCGGTGCGGGTCCTGACGCCCGATGCCGAGACGACCGGAGCGCTGGACCGGCTGCTGTGGCAGGAACCGCAGGTCGGATTCATACCGCATTGCCGGCTCGACAGTCCGACCGCGGCCGAAACGCCGGTGCTGATCGACGAGTCGCTGGAGCACTCGGGTCCCGCCGCGGTGCTGATCAACCTGCGTGCCGAGCCTCCGCCGTTCTTCAGCCGCTTCGAGCGCCTGGTCGAGATCGTCGGTGAAGACGACGCGCAGGTGCTCGCCGGCCGCACGCGGTTCCGTTTCTACCGGGAGCGCGGCTACGAGCTGCGCACGCACAAGCTCTCGAGCCGCGACTAGATGCCGTCGGCGCGAGACCTCCTTCGACAGGCAGATGCGCTGATGCGCCGCAATCGCAGGCGCGGCAAATACCGGGACGCCAGCGGCAATACGCTGGCCGGCGACGGCGCGACATTGGCCGGCGACACCGCCACGTCGGCGGAACGGTACGGCGTGCCGACGCTGACCGATGCGCTCGCGGTCGACGCGGGCACGCCGCTGGTGCCGACGGTGGTCCTGCCCGACGTGACGGCCGACGCCGATCCGATCTCCCTGGACACGCTCTCCGACCTGCCGGTGCTGACCGACGCGGTCGCGATCGTCGCGCCGGGCGGGGTCGCGGACGCCGCTCCGTCCGAGGCGGCGCTGGAGCCGCTCGTCCCGGAGGAAGCAGCAAGTGCGGCGGGCCCCGGGGCCCCGGGGGTGCCGGCGAGCCCTGAGGTGCCCGCGAGCCCAGAGGTACCGGAAGCGACGACGGGCCCGGTCGCCACTGCGGCCACCGCGTCGTCGCTCCCCGCCGCTCTGGTCGACGAGGAGTTCATCCTCGAGATCCCGCCGGTCGATGCCGACGCGCCTGTCGCCATGCCGCAACAGGGCATCGAGAGTCCGGAGGCGGTGGAGGGGGGCGCCATCCCTGAGCCGATCCTCGACGGGATCGACGCGCCGGCAGCGGTGGATGCGAAGGATGCCTTCCCCGAATTCTCACCCGGCGACCGGGACTGGGGCGGCGAGCCGGCCTCGACGCCCGCACCGATGCCCGAGGCCGACCGTGCGCCGCCCGATTGGGGCGCCCTCGCCGACGAGATCCGGGCGCAGGTCATGCAGCGGCTGGACCTGTTCACCGACACCGGACTGCGCGAGCAGCTCGGGGCGCGGCTGCAACCGATCGTCGCCCGCGCGAGCTCAGAGCTCGTCGACACGATCAACCGGCAGGTGGGCGAGCTCGTGCGCAGCTACGTCGCCGAAGCGATCGAGCGCGAGATCGACAGCTGGCGCAGCCGGCACCCCTGATCCGTCCGCGGGTCGGTCCCGCCCTCCGGTTGCGCCGCCGGCAAATCCTGATACACTGCCCTTCATGCACGCCAAGGCACTTGCGCCGTCGCTCCGTAGCACGACCTGGTACGTGGGCTATTTCTACTTTAGGGACTTCTCCGAGGGCCGCGCGCGCGCATAGCAACGACAGCAGACAGAACACAGCGCATCGGGCGGCCCCTGAAAAGGCCGCCCGATGCTTTTTCAAGCACCGGAAAGGAAGATCCATCATGATCATCGTCATGCAGCCCGACGCCGGCGACGCCGAAATCGCCGCCGTGGAAGCCAAGATCCGGGCCCACGGGCTCGACGTCCACATCTCGCGCGGCACCGAGCGCACGCTGATCGGCGCCGTCGGCGACGAGCGCAAGCTCGACCCCGAGATGTTCGACCCGCTGCCCGGGGTCGAGCGCTCGATGCACATCCTGAAGCCCTACAAGCTCGTCGCGCGCGAGTGGCACAAGGCGAGCACCGTCGTCGACGTCCGCGGAGCGCGCATCGGCGCTGCCGCGGTGCAGGTGATCGCGGGACCCTGCTCGGTCGAGACCGTGCCGCAGATGGAAGCGGCGGCGGCCGGCGTGGCGGCCGCGGGCGCGCGACTGATGCGCGGCGGCGCGTTCAAGCCGCGCACCAGTCCCTACGCCTTCCAGGGCAAGGGCATCGAAGGCCTGACGATGCTGAAGGATGCGGCGTCGCGCCACGGCCTGCCGATCGTCACCGAGCTGATGGACGTGCGCATGCTCGACACCTTCCTCGAGCACAAGGTCGACGTCATCCAGATCGGCACCCGCAACATGCAGAATTTCGATCTCCTGAAGGAAGTCGGCAAGGTCGACGTGCCGGTGATCCTCAAGCGGGGCATGAGCGCGACCATCGGCGAATGGCTGATGGCCGCCGAATACGTCGCTGCCGGCGGCAACCACCGGATCATGCTGTGCGAGCGGGGCATCCGGACCTTCGAGACCGCGTATCGCAACGTGCTCGACGTGACGGCGATCGCGGTGCTGAAGAAGGAGACGCACCTGCCGGTGATCGTCGATCCGTCGCACGCGGGCGGCAAGGCCTGGATGGTGCCGGCGCTGTCCTGCGCCGCGGTCGCCGCGGGCGCCGACGCGCTGCTGATCGAAGTGCATCCCTGCCCCACGGAGGCCTGGTGCGACGCCGACCAGGCGCTGGCGATCGACGAGTTCGCGTCGCTGATGGCGAAGCTCGACGCTGTCGCCGCTGCCGTCGGGCGCAGCGTCGATCGCGGCGTGGCTGCCAACGAGCCGCTGGCCGCCTGACGCGCGCGGCGGCATGGATCAGGTCGACAGCGTCGTCGTCGGCGCAGGAGTGGTCGGGCTGGCGGTGGCGCGCGAGCTCGCGCGCGCCGGCCGCGAAGTGGTCGTGGTCGAGGCTGCGGATGCGATCGGAACCGTCACCAGTGCGCGCAACAGCGAAGTGCTGCACGCGGGCATCTACTATCCGCCCGGCTCGCTGAAGGCGCGGCTCTGCGTCGCCGGGCGCGAGCGCCTCTTCGCCTACTGCGTCGACCACGGCGTTGCGCATCGTCGCTGCGGCAAGCTGATCGTCGCCACCGGCGGGGATCAGCTGGGGGAACTCGGCCGCCTCGATGCGCAGGCGAGGACGAACGGCGTCGACGATCTGGTGCTGCTCGACGCGCCTGCGACCGCCGCCCTCGAGCCCGCGCTGTCCTGCGTCGCAGCGCTGCATTCGCCGTCGACCGGCATCGTCGACAGCCACCAGTACATGCTGGCACTGGAAGGCGATGCGCGCGACGCGGGGGCGGTGTTCGCGTTCGGCAGCCCCCTCGTCGGCGGTGACGTGACCGGCGATGGCATCGGGCTCGTCATCGGCGGTGCCGAGCCCATGACGCTGTGCGCGCGCAGCGTCGTCAACTGCGCCGGCCACGACGCCCCGCGCGTCGCGCACTCGATCGCCGGCCTGCCGGGGATATCGATACCGCGGGCGTACCTGTGCAAGGGCAACTATTTCCGGCTCTCCGGGCGCTCGCCGTTCTCGCGACTGGTCTATCCGATCCCCGAAGCGGCGGGCCTGGGCGTCCATGTGACGCTCGACCTCGGCGGCCAGGCGCGCTTCGGGCCCGACGTCGAATGGATCGATGCGATCGACTACGCGGTCGATCCCGCACGCGCCGAACGCTTCTATCCCGCCATCCGCCGCTACTGGCCCGCGCTGCCCGATGGCGCGCTGATCCCCGATTACGCAGGCATCCGCCCCAAGGTCCAGGCGCCCGGCGAGGCCGCGCGCGATTTCGTCATCGATGGCCCGCGCGAGCATGGCGTCGCGGGGCTCGTCAACCTCTTCGGCATCGAGTCGCCGGGGCTCACCGCGTCGCTTGCGATGGCCGAGTACGCGGTCGGGAAGTTGCGCGAGACCGGGTGAGGGGGCGCATCCGCTACAATTTCAGGCTTTTCCCTCTCCCGCGCCCCATGGAACTCGCCAAGAGCTTCGAACCCCACGCCATCGAGGCGAAGTGGTATCCGCTGTGGGAGTCGCGCGGCTGGTTCAAGCCGGCCTCGACGCCGGGCGCCGCGTCGTACTGCATCCAGCTGCCGCCGCCCAACGTCACCGGCACGCTGCACATGGGCCACGCGTTCCAGCAGACGCTGATGGACGTGCTGATCCGCTATCACCGGATGCGCGGCGACAACACGCTGTGGCAGGTCGGCACCGACCACGCGGGCATCGCGACCCAGATCGTCGTCGAGCAGCAGCTGAAGGCCAGGGGCCAGACGCGTCATGACTTGGGCCGCGAGGCTTTCGCCGAGCGCGTGTGGGCGTGGAAGGAGGAATCGGGCTCGACGATCACCCACCAGATGCGGCGCATGGGTGCGGCCGCCGACTGGTCGCGCGAGCGCTTCACGATGGACGAAGGCCTGTCGACCGCCGTGCGCGAGACCTTCGTGCGCCTCCACGAGGACGGGCTCATCTACCGGGGCAAGCGCCTGGTCAACTGGGATCCCAAGTTGATGACCGCGGTCTCCGACCTCGAGGTCGACAGCGAGGAGGAGCAGGGGAAGCTCTGGGAGCTCGCGTATCCGCTGGCCGACGGCTCGGGATCGGTGATCGTCGCGACCACGCGGCCCGAAACGATGCTGGGCGACACCGCAGTCGCCGTGCACCCGGACGACGAGCGTTATCGCGCGCTCGTAGGCAAGCGCGTGCGCCTGCCGCTCGCCGACCGCGAGATCCCGGTGATCGCCGACGACTACGTCGACCGCGAATTCGGCACCGGCGTCGTGAAGATCACGCCCGCACACGACTTCAACGACTGGGCGATCGGCCAGCGGCACCGCCTGGCGGCGATTTCGATCCTGAACCTCGACGCCACGATCAGCGACGACGCGCCCGCGAAATACCGCGGTCTCGATCGCTACGCTGCGCGCAAGGCGGTTCTGGCCGATCTGCAGGCCGCGGGCCTGGTCGTCTCGGAAAAGCCCCACAAGATGGTCGTACCCCGCTGCGGGCGTACCGGCGAGGTCGTCGAGCCGATGCTGACCGACCAGTGGTACGTGGCGATGAGGAAGCCCGCGCCGTCGTCGCATCCCTGGTTCCCGGGCAAGTCGATCCAGGACCTGTGCCTCGCCGCCGTCGGCGACGGACTGCCGGCCGCGGTGCCGGGCGCCACGCAGCCGGCCCCAGGGGCAGGCCAGAAAGTGCAGTTCGTTCCCGGCGATTGGCTCTCCACCTACCTGCACTGGATCAACAACATCCAGGACTGGTGCATCTCGCGGCAATTGTGGTGGGGACACCAGATCCCGGCGTGGTACGACGAGGCCGGCAACGTCTACGTCGCGCGCAGCGAAGCCGATGCGCTGGCGCAGGCGACGGCGAAGCTCGGGCGCGCACCCGCATCGTTCAGGCGCGACGAGGACGTGCTCGACACCTGGTTCAGCTC
>JAJXTF010000354.1 GCA_021784125.1 Pseudomonadota bacterium | reverse complement strand
ACTCCATCAGCTCGATAATCGACACGGCCATGTAGTTCACGCAGAGTTTCATGCAACAAGCGGTGCCGGGGGTCGCGCCCAGGCGGACCACTCTGCGCGCGTAGGCCGCGCATAAGGGAGCGACCCGCTCGACGGCCGAGGCGTCGCCCGCGAGGAAGGTGATCAGCTGGCCGGCTGCGGCCGAGTCCGGACGCCCGGCGACCGGGCCAGCGACAAAATGGGAGCCGTGCCGCCGATGTAGCGCGTCCAGCTGATCGGCGAACTTGGGAGAAATCGTCGTGATACAAAGGTGAATCGAGCCGTGCGGGAGGCCCGCCAAGATGCCGTCCGGCGCTTCCAGGAGCGCTAACACCGAGGCATCGTCCATCAGGCTCGTGATGACGACATCGACCCCAGTGACCGCCGCGCGGGCGGACCGCGCCGTGCGCGCGCCCGCGGCCACGAACGGTTCGACCTTGTCGGCGGAGCGGTTCCAAACGACGAGATCGGTGCCTGCCCCGAGCAGGCACTTCGCCACGCCGGAGCCCATCTTGCCGAGTCCGAGCAAAGCAACCTTCATCGCATTCCTCCGAGGTGGTACCACGTCCCGTCATTCCGTCCGTCGATCCAATTCGCAAGCTGGTGCTCTCGCACTCCCGCCTCGTGCCGCGCCCGGCCGCGCGGAGCCGCCGCCGGCGCGGGCGTTGGTACGCCGGTTCACACTCCCGCGGATGCGCCCCCCGCCCTGAGCATCAGTCGGCCTAGATAGACGCTGTCGGACAGCGTCACGTCGGCGTGCGTCTCGCCGAAGTCCGGATGCGTAATCCACACCGAATACGCGCCGCCGTCGGCTGGGACCCCGTCGAACTTGAATTCGCCAAAGAAGTCGGTCTTCGCTTCGGCGACCGTCCGTTTGTCCTTGCACAGGCTGACCTGCGCACCGCCGATGCACTCCACGACCCCGGACACATCGCCGAGAACCGTGCCGCCCACGAACGCGCGGTCGAAGCGATGGAGGTTCCTGTAGTAGACGCGTGGATGAGTGCCCAGTGCCGGCTCCAGAACCCGCAGTTGCTCCCTCTCGACGACGTTCCCTATCTCGGTCGGTGTAACCTTGACGGCGCGGATCGCCCCGGTCGGGCAGACCCCGGCGCAGCGGGGGACCGTCGCGCCTTGGTCGAGCAGGTGCGCATCGAACGTCCAGTGCTGCGGCAGCTGGCGTTCCTCATTCCACCAGATTGCGCCGTACGGGCAGCTCGCCACCAGGTCCCGCCGCCCCTTTGCTCGTTCCGGATCGATGATGACGATGCCGTCGTCGCGTTTGCGCACGACCCCCGGCCCGCCGGCCGCGATACAGGGTGCGGCGTCGCAGTGGTTGCAAGTCCTTGGCAGGTACGCGGCATCGACCATCGGCACGTCACCCCGGACGCGTCGCTGGATTCGGATCCACTGATGGCCGTGCTTGGGTTGAGCGGCCGAGTAGCCGGGGAAATCGTTGCCGATGTACTCGTCCCGGACTGCGAGCGTGCAATTGTTGCAGCCATCGCACTTGGCGACGTCAACGATCAGGTACCAGCCCTTCGCTTCGGTGCCCATGATCACTGCACTCCTCGCGTCAGCAGCCGTACTCGACGGCGCCTTCGGCGGTGGCCTGCCGCGTTGGATAGGGATGTCATCATGACAAATAACTCCAGTTTCATAGTCGCACCCGTGTCTAAGGCTGTCAACACGCCGCGCCTTCGTCACGGCCTCGAAGCAGTCGAATCGGCAGTCGCCAATCGCTCGGCATTTCTGCGCGTCTTAACCTAGAAATGTGCCTCGTCGAGTGCCAGTAGCCCGGTCGGATCGCTGATCACCGTGCGGGCGAGTGCCGGCGCCAGCGTCAGCACGTGATCGGCGTAAAACTGCGCGCTTACCAACTTCGCGGCGGCGAAAGTCGCTGCGGCGTCAGAGCGCGGCGCGGCCGTGGACACCGCCAGGGCCGCTCGGGCCATCAGCCAGCCGCCCGTGACGATTCCGGTCAGCTTCAGGAACGGCACGGCGCCCGCCAACGCCACGCGCGGGTCCGCGGGATAGCGCTCGAGCAGGTGCTCGACGCTGTGGTCGAGCGCCTGCAGGCCATCGCCAAGCGCGTTGCGAATGGCAACGAATTCGTGGCCGGCGCGCGCCGCGAGCTCCGGCAGAACGGACTGCATGAGATCGAGTAGCTGTCGGATCGCCGCGCCGTCGTCGCGCATTATCTTTCGCCCGACAAGGTCGTTGGCCTGGATTCCGGTTGTGCCCTCGTAGATCGTCGTGACGCGGACGTCGCGCAGGTACTGTGCGGCGCCGGTCTCCTCGATGAAGCCCGCGCCTCCGTGGACCTGGATGCCGAGCGACGCGACCTCGACCCCGGTCTCAGTGCACCAGCCCTTGAATACCGGTGTCATGAGGTCGACGAACGATCGGCTGCGCGCCCGTTCGGCCGCGTCCGGGTGCGCGAGCGCCCGGTCGGCCGCTGCCGCGACGGTAAGGGCAAATGCCCGCATAGCCTCAGTCAGCGACCGCATCAGCATC
>JAJXTF010000353.1 GCA_021784125.1 Pseudomonadota bacterium | reverse complement strand
GAACGTGCCGACCCGGGCGCTGGCGCGCCTGGTCTGCGCGCTGGGCATCGCGCAGATCGTCTGTTGGGGAACGCTGTTCTACTCGATCGCGGTGCTCGGCCCGCCGATGGCGATGGCGCTGCAGGTGTCGCAGACGGGGCTGTACGGAAGCTTCACCGCAGGCTTGCTCGTGTCGGGCCTGCTCGCCCCCTGGGCCGGGCGGCGCATCGACCGGTACGGCGGCCGCGGCGTGCTGTGCCTCGGGTCGGTGCTCGGGGCCGCTGCCTGCGCGACGCTCGCGGCGGCGACCAGCGGGGCGGCGATGTTCGCCGGATGGGTCGTCGCAGGTGCGGCGATGGCGATGTGCCTCTACGACGCCGCGTTCGCGACGCTGCATCGGAGCGCGGGAAGCCGCTATCGGAGCGCGGTGACCGCGCTGACGCTGTTCGGAGGCTTCGCGAGCACGGTGTTCTGGCCGCTGTCGCAATACCTGCTGGAAACGCAGGGTTGGCGCAGCGCTTTCGCGGTCCATGCGGCGCTGAACCTCGCCATCGGCCTGCCGCTGCACGTCGCATTCGTGCCGTCGGGGAACCCACCTGCGCGAAGGCCGGAGGCCGGCGCATCGACGGGCACCCGCGCCGACGCCGGCGCGACGTTTGCGTGGCTCGCGCTGTCGCTGTCGCTCGCCGCATTCCTGGCGTCCGCGGTGTCCGCGCACCTCGTCACCCTGCTGGGCAGCGTCGGGATTCCGGCGCGCGATGCCGTGCTGGTGGGGGCGCTGATCGGGCCGATGCAGGTCGCGGGACGCGTGATGGAATTCACGTTCTCCAGCCGAATGCGACCGCTCGCCGTCGGCACGCTCGCGTTCGTGCTGATGGCGCTGGCGCTGGTCGTGCTCCCGCTGGTACATGGCGTGTGGGCCCTGGCGCTGGCGTTCGCGCTGCTCTACGGCTGGAGCAACGGCGTGATGACCATCGTTCGCGGGACCGTTCCCGCAGAGCTCTTCGGCCAGCGCGCTTACGGCGCGCTGCTCGGCCGCCTGGCGCGCCCCCAGTTCATGTTGAAGGCGATCGCGCCCGTGGCCGTCACGCTGGTGATCGCGCTCGACGACACGCGCCGCGTCGCCCTCTACACGCTGGGTGCCGCGGCGATCGCGGCGCTTTGGGCCTACCGGGTCGCGATACGCGGGCGCGTTCGGCAGTCACGCGAGTAGCGCCCGCGCCAGCGCCCAGGCGCAGCCGAGAGCGATGCTGGCGAGAAGCAGCGCCCAGAACGCGACCGGTGCATCCGATGACCGGCGCCGCGGGGGCAGGAGATCGGGGTCGCGCAGCTCGCGGGGAAAGGGCCGCGGGGGAACCGGAACGATCTTCATGTCGGCGGGGTTCGGCGGCAGGACGCTGCGATATTCGCCGGTCGAGACGACCGGCGCGGCGCCGAACGGACGCGACGAAGGGAACTGCGGGATGCGCAGCAGCACGAGCGATTCGAGATCGCGCGCCAGCATCGAGGCGAGCCGTCCGTCGCCGGCCGCCGCGCCTTGCTCCCCGAGCCGCAGCAGGTCCGCCCCGACTTCCTCGAAGGCGGCGGCGGGAAAGACGCGCGTCGCGTCCTCGCTCAGGTATTCCGAGGCCATGCGGGCCCGGGCGAGCGAATGCTCGCGCAGCAGCGTCCAGGGGATCGCCAGCCACGCGCGCAGGCCCTGTCCGGGAGGGCGTGCGGGAATCCTCCATCCCAGCGCGCGAAGGACATCGACGCTGATGCCCGTGCAGTTCATCGTCGAGTGGCTGTAGCCGAGCTGGTGGCGCCAGAATTGCTGGTACACGCGGTTGAACGCGCCTTGGACGAGCCGGGGCGCGGCCTCGTCGCGCAGCGTCGCGACCAGGATGAACGAAGGCCGGTACCACGACTGTCCCCGGTTCAGGTCGCCGAAGTAGTTGTCCAGCGGGACCGGTGCGGCGAGGATGCCCTTCTCGCTGACGATGTCGAGCGCGTAGAAGTTGTCGACCAGCAGGTCGCCGATGCCGCCGTCCGGCGCGAGGCGACCGGTGGCGATCGCGAAATGGCCGGCCCAGGCTTCATCGTCGTCGCCCTGGGCACCGTTGACCACGATGGCGAGTACGGGTTTATCCTTGCACCCTCGAGGGGTCCCGCGACGTGTCCAGATGACGCGCGCGGCGAACGGCAGTTGCGCTCCGCCGTGCGGGTCCTCGCGCATCGCCAGCCGCAACGCAAGCGCTGCCGGCATGTCCTCCGGCAGTGCCGCGTGCGGTGGGTCGTCGCCGATCCGGAAATCGGCCGGCCAGAAGCTGCGGCCGACGACCGTTCCGTCCGCGAGCGATGCGCGCATGTGCAGCGGACGCTGCGAAAGGAACGCTGCCGATGACGCGTCGAACCACGAGCGGTTGAGGGCGAGTCGCGCTGCGAGCCCGAAGGGGTGGGAGAGCCCCGACAGCGTGACCGTCCGCGCGTCGGGCGCGAGTTGCGCGGCATCGGCGCGCAGCGGCGCGCCGAGCAGGATCAACGGCGGGCGATCGCCGGGGGCGTCGAGCCGGACGTCGCGGC
>JAJXTF010000352.1 GCA_021784125.1 Pseudomonadota bacterium | reverse complement strand
GTGAGCATCGAGGTCGGCGCGCCGCACGTCTACTACGTCGACGGGATCCTCGCGCACAACAAGGTGTTCTGTTGAAACGCTACTTCACCACCGCCGTCCGTCCTGATCCGGAGACCTATCGGCCTCGCGGCTTGTACCACCTCATCGACCTGCCGGCAGGCGGTCACGTCGTCGTTGTGTTCGAGGAAGCGACCGAGATTCCCAAGGAATGGATGCAGCTCCCGCACCTGCTCGATTCGACGCCGGCAGGGTTCAACGGCACGCACTCAACGCTCGGGGAGGATCCGCACCCGGATCACGAGCCGGTGGGCGGCTGCCGAACCAATGACACGACTTTCCAGGTCGCGAGAAAGCTCGCGCGGCACGTCTCGTTTTTCAATCCGTGAGGATTTATGGGAAACGCCATCAAGAAATTCCTGGGCATCTTCGCGGACGCATCCTTCGTCGGGCAGTACTCACACTTTGCGTGGGCCTACGGCGTCGTCTATACGTTTTACAGCGTCAAGGTGGCCGTCGGCTTTTTCGTCGCGGCCGCCGTGAAAGAGTTCTACATCGACAAGCATTTCGAGTACCGGCAGACGGCGAAGCAGAACGCGATCGACCTCGGGTCGTACACGCTCGGCATCGCCGTCGCCATTATTGCGCGTCATTTCCTCGCCCACTAGGGAGCAATTTATGGACACGAAAGAAGCTGAAGCGAAATTGGCCTCCGATGCGGCCTCCATCGACGCCGCTTTGCGTGGCGACTCGGTGAAGGCTCAGTCGTTCTTCGAGAAGCACAAGGGATGGGTCATCCCGGTGCTGGCCTTCGTCGCGGGTTTTATCCTGCGCGGATTCGTGTGATGAACGATCACGTGAAAATGGCGAGCGGGACCATCGGGACATTCACCGCGTGGTTCGCGTGGCTCGTGGCGCACATCGCCGAAGTCAACGAGTTCGTGCAGTTCGGCGTGCTGTGCGTCGGCCTGGCTACCGGCATCTACACCCTGCGGTTCGCGATGACGCGCAAATGAGCTTTGCGTCGGCATTCGCCGAACTGGTAGAACCGGGCATTGAGGGCGTGTATTCCACCGATCCCTCTGACAGTGGCAACTGGACGGGCGGCGTCTGTGGGGTCGGGAAGCTCGCCGGCACGAAGTACGGGATCAGTGCGGCGGATCACCCGACGCTCGATATCGCTAACCTAACCGAGAGCGATGCCGAGGCGCTATACCTCACCGAGCATTGGAAACCGTTGCTTTGCGATTCGCTCGCGCCCGCGCTTGCCTCCGCGCTCTTTAAGGTCGGGGTGAACATGGGCAATCGGCGCGCGGTGCGGATCCTCCAGGGGTCTGTGGCGACGATCCAAGACGGCGCGATGGGACCGAGAACGATTGCCGCAATCGACCGGCTGCCGGCTGACTACGCGCTGACCGCGTTCTTAGGCGATGTCGCCTATCGGTACACCGAGTTCCCTGGATTCGTCACCGACGGTCGAGGGTGGCTCCGGCGCACCATCCTGACCGCGATGCAGTCTGCGAGGACGACATGACGGACCTTATCGACTGGCTGCTGCACGTCGGGCGCCTCCATCCCGACCTCGTGGCGATACTGCTCGGCACCGCTGCCGGCAACGTCGCATCGTTGCTCGCGGAGCGGTACGCGATTCCGCCAGGAATGCCGCAGCATCGACAGCAAGGGCTAACGATCCTGATCGCGCTATTCGGTGCGTTTGCCTTGAGCTACGCCGCGTGGTCGGTGCTGAACCCGGCTGATCCGGCGCGGCTGCGGGCGGTCGTGTCGATGTGCGCGTCGCTCCTGTCGGTGATCGTGTACCCGGCTGTAGCACGGTGGGCGACTGCCAAGTGGCCGAGCATCGGCTCGATCTGGAACGCGCCGTGAGCCAAACGCGCCTAGGTTCGTTCATCGAGAGTTGGACGAACATCGCGATTGGGTTCGGGATCAACTTCACCGCCAACCTGCTGATCCTCCCGCTCTTTGGCTTCCACTCGCTCACCCTCGGCAAGAACTTCGAGATTGGGCTGCTCTACACCCTGATCTCGCTCTGCCGTAGCTTTTTCGTGCGTCGCCTATTCAACCGCATGAGGGCGTTCAATGTCGCTTCCAACCGATAGCGCAGAACGCAAGCGCATCCCTCTGGCAAGAGGCGTGCTCGACTACTTTCCAGCGGCCTTGGCGATGGTCGCTCGAATATCCCTCGCGGGCAACGACAAGCACAACGCCGGGGAGGATTTGCACCACGCGCGCGGCAAATCATCAGATCATGCCGACTGCATCATGCGGCACTTAATGGAGCGCGGGACGGTCGATGCGGAGGACGGCTTACCGCACTCGGGAAAGCTCGCATGGCGCGCTCTCGCGCTTTTGCAGGAAGAACTCGAAGCGGCGGGAGCGCCGAAAGCGCGAGGTGCGCGATGAACACTACCGGCATCCCGTCGACGTTCCAACTCGCCGGCCACACGCTGAAAGTTAAGGTCATCAAGCCTTCGCGCTGGAAGCACGGCAAGAACAGCGTCGGGATGTTCCTGCCGGATAGCTACG
>JAJXTF010000351.1 GCA_021784125.1 Pseudomonadota bacterium | reverse complement strand
GTCGAAGGCCCCGATGTGCGTCGGGCCGTCGGCACCGACGATGCCCGCGCGGTCGATCGCGAACATCACCGGGAGGTTCTGCAGCACGACGTCGTGGATGACCTGGTCGTAGGCACGCTGCAGGAACGTCGAGTAGATGGCGACCACCGGCTTCATGCCTTCGCAGGCCAGCCCCGCCGCGAACGTCACCGCGTGCTGCTCGGCGATGCCGACGTCGAAGTAACGCTGCGGGAACTGCTGCGAGAATTCGACCAGGCCCGAGCCCTCGCGCATCGCCGGCGTGATGCCGACCAGCCGCCGGTCGGCGCGCGCCATGTCGCAGAGCCAGTCGCCGAAGACCTTCGTGTAGGTCGGTGCGCCGCCGCTCTTGGGAACGATGCCGATCGCCGGGTCGAACTTCGACACGCCGTGATAGAGGATCGGATCCTCCTCGGCGCGCGCATAGCCGTAACCCTTGCGCGTGACGACGTGCAGGAACTGCGGGCCCCCGAGCTTGCGGACGTTGGCGAGCGTCTTCGTCAGCAGCTCGATGTCGTGGCCGTCGATCGGGCCGATGTAGTTGAAGCCGAGTTCCTCGAACAGCGTGCCCGGCAGCACCATGCCCTTGACGTGCTCCTCGGCGCGCTTCGCGAGCTCGCGCACCGGCGGCAGCTTCGACAGCACTTCCTTGCCGCCACTCCTCACCGTGTTGTAGAAGCGCGAGGCGAGAATCTTGGCGAGATACTGGTTGATCGCACCGACCGGCTCCGAGATCGACATGTCGTTGTCGTTCAGGATCACCAGCAGGTCGGCGCCCTCGGCGTTGTTCAGCGCCTCGAAGGCCATCCCCGCGCTCATCGCGCCGTCGCCGATCACCGCGACGACGTGGCGCGGATCCCCGCCGAGCCGCGCAGCCGTCGCCATCCCGAGTGCCGCGGAGATCGACGTCGACGAATGCGCGGTGCCGAAAGTGTCGTATTCGCTCTCGCTGCGCCGCGGAAAGCCCGCGGGGCCGCCCCACTGGCGCAGCTTGTCCATCTGCTCGCGCCGTCCGGTCAGGATCTTGTGCGCGTAGGTCTGGTGTCCGACGTCCCAGACGATGCGGTCGCGCGGCGTGTCGAAGGCGTAATGCAGCGCGACTGTCAGCTCGACGGTGCCGAGGTTCGACGACAGGTGACCGCCGGTCTTCGCGACCGACTGCAGCAGGAACGCGCGCAACTCGCGCACGAGCTGCGGCAGTTGCCCGCGATCGAGCTGGCGCAGATCGGCCGGCGAGTCGATCGTCGCGAGCAGCGGGTAGCGCTCGGCCGTTGTCATTTCGTCCGCAGCACGATCCAGTCGGCCAGCTCGCCGAGCCGCGCGGAGGCGCCGCCCAGCGGGGCGAGCGCCGCACGGGCTTCCTCGCGCAGCGCCAGCGCGCGGCGCTTCGCCTGCGCGAGTCCGGTGAGCGTCACGAAAGTCGCCTTGCTGCTCGCGGCATCCTTGCCCGCGGTCTTGCCCAGGCTCGCAGCCGAGCCTTCGGCGTCGAGCACGTCGTCGACGACCTGGAACGCAAGTCCTGCCGCGCGCGCATAGGCATCGAGCGCCGATGCTTCGGCAGCAGCCAGCGGCCGGCCGCACAGTGCGCCCAGGCGGATCGCCGCGCCGATCAGCGCACCGGTCTTCATCCGGTGCAGCAACTCCAGCGACGGCAGGTCGAGCGTCCTGCCGGTGGCATCGAGATCGAGCTGCTGTCCCCCCGCCATGCCCGCACAGCCCGCGGCGTCGGCGAGGATGCGGCAGGCTTCCGTGCCGGCAGCTGCCGTATCGGTCGCGAGCACGGAGAAGGCAAGGGCCTGCAGCGCGTCGCCGGCGAGCAGCGCCGTCGCTTCCCCGAACGCGACGTGGCAGGTCGGCTTGCCCCGCCGCAGCGTGTCGTCGTCCATGCACGGCAGGTCGTCGTGCACCAGCGAATAGGCGTGGATCAGCTCGACGGCCGCGGCGCGCGAGTCGACGCGCGCGGGATCGGCGCCCGTGAGCTCCGAAGCCGCATAGGCGAGCAAGGGTCGCAGCCGCTTGCCTCCGCCCAGCACCGCATGGTGCATCGCCGCCGCAAGCCTCGCCGCCGGGACATCGAGCGGCGGCAACACCGCCGCCAGCACGCCCTCGATCCGCTGTTGTCGCTCGTGCGACCAGACGGCGAACGGCAGATCGTTACGCATCGTCGCCCTCGTCGGGACGGAAGGGCTGCAGCACGCCTTTCTCGAGGACCTGCACCTGCTGCTGGGCATCCTTCAGCGCCGCCTGGCAATACGCGAGCAATTCCGCGCCGCGCTTGTAGGCAGTGAGCGACGCCTGCAACGGCAGATCGCCCGCCTCCATGCGACCGACGATTTCCTCCAGTTCGGCCAGCGCAGCTTCGAAACTGGAAGGCGTTTCGGGTGTCTCGGTCATTGGACGGTCGGAAATGGAAGATCGCAGGCGGCGAGGTTTGCGGGCGAAGACGTCGAGATTACGGCGGCGTTCGGCGCGAGGTCAAATGCGCTTCCGCTCGATCGGGCGCGCATCGGGGAAATGCGATTGC
>JAJXTF010000350.1 GCA_021784125.1 Pseudomonadota bacterium | reverse complement strand
GCCCGGCTACTGCGTCTTCGACTGCGCCGGCGTCGTCTCCGTCTTCGCCGATGCGATCACCGGCGAGCCCTTGAGGAAGTTCATCGCCTGCTTGAGCTGGAAGTCCTCGGCGGAGCCGAACTCGATCCGCGGCGGCAGGACATCGATCTGGCCGCGGTCGGGTTGCGCCTTGGTCTCGGGTGCCGGCGCCGCCGCACCCTTGGTCGCGCCCGACTTGGCGTCGGCGCCCTTGCCCGGCACGTCGAGGTGATGGACGAGGTTGGCCTCGCGAATCCGGATCATGGGCTCGCGTCCGTCGTCGACGGCGATGTCGGGAACGATGCCCTTGGCCTGGATCGAGCGGCCCGACGGCGTGTAGTAGCGCGCCGTCGTCAGTTTCAGCCCGGTGTTGTTGCCCAGCGGCAGGATCGTCTGGACCGAACCCTTGCCGAAGGTCTGCACGCCCAGGATCGTCGCGCGCTTGTGATCCTGCAGCGCGCCCGCGACGATCTCGGAGGCCGATGCCGTACCGCCGTCGACGATCACGACCATCGGGACCGTCTTGATCCCCGCGGGGAGGTCGCTCAGGTAGTCGCCGCCGCGGCGCAGGTAATTCTCGCTGGACGCCGTCAGGCGCATGTGCGAATCGGCGGTGCGGCCGTCGGTGTAGACGACGAGCGCATCCTTGTGCAGGAACGTCGCCGCCACCGCGACCGCCTGGTTCAGCAGGCCGCCCGGATCGCTGCGCAGGTCGAGGACCAGACCCTTGAGCGGTCCCTTGGCGTAGAGCGCCTTGACCGCCTTGGCGACGTCGGCACCGGTGTCTTCCTGGAATTTGCGCACGCGGATGTAGCCGTAGCCGGGCTGGATCGTCTTGGATGCGACGCTCTTGACGTTGATCACCTCGCGCGTGAGCGTGAAGGTCAGCGGTGCGTTGACGCCCTTGCGCAGGACAGTCAGCACGACCGTCGAGCCCGGCTTGCCGCGCATCTTCTCGACCGCCTTGTTCAGCGCGAGCCCCTGCGTCGCCGTGTCGTCGATCTTGATGATCAGGTCGCCGGCTTCGATGCCGGCCTTGAACGCGGGCGTGTCCTCGATCGGCGAGATCACGCGGACCACGCCGTTCTCGACGCCGACCTCCAGGCCGAGGCCGCCGAACTTGCCCTGGGTGTCGACCTGCAGCTCCTTGAACGCCTCGGCGTCGAGGAAATCCGAGTGCGGGTCGAGGCCGCGGACCATGCCGGTGATCGCCTCGTGGATCAGCTTGTCGTCGGAGACCGGATCGACGTAGTCGTTCTTGATCTTGCCGAACACGGCCGACAGGAGCTGCAGGTCCTCGTAGGGAATCGGCAGCCGGGGTTCGCGCTGTGCGAACACCGAGATGTTCAGGGAAAGCAGGAGGCCGAGGACGGCACCGACACCGATCCAGGACGCCTTTTTCATGCCATCGCGCATTGACAGCCTCGACTCGTAAGCGTGGTCCGCAGCCCGGCCTGTTTCGCTGCCGGAGCATTTGCGGAACGGATTCAATGGAGTATACGCCTGACCGCAGGGCCGGAATCCGGTCGCGGACGACGTCTGCAGGCCTTGCGGCCCCATTCCCGGGACCTCCGGCGTTTGCTCTTAGGCCGCGGGGGGGAAGGCAAGTTCCTGGCGGCGGTCAGAACCGGACCAGCGAATGGCCGGTCATCTCGGGCGGCTTGGGCAGGCCCATCAGCGCCAGCAGCGTGGGTGCGACGTCCTGCAGCGCACCCCCCGGGCTGACGGAGGCCGGACGGCCGACGTAGAGGAAAGGAACGTGGTTCAGCGTGTGGGCCGTATGCGCCTGGCCGGTGGCCGCGTCGTGCATCTGCTCGGCGTTGCCGTGGTCCGCGGTGATCACGACTTCGCCGCCCCGGCTCCGCGTCGCGTCGACGACCCGGCCGATGCAGGCGTCGAGCGTCTCGATCGCCTGCCGTGCGGCCTCGAAGTTGCCCGTATGGCCGACCATGTCGCCGTTCGCGTAGTTGCAGACGATCGCGTCGTAGCGACCGCTGCCTATCGCCTCGACCAGCCGGTCGGTGACCTCCGCCGCGCTCATTTCGGGCTGCAGGTCGTAGGTGGCGACCTTGGGCGAGGGCACGAGTATGCGGTCTTCGCCCGGATAGCGCGCCTCGCTGCCGCCGTTGAAGAAATAGGTGACGTGGGCGTATTTCTCGGTTTCTGCGATGCGCAGCTGCGCGAGGCCGAGCTTCGAGAGATATTCGCCGAAGCCGTTGCCGATCGTCTGCGGGGCGAAGGCGACGGGCAGCTGCGGGAACTCGTCGCCGTAGCTCGTCAGGCACACGAAGCGCGCGAGCTTCGGCAGACGGGGCCTGGCGAATCCCGTGAATGCCGGGTCGGTCAGCGCGCGGGTCATCTGCCGCGCCCGGTCGGCGCGGAAGTTCATGAAGACGACGACGTCGCCGTCGGCCATGCGCGTCGGCGCGCCGGCCGCGTCGACGATCGCCGTCGGCTTGACGAATTCGTCGGCCTCCTCGCGGGCGTAGGCCGCGGCGAGACCTTGCTCCGGACTCGCCGCAACGTACTGCGCCGTC
>JAJXTF010000349.1 GCA_021784125.1 Pseudomonadota bacterium | reverse complement strand
GAACGTGCGATTCGACGAGGGCGTGGAGATTGGCGTTCATCGTGGCAGGACGAGGTGGCGGGCCGCGCGCGAGCGCGGCGGCAACCGGCCGGGCGAGCGCGCGGGAAACCGGGGACACGCGCGCGGGGACACGCGCGGGAATGCGCGCGGCGCGGCATTTCGGGGCATTATTCCATACCGATGCAAAGCATGGTCCACGATCACGGCAGCACGCGCGGGCGTCTCGCCCGCAGCACACCGCAGGAGCGCATCGCGGCCCTCGCGGACGAGGGCAGCGTGCAATTCTTTCCCCCTTCCGGGGCGAGCCCGCACCTCGCTCGCTACCGAATCTCCGCGCGCGACGACGACGGAGTCGTCGTCGCGCGCGTCCGCATCGGCGGGGAACCGGTGATCGTCGCGGCGCAGGACGAGCGCTTCCTCGGCGGGAGCGTGGGCGAACGGCACGGCGCGGCGCTGCTCGCGATGCTCGAATGCGCGCGCCGCGAACGCCCCGCCGCGGTCGTCCTACTGCTCGCTTCCGGCGGCGTGCGGTTGCACGAGGCCAATGCGGCGGAACTCGCGCTGGCGCGCGTGCTCCGGGCGATGCTCGATGCGCGCGTCGAGGGCCTCGCGGTGCTCGCGATCGGCGTCGGGCACGTGTTCGGGGGCACGTCGGTGCTCGCCTGCGCCGCCGACCGCCTGGCGATGCTGCCGGGTTCGCGCATCGGGCTGTCGGGGCCGAAGGTGCTCGAATCCGTCCATGGCAAATGGGAGATCGACGCCGACGATGCGCAGGACGTCGATGCCGTGTTCGGGGCCGTCGCGCGCAACCAGGCGGGCCACGTCGAGCTCCTCGCCGACGATGCGGACGCCGTCCGCGCCTGGGTGGCCCGCGCCGCACGGGACCGCGCGGCATTCGACGTGCAGGTCTATGCGATGCACACGCGGCTGTCCGCGCGGGTCTCGGGCGAGCCGACCCACATGCCCGCGTTCGAGGCACTCCCCTGCTTCGACGGTGCGACGCCGGTCGATCGCGACGGCCGGCTCTGGCGCCGGCCCGAATGCTGGCTCACCCCGCCGAACTCCGGCGCGACGCTGGGACCCGCCGACGCCCACGCGCAGGACAGCGCGCTGCTGCTGCACGTCGCCGCGCTGCGCGGCGAGGCGAACGACGCGATCGTGCTCGTCGAGGATTCCGCAGGGCATGCGGTGTCGCGCGCCGCCGAGATGCGCCTGGTGTCCCAGTACCTCGCGCACCACGCCGCCGTGCTCGCGCTGCTGCGCGCCCGGGGCAGGCGACTCGTCGGCCTGCTGTCGGGGGTCGGCCACAGCGCTGCGTTCCTCACCAACGCACTGCAGGCCCCCGTGCTCTACGCCCTTCCCCAGGCGCGCGTCGTCGCGATGGAACCCGCGGCCATCGCACGTGTGACGGGACTCGACGCAGCGAGCCTCGTCGAAGACGATCCGTTGCTCGGACAGCCGGTGCGCCATCTCGAGGCGCAGGGAGGCATCGCGAAGATCGTCACGACCGCGTCGCTGGAAGCGATCGGACTGTAGGCATTCGGGAGGAGGTCACCATGCACGGGGCATCCGGGGCGCGGTCGTTCGCGGTCCCACTGGCGGCGGCGCTGCTCGCCGGCATCGTCACCGCGCCGCTCTTCGCCGCCGTCCCCGACCTGGCGCGCGAGGACCGCTGGGCCGAGCAGGTCGCCCCCGAGGTCGTCGTCGGCGACGTCGTGTGGCTGTCGACGAAGCTTCGCCCCAGGGTGCTCGCGATCTACACCAAGCCTCCGGAGCTCGCCAAGGGCGCAGTCATCGTCGTCCACGGCCTCGGCGTGAATCCCGACTGGGGCCTGATCAACGTCCTGCGCACGAGTCTCGCGGAGCACGGCTTCGCGACGCTGTCGCTGCAGATGCCCGTGCTCGCGGCCGACGCGCCGGCCGCGGATTACGTCGACCTCTATCCGGAAGCGGGCGCCAGGCTGTCGGCGGCGCTCGCCTGGCTGCACGAGCACGGCTACGCCAAGGTCGCCGTGGTGTCGCACAGCCTCGGTGCGGCGATGACCGATGCGTGGCTGGCGCATGGCGGGGGCGGAGGGAATGCAGACGCAGGCGCACAAGGGGCTGCCGTCGCGGGCCCGGGCATCGTCGCCTGGGTGCCGGTGGGCATGGCGGTGCCGTTCTCGGCGCGTCCGGGAGTTCCGGTCCTCGATGTCGTCGCCGGCGCCGACCTGCCGGCGGTGCTCGCAAGCGACAAGGCACGCGCGGCCGAGCTCGCGGGCGAGCGCTGCTCGCACGGCGTGACGGTCCCGGGGGCCGACCATTTCTACGCCGGCGCGGAAGCGCGGCTCGTCGCCGTGATCCTGCCGTTTTTGCGCGAAGTCTTCGACGGGCGCTGCGCCGGCGCGCCCCATCGCCCCGCGCGTCCGATTCGGACCGGCTGATAGGGCCGTAGGGTGCGCCGCCGTCCGGCCCGCCGTCGTCGAGCCGATCAGTCGCGGTCGTCGTCGATGCCGGCCGTCGCGCGCGACAGCCGGTCGCGGACCGCCGTCCAGCTTCGGTCCGCGGGGACCTCCTCGATCAGGATTGC
>JAJXTF010000083.1 GCA_021784125.1 Pseudomonadota bacterium | reverse complement strand
GGGCTTGTGTGCGAAGCCCTGGGGTTTCGGCAGCGTGGCCATCGCGCTCGCTTGCCTACAGGCGCAAGCCCGCGGCGCGCTCGACCGTGGTCAAGGCCACGCGCTGTCGGACGTAGAGCGGCTGCGCTTCGGCGGCCGGAAGTCCTTCGCCCGCGACGAATCGCGGGAACGCCAGCTCGGCGATCGATTGCGCATCGGGCAGGATCGCCGGATCGACGGCAGCCAGCCCCGCGCCGGCCGCCAGCTGCGGATACGCGGCGAACCCGTCGCCCGCGCCGTGCCACGGGCCCGGATCAGGCGGGCGCAGGTCGTCAGGCTTGCAGACGGTCGGCCCGCTTACGAGCCGCCATCCCTCGCCTTCGCGTAGGTAGGACGCGACGTAGATCTCGCGCATCCGTGCGTCGAGGCAAGCGAGCACCCGCGGCGCGCCGTGTGCGCGCCAGCACGCGTGGGCTACCGCGTGCAGCGTCGACACGCCGACGACCGGCAATGCCACACCCAGCGCAAGCCCCTGGGCGACGCCGCAGGCGATGCGGATGCCGGTGAACGAGCCGGGACCTGCACCATAGGCGATGCCATCGAGCCCCGCCAGGGTCCATCCCGTCCGCTCCAGCAACTGGCGGAGCAGCGGAAGCATGCGTTCCGACGACGCCGCTCCCGCCCGCTCGCGGAAGGCAATGGCGTCGCGCCCGTCGAAGGCACACACCGACAGCCACTCGGTCGAACTGTCGACTGCGACGATTCTCATTGCGGCATTCTACCGGGCGCCGGACGGGCGACGCGTACAATCCGCGCCGACTGTCATGATCGAATTGGCCATCGAATCGCTGGATCAGGAAGGCCGCGGCATTGCGCACGCCGAAGGCAAGGTCGTCTTCGTCGAGGGGGCCCTGCCCGGCGAGCGGGTCGGCGCGGAGATCGTCAGGCGCAAGCCCAGCTTCGATCTCGCGCGCGTGGTCGCCGTGCATACGCAGAACGCCGCGCGGGTCACGCCGCAATGCCCGCACTTCGGCGTCTGCGGGGGCTGCACCCTGCAGCACGCCGACGTCGGCCTGCAGGTCGCCGCCAAGCAGCGCGCGCTCGAGGACGCCCTCTGGCGCATCGGACGCGTGCGTCCCGACACGCTGCTGCCGGCGATCGCCGGCCCGGCCTGGGGATATCGCTACCGCGCGCGGCTGTCGGTGCGTGACGTCGCCAAGAAGGGCGGCGTCCTGATCGGTTTCCACGAGCGCAAGTCGAGTTTTGTTGCCGACATGCGTGAATGCCACGTGATCCCGCCGCTGGTCTCGGCGCTGCTGCCCGCGCTGAGGAGCCTGGTCGAATCGCTGTCGATCCGCACGCGGCTGCCGCAGATCGAGCTCGCCGTCGGCGAGCGCCTCGCGCCGGGCACCCGCCGCGCAGGGGACGGCGACCTCGTCCATGCGCTGGTGCTGCGTATCCTCGAGCCGCTGTCGGACGGCGACCGCGCCAAGCTCGTCGCCTTCGCCGAAGCGCATCCGGTCGCGTTCTGGCTGCAGCCGGCCGGCCCGGACACCGTCGTTCCGTTCCATCCGCCGGATTCGGCGCTCGCCTACACGCTACCCGAATTCGACGTGGCGATGCCCTTCGCGCCGACCGATTTCACGCAGGTGAATGCCGCGATCAACCGCGTTCTCGTCCGCCGCGCGCTGCAGCTCCTCGCTCCGCAGGCCGGCGAGCGCATCGCTGACTTCTTCTGCGGGCTGGGGAATTTCACGCTGCCCATCGCGCGCCGCGGCGCGTACGCCGTCGGGGTGGAAGGAAGCAAGGCGCTGGTTGCCCGGGCGGAGGCGAACGCGAAGTTCAACGGCCTGTCCGACAGAACGACCTTCGCCTGCGCCAACCTCTTCGCTGCGACCGCCGAGACCGTCGCGGCGCTGGGTCCCCTCGACCGCGCCCTGATCGATCCGCCGCGCGAAGGCGCCGCCGAACTCGTCAAGGCACTGCCCCATCGTGACGACGAGCGCGTGCTGAAGCGCATCGTCTACGTGTCCTGCAATCCCGCCACGCTCGCCCGCGACGCGGCGATCCTCGTCCACGAGCGCGGCTATCGCCTCGACAGTGCCGGCGTGGTCAACATGTTCCCGCACACCGCGCACGTCGAGTCGATCGCGCTCTTCCTGCCCTGATCGGCTGGACGAAAAAAAACGGGGCGATGCGATCGCCCCGTCGTCGTGCCTTGCCTGGCCGCTGGCCTCAGCGGCGCTGCCCCGAGAACGCGAGCAGGATGTTCAGCAGGTTGATGAAAATGTTGTAGACGTCGAGGAACAGCTTGAGGGTGGCCGAGATGTAGTTCGTCTCGCCGCCGCGCACGATCGACTGGACGTCGAACAGCAGGTACAGCGAGAAGAGCAGCACCGCGACGGCCGAGATCGTCAGCGACAGCGCCGGCACCTGGAAGAACAGGTTGGCGAGCGACGCCACGATCAGCAGGACCAGACCGATGAACAGGAACTTTCCGAGGAACGAGAAATCGCGCTTCGACACCGTGGCGAGCGTCGCCATCGCGAAGAAAATCGCCGCCGTCATCCCGCCCGCCAGCGCCACCAACTGGCCCCCGTTCTTGAATCCGGCCGCCACCGAAAGAATCGGCGTCAGCATCAGCCCGGCGATGAAGGTGAAGCCGAACAGCGCGGGGACGCCCCAGGCGCTGTTGCGCAGCGCAGTCACGGCGAACAGCGCGCCGATCATCACGCCGAACATCAGCAGCGGCGTCAGCGTCGGCGACGCGATGAACAGCTTGACGAAGTTGAACTGCATACCCGCCCAGGCGCCGGCGATGGTCGGCAGCATCGACAAGGCAAGCAGCCAGTAGGTATTGCGCAGCACGCGATGCTGTGCATCTCCCAGCGAACCCGACTGGGTCAGCGACTCGCGCGTGAAAACCGGTTGCACTCTTGGATCCATGAGACCTCCGCAATGGGGGCATCGCCATCGATACCCCTGCCCCGAAAGGGCCTTTACGTCGATTAGACTAGCAGAATCGCCCGTAGTTTCAATCGGCTGGCCATCCTGGCCATCCTGGCCATCCTGGCCGTCCCCCCAAGCCGCAAGACACGCTTGCTAAGATTTGTGCGGTGCCCGCAGAATCAATACCCCGCCGGGCACTTCCCCGGTGCCCCCCGGGATGGGTGGCAGAGCGGTTGAATGCACCGGACTTGAAATCCGGCAATCGTGCAAGCGATTCGTGGGTTCGAATCCCACCCCATCCGCCACCACCCCGTCCAGAAAAGTCCAAAGTAGTCCACTCCTTCTAGCAGTTTCTCTCTGTAGAGCACACCGAATGGTCCGATCGGGTCCAGATTCGTTCGTTGACATCCGGGGGTAGTCGGGGGTAGTTTTCGAGGCGCCTACCCCAACCCGGTTGCCTTATACCCCCATGCCCCTGACCGACGTAAAGGTTCGCAACACAAAGCCAACGGACAAGCCGCAGCGCCTTTGGGACGGCGGCGGGCTATATCTGGAAGTGTCGCCGGCCGGGGGCAAGCTTTGGCGCTTCAAATACCGCGTCGCGGGGAAGGAGAGGTTGCTCGCGCTCGGAAAGTACCCTGCTGTAACGCTGCACGAGGCTCGGGAACGGCGCGACGCCGCGCGCAAGTCGCTCACCAATGGCATCGATCCGGGCGAACAGCGCAAGACCGAGAAGCGCGAAGCTGCGGGCAAGGCGGCCAACAGCTTCGAGGCCGTCGCGCGCGAGTGGTACGAGAAGCAGGCGAAGGTCTGGGTGACCCACCATGCGGCCGACGTGCTGCGCCGGCTGGAAGCCAACCTGTTTCCCGAGTTGGGCGACCGTCCGATTGCCGAGATCACCGCGCCCGACTTACTAGCCGCGGTGCGCAAGATCGAGGAGCGCGGCGCCCATGATCTCGCGCACCGCGTGCTGCAAGTCGCCTCGCAGGTGTTTCGCTACGGCATCGCGACGGGTCGCTGCGAGCGCAATCCAGCGCCCGATCTGCGCGGCGCGCTCACACCGCACAACGCGAAGAATCAGGCTGCCGTACGGCTCGACGATGTTCCGGCGCTACTCCGTGCCATTGGCGACTACGACATGATCGGTGATCGACAGACCGGGCTCGCGCTCCGCTTGCTGGCTCTGACGTTCGTTCGCACAGGCGAATTGATCGGCGCCCAGTGGGACGAAATCGACTTGGACGGGGCGGCGTGGATCGTCCCGGCCGAGCGCATGAAGATGCGGACCGAGCATGTCGTGCCGTTATCGCGGCAGGCGCTTGACGTTCTCCGCGAGATCAAGTCGCTGGCCGGCGATAGCCGCTACGTTCTGCCGGGGCGAAATCCAGACAAGCCGATCAGCAACAATACAATGCTGTTCGCCCTGTACCGGCTCGGCTACAAGCGGCAAATGACCGGACACGGCTTTCGATCGATCGCCTCGACCCTGTTAAACGAGTCGGGCAAGTTTCGACCGGACGTGATCGAGCGACAGCTCGCGCACTGCGAGCGCAACGCCGTCCGCGACGCCTACAATCGCGCAGAGCACTTGCCGGATCGGCGCGCGATGATGCAGGCATACGCCGACATGCTTGACGCTTTAGAGCGCGGTGCGAAGGTGATTGCGTTACAGCGTGGCCGGAAGCAGGGGTAACGGCGGCCGTCCGGCGGGTCGGCCGCACGTGCATGCCCCAACCGCATGATCGCATTTCGCCCTCGCGCCCACGGCCGCGCCACTTGGCTGATCCTGCTCTTTTGGATATCGATCTTCGCCGTCGTTTACCTTGCGATCAACCTCAGCCAAGGGCCGAACGTGGCGCGGGCGACGACCGAAAGCGCGGCGCACGGTGAGATCGTGATTCCACGGTCGCGTGATGGACATTACTACGTCGCCGGTACGATCAACGCGGTGCCGGTGACCTTTCTCGTCGATACGGGGGCGACCGTCACGGCGGTCGGCCCTGACTTTGCTCGGCGGGCGCGCTTGGTCGGCGGTCTGAACGCGAGGATCGAAACTGCCGGCGGCCCGGTCGTCGGGAGCATGGTCTCCGGCGCGACGATCGTTGCCGGCGGAATTCAGGTGGATGACGTGCGGGTCGCCGTCTTGCCCTCGATGCCGGGAGGCCACGCCCTGCTCGGCCAGAACTTCCTGCAATACGTTGCGATCGAGCAGCGCGGCGATCGACTGATTCTGCGGATTCCGCCGCGTCGCTAGAAGGGATCGCGCTCGTCTGGGACCAAGGCGAGCTGCACCGGCGGGTAGTCGAGCAGCGGCCGAGCTGAGAGTTGCTCTTGCAGTCAGGTTCAGATCGTGTCCGGGCTCCACGGTCTTAGTTCGGCCATCAGCAGCCGTACGACCCAAGTGATTCAAAGCAGTCGTTCGATTGCGGTATCGAACCGACCCGGACGACCTCGCACTTTAGAAGTGGCGAACGTTTGCAAACTCCGCCGCGCAACAGATCGGTCATCTCGACGGATTGCGCTACGGGCCGCTGATAAACTGACCGACGGCGAAAGGTGTTTCATCCAACGGGATGGTCGCCACAGCTGCCTTGCTTTCGGCGTCGACAACCAACACCATCGGGGGGACTGCCTGGAGCGCATAGATCTTGGTGCCGGTCGGATCGACAGCCAGTCCGTAGCTAGACGCGGGAATCGCGCCGACCACCGTATTGGTGGCGGTGTCGATCACGGCACCATTGGACGTATAGACGCGTGTGCCCGCTGGGTCCATTGCAATGTCGAGAGACCTCGATGGCCCCGTCGGCACGTTAGCGATAATGGTGTTGGTAGTGGCATCAATGACCGTAACGTACACATGCGAAAGGGAGGGGTCGTTGAGGAATGCATTTGCCACGTAGACGCGCGTACCTGCCGGGTTCACGACGACGCCGGACGGTCCCGCGCTGAAGTCGCCAGCGGCTATCGGCGGAGAGAAAAATGGGTTATCAATCGGAATATTGGCGACTACGGAATCGGTGAGCGCATCGATGACGGAGACCATGTCGTCGTAGAAACTCGTGGCGTAGACGCGCCTTCCGTCAGGGCTCACGGCTATACGAAATGCGTGATAGCCGGTTGTCACGTTGGTGATCACGGTATTCGTCGCCGTGTCGATGACCGCTATGCCTGCGCGTTGCTGGTCTGTAACGTATAACCGTGTCCCCGCCGGGTTCAGCGCCACACCCGCAACCATGTCGGGGATGGTTCCGTAGGCGATGTTGGCAATGACTTCGTTGGTCGCCATGTTGATTACCACGACGTTCTGGCTGTTGGCTGCATAGGCTCTGGAGGCAGCGGCATTCACCGCTATACCGGTGGTATGCTGCCCTACATTCACGGTGGAGACTACTGTGTTCGTTGTGGTGTCGATGACCGTTACGTAGTCGGATGAGGTATTGCCGATGTACGCGAGTGACGAGAATGGGGCGCCGAGCGCGCACTTTTTGTTTCCGTCACAGAGAATATAGTGGTTCGCGACCCCCGCTCGGGGGGCTAAGGCCAACGCGCCCACGATCATCACCGCCATGTATAGGACTGCCACGCGTATCTTCTTCATGGCCCGCGCCTCCCTTTTTGCGCTGAACCGATACTAGCTCAGGCGGCTCCTGGAGAAGCCAAGTTCGGGTGTCGAAGCTATCGAAATTCGCATCTTTCTTGGAGTTGCTCCAGCAGGTCACCCCTTCGTTCAGGGAAAAATGGTGGCATGAAAGCGCACGGCGATCATGTTTCCCCCGTTGCAAGGATCTGGGAGCTCGCGCGCTCGGGTGAGTTGCGCGGCGCGAGCGAGGCCGCGCGCAAGGCGCTGGATGAGGCAACGCCGGGCACAGGGCGTGGCCGCAGGGTCGAGTTGCACCTGGTCTGCGCCTGCTGTTCGATGCGACAGGGCGACTACGCCGAAGCACTGCGGGAATTGGATGCTGCCGATCACGCCGCGGTGACCGATTCCGGTTCGGCGATTCGAGTCAAGATCTGGCGCGCCGAACTCGCGTATTTTCAGGGACGCTATTCCGACGCCAACGACATCATTGATCGCGTCCTCCCGCGCCTGGAGCAAAGGTGCGATCTGGCCTACGTTGCATTTGCGCTGCGCACTCGCATTGCGATACTTCTCGCGCGTACAGATTACGAAGGTATTTCAGCGCTCGCGGATCGGGCGATTCGGGTCGCCGAGGCGAGCGACGACGACTACGTCATTGTGCAGGTTCTCAATGTTCTTGGCGCCGTCCATTTCGACCGCGCCACGTCGAAATTGACGGGACCGCACGCCCGTGCGCATCTGACGGCGCTCGATCCGTGCGACGCTGCGCCAATGGAAGCCGACGTGCGCGAAGCGCTGCAGTTGTTTCGACGCGCCCAAGCTGTCGCCAAGAGGGCTCATTACCAGTTCGCGGCGTGGTACGTAGCCGGCAACATCGAGCGCCTCGAGATCCTTCTCGGAAATGCTGATCGCGCGGTACCCGCCATTCGCAAGCGCCTTGGCATCTTGCAGGCACGAGGAGCGAAGTACGATGAGATCGCCACGCGTTCGAACCTCGCTTGGGCGCTTCGCACCCTTGGTCGCTATCGAGATGCTCTGCACGAACTTGATGTCGCGCTCCAGCTCGTCCGGGACACGGGCACGTTCAACGTGCTGCTCGAATTCTTGGAGTATGACCGATCAATTGTTCTCGATGCTCTCGGCGATACAACGGCTGCGCGTGCAAGCTATCGGCGGTATCTGCAACTGGTCGGAGCGTGGAATCAGGGCAAGCACGATCCGGTGGATGCCGGGCGATTTACCGCGGCCAAGCGCCCCCTAGACCCGTATCTGTTGAAGCGCGTGGATCGGTTCGTGATGGAGCATCTCGGTGAGTCGTTCACGACCTCGCAGCTGGCTGCGCATTGCGGTGTGAGCTTGAGAACGCTTGAAAAGACGTTCGCTGATTTTCGTGGACTTGCCCCGGTGGCGTATGTGCGCAATCTGCGCTTGGACCATGCACGCGCCGCGCTCGACGAGGGCGGCGCAACTGTGGCCAGTGTAGCCGCCCGCTATGGATTTCAAAGCTCGACGACATTTGCACTTGAGTACCGTAAGCGCTTCGGCATTGCCCCAAGCCGCACCAAACGCGCGGGTCAAAGGTGACTATATGGATAGCGCGAACATGGTGCAACATCACCCCGCAGACTGTACGACTTGGCCAATAGCTGTATCGGATGGCTGCTATTCAGCGACCCATTGTAACGGCTGCTGCGGGCCGTTCAGCGAAGTCCACGAGCGTCAACTTTTCGAGCGCCCGACACGCCGCAAGTGGTCGGACTGCGACCCCCGATCGAGAACAGCATGAAGCTTCTTTCACTCAACAAAGGAGCGAGTCATCGACGCGGTGAAGAACGCCGGCGGGCACGCAGCACCGTGGAACAAGGGGAGACTGCTCGGCCAGAAGCCGCCACTGAAGCTGAAGGAGATATGGGCCATTCGCATTCGACTGCAACTGGACCATCGCACCCGCGAACTCGCGCTCTTCAACCTCGCCATCGATAGCAAGCTGCGCGGCTGCGATCTGGTCGGGCTGCGCGTGCACGATGTCGTTCAGGGCAGTCAGGTTGCGCGCCGCGCGATCGTCATGCAGAGGAAGACGCAGCGGCCGGTTCAGTTTGAACTGACCGAGCAAACGAGCGACGCGGTCGTGGCCTGGATCGCAGCGGCACACCTGAAGCCGGAGCAATACCTGCTTCCCAGCCGGATGTCGGAGTCGCCGCACGTCTCGACCCGGCAGTATTCGCGGATCGTCGGGGGCTGGGTGGGGGCGATCGGTCTGGACCCCGCGACGTACGGCATCCATTCGCTGCGGCGCACCAAGGCGACCTTGATCTACCGGCGGACCAAGAATCTCCGGGCGGTGCAGCTCCTGCTAGGACACACGAAGCTCGAGAGCACTGTCAGATATCTGGGGATCGAGATTGACGACGCGTTGGAGATCGCCGAGCAGACCGAGGTGTAGGTGTATCGGGCTGGCCGCGGCCGCCTCACTCGGCGGTCGCAGACCGGCCAATACCAGTCCTATTGATCCGGCACGAATATGTCTTCACGCGGCGTACTTGACGCGCGGGTCCTGGAAGTAGGCCTTGACGCGGTCGGGATTGGCTTCGATCCTCGCCATGTGATCGGTGGCCGCCGCGTGCAGCTTGGCCTTGGTACGCACCGGCACCTTCGAGCCGATGGCATGCTTCAGGTCGGCGTTGAGCCGTTCGTCAGGATTGAGTTCCGGGCTGTAGCTGGGCAGGTAGAACACTTCAATCGATTGCTTGTGTTCGGCCAGCCACGCCTTCACCGGTTTGCAGTGATGCACGCCCAGGTTGTCGAGGATCAGGAACACTTTCTTGCGCGCCTTGCGCCCATCCTTGACCAGCGCCTGCAAGAACTCGATCAGCCGCTCGTGGTTGAAGGCGCCATCGACGATCATCCAGCTGGCCTTGCCCTGATTGGTGACGGTCGAGATCATCGACAGCTTCTCCCGGGTCCCGCCGACGGCCATGGCCACCGGCGTCTGGCCACGCGGCGCGTAGCCGCGTCCACGCACGTCGGTGTTGACCAACGCCGTTTCGTCGCCCCAATGGATCTCGCCCCGTTCGGCCTTGGCGCGCGCCTCGATCGCCGGGTACTGCTGCTCCAGCCATTGCTGGACCGCCTCCGGCCGCTGTTCGTAGGCGCGCTTGATCGGCTTCTGCGGCGTGAAGCCCCAGCGCGCCAGGTAATTGCCGACCGCACGCACCGACAGCCGGATGCCGCATTGCCGCTCGATCAACTGCATCACTGCCGCCCGCGTCCACAGCGCGAAGTCCATCTTCAACTGCTCCGGCCGCTTGTCGCAGATGGTGCGCCGAATCGCCGCCTCCTGCTCCGCGCTGAGGCTACGACCCATGCCGCTGTGGCGGCCGCGGGCCGCTGGCGCGATGGCCGCCATTCCACCAGCCTCAAACCGATCGATCGTGCTTCGCACCGCCGGATAGCTCAGCCCGGTGAGTTCGACGATGTGCATGACGCCGTGGCCCTTGCGATGCAAGCGCACCACTTGCTTGCGTCGCTCATGCAGCTGCTCCAGCGTCTGGTAACGGGCATCTTCTTTGTCCATGCACCTTCGAACGCCCGCGAGCAGGAAAGTTCACACTTCATTGTGCCGGCTCAATAGTGGTGCCGTCCGCCTGAAGGTTCAGAGGCGAAGGACCATGCTGGCTGAAGGCTGGTTGTGACCTCCAGCGCGGGCGAAGTGGCTTCTTTCTCCGGTCGCGGCTCCAGCACTTTCGTCAGGTAGCGGCGAATGTCGATCAGTCTGTCGCCGACCATCGCTACGGCGACGTAAATGTCGGTCCGATCACAGCCGAAATGGGCGCACAAAACGTCCAGCTCGAAGTTGTCAGCTACATTGATCCGCACCGGGTGTGCCCCCATAGTTCCTCCGCGCCTACCTGGCCTCGACGCCGCACCTGGTAGAGGACTGGGGCGGGTGTCGAAAGTCCTTACACTTACGCTTCTCATGCTGCTCTCTTGCTGGGCTAACACCTTGAAATATCGCAAAACGATGACAACGGCAGGGTAAATGCTTACCACCCATCCGGCAAACCCGTATGCCCGGAGGAGAAGCAAATGGTGTACCAAGTCGAGATCGGCGGTCCGGCGCACTTGTATGCTCGGGAGTTTCCCGCTGGCGCAATGCCGGTCGGCGTCGTGCGCAACGACGAAGGGATCGCCGGGGCACTGCTGCGCTTCCGCAGCGGTGCCTATGCGCAGATGAACGACCACGCGGTGCGGGCGCTCGACCGGCCGCGAGTCCTGCGCGCGATGACGGCCGCGCTAGGAGAATCTTCAAGCTCCTAGCAACGATAGTCCGGCATCTCACCGCTGCCGGAGGGCGGGATCGGTCAAGACGTCAGGAGTGGCGGCTGTACCAGAACTCTCGCATTCGCAAGAGATCGTGCCGCACCGACGGCGGAAACCCGGCGCGCCCGCCACGTCGATCGATGAGCAAGTCGTCGAACAGTTTCGACAGACCGTGCCGGTCGTCCCACTGCGAGGCGATGAGGTTCACAATCCGCGGATACCGCATCGCCAACGAGTGAGTCGGGACTTCGGGCGGAAGCGCGACGAGCCACCGGGTGCTTTGCGGCAGCAGGTAGTCGGCGGGCTGCGCCTTCCGCATGCTCGCCCATTCATTCGTCGAAGCCGACGCATGCGACGCCGCTGCCTTGGCGACTTGTGCTGGTGGCGAGATCGGCTGCACCACTTCGTGCATATCACTCCAACGCTTCTTTCCACCGTAGAACGACACGTGCGCCCCCCTCGCGGTATGTTTGGGTCGGGAGCATACAATCGGCTGCGGCCGAGCGCTACTCCGACCGGGTCTCGCAGCGAGTCCGGCATCCGCACGCCCCAAGGAGAAGTACGCGCGGCGCGCTGCGGAGCTCGGGCGCGCCTCGCCGAGTCGATTCGTTCCTACGCACGCGCATCCGACGCGTACGTGCGCAAGACGCGCCGCGTGAGCTGCGAAATCCCGCCTGCGATCGCCGGCGCGCAACGCGCGCGGCGTCGTCAGTTGAACCGCGCGCTCGCACGCCCGACGCCATCGGAATGGACGTCGATCGTCTCGCCGGGAAACGCTTCGGAGAGGCCGGTCCACGTACCGGCGGTGACAGA
>JAJXTF010000348.1 GCA_021784125.1 Pseudomonadota bacterium | reverse complement strand
CTGCCAGAAGCCGTTGCGAGCGATGTCTGCCCACATCTGCTCGTAGTAGGCAGCGTCCTGCCGCCCGGAGTGCAAGAGCGCGGGGGTCTTGCCGATGGCCTCGTCCGCGTCATAGCCGGTGATGCGCGTGAAGGCCTGATTGACGCGCTGGATGATCCCCGCCGCATCGGTCACCATGATGCCATCCTGTGCCTGGAACGCCGTCGCCGCGATTCGCAAGTCCTCTTCCGCCTTGAGGCGCTCACTGACATCCAGGCCGATGCCCAGCACCGCGGGCCTGCCGTGGTAAGCAAACGCGCTGCTGAAGACTTCGAACTGGAACGGCGTACCGTCCTTGCGCAGGGCAGTGAACATGTGATGCGAGCTCTCGGCTTCGCCGCTCAGGCGGTGCTCGATGCGGGCACGCATGTGCTCACGGTCCGCCTCGCTGACCAGCGCTTCGGCCTTGACCCGATCCACGATTTCCGCAGGCGTGGCAAAACCGTGCATCGCGGCAAATCCAGGGTTGACGTAGCGGAAGAGCCCGTCCTGGATGATGTAGATGGCCACGATCGATTGCTCGACCAAGGCACGAAAGCGCGCTTCGCTCTCGCGCAGCGTGGCCTGCGCCTGTACCCGTTCCGTGATGTCCTGGATCGTTCCGTGCATGCCGATCGGCTCGCCCGCGGCATCGAGCGTCAAGCGGCCAAGCCCGTGAACCCAGCGCCGGGCGCCGTCGCTCGGCCGCACGATCCGGTACTCCCGATCGAATGGCCGCTTCGCGCGGATGACGTCGTGCATGAAATACGACGCCATGGCTTCCCGATCCTCGGGGGCGACCAGCGAAACCCAGCCCGCGACCGAGCGGTCATCGGTCGCGGCAATCCCGAGCAGCCTGTCGAGCACCGCGGAGCTCTGCCAGAGGCCCGCTCTGATGTCCAGGGCATAGCTGCCGACCCCCGCGATCTCCTGCGACTCCTGGAGTGCGTCCAGCGCCTGGGCCACCTGTCGCTGCGCGACCCGGCGTTCGGTGATGTCGCGCGAGGAATTGAACAGAAGGCGCCGGCCGAGGATGTCCATGGGGCGTCCGGAAATCTCGACGGGGAATTCGCTTCCGTCCTTGCGTCGGTGGCGCGTCTCGAACTGGCTTCTCGACGCGGACGCAAACTGCTTCACCACGGCGGCGTTGAGCTGTGCCGCCGACAGGCCCGCGTCCCAGAACGACGCGTGCTTGCCGAGCAGTTCGTCTCTTGGGTATCCGAGCATGGCGCAGAACTCGTCGCTGACGAACACGAGCCTGGCGTCGGCATCGAGCACGTGAAGCCCATCGCTGGCATACCTGAGCAGACTCTGCGCTTCTTCGCCGGCTCGGTCCGACCGGCTGATCTGTCGCCACAGGCGCCAGGCACCGAGCGTACTCAACCCGACAAACGAAAGCAGGAAGCCCAGTACCCAGGCGACTTCGCGGCGCCAGGGCGCCAGGTAGTCCGATTGCGCGCGACCGACGATCAGGCTGAAAGGAACGCCAGACAGCCGCTGGTAGGTCTCGATGCGCGCGATGCCGTCCCCCGTTCCCGCGGTGAAATAGGTGAGCGCAGGCCGCCCGGACGCGATGGCCTCGTGCAGTTGGCGCGAGAACTGGCGCTTGCCCGATTGCTCGTTCGCATTGCTCGACGGCGGCACGCGTGTGATGAGTGCGTCGGTCGCATCGCGCAGCATCACGACGCCCTGGGGTCCGACCGCTGCCTGTCGAAGCAGTGCCGTGAAATGGCTGACCGGAACCGCCACCGAGACGACTCCGGCGAAATTCCCCCGCGCGTCGGTGTAGCGGCGCACGAAGGCGATGATCGGGCGATGCGACATCCTGCCCAGGATCGGATTGGTCACCCAGGGGCCGTGCTGCGCCCCGTTGCGCAAGGCGCGAAAGAACGCCCGATCCGCCCAGCTGACCTCGGTTGCGGAATCCACCCCCGTTCCCAGGACAACGCGGCCCGTCGCATTGGTCGCCCGTATCGTGCAACCGGGGATCAAGCGCAAGCGCTGGCGCGCGAGAAGTGCGTTATCGCGAGCGGGCTCGAGCGACTTGCCGCTGCGCAAGGCACGCTCGAGCTCGTCCGCGGTGAACTGCAGCGTCAGGTCGATGCGTCCAACTTCGCTGGCCATGCTCTGCTGCAGGATCCTGGCAATGGCCTGCGTCGACGCGGCGGCATTGGCCTCGTGGGTCTCGCGGCTGTGCACCAGGAAATAGGTCGCCGCGAGTACCGCGGCGATGTTCATCGCCACGGCTCCGCCAAACAAGGTCAGAGCGACACGCTGGGGATGACGGAACAGATTCAAGTCAAATCTGGCCATATCGTGCCAACAGGTGAACGATGGTGCCGAATCGATCTGACGCAGATCGACTCGGGAATGCATGGGCGCATCGTACCGTTCCGTCAGACTTGCTCGATCATGCGCGAACATGATCGAAGCTGACTTCCTGCTTCGCAGAGGCCGGTTTCACGCGCGCTTGTGCGGCGCACGCCAGAGCCTTCCTCTCCACAGGCTGACACCGCAGAACTTGCGGCCAGATTCTTGAGGTTCACAGCGGCGTTGACGTCGCGGTCGTGATG
>JAJXTF010000347.1 GCA_021784125.1 Pseudomonadota bacterium | reverse complement strand
TGCGCCCGACCTGCGACGGCGGGTTCGTCCTCAGGCCCATTAGGCCCTCGAAGGACTGGAAAGGCGACAACTTCCTCGGCAAGGATCCAGCGAGCATCCAGGCCCGACACCGGCCCGTCGATCCTGCGGCCCATGCACGATTCACGGCCCCGATCAGGAGCATTCCGCCACAGCAGCGGTAGCGCGAGGTGCATTTCTGTACGGGGCGCCCGGGTCGCGCCGGTGGCGGGCGAGGTTCTGATGCGCGTCAGCGTAGCGAGAGGAGAGGCACGATGTTCGCGATCAAAGCCGCGATCGGCGACCCGAGGGCCGAGGCGTTCGCGTTCGGCGAGCAGAAGACGATGTACGGCGGCAAGCGCATCGCCATCAGGCGCACCGCGCTCGCGAGGCGCCGCTTGGGACGAAGCGAACTCAAACCCTTCGCCGATTGGGGCGACGGGAGACCCGAGACCGAGCTCAACTTCAAGTTCTATCGCCAAGCAACGAACAAGATTGTGGGTATCTCGCACGAAGCAATCGCATTCCTCCGCGGATTCTTCTAGGGCCGCCATGTGCCGCGGCACCTGCGCTGCGATCCGGCGCGTCGGAGCGGACGTGCCGGCGGCGGCGGGTTCGGTGTCGGTTTGCGGGCGTATCATCGTGCCACGATTCTCGATTGGATCGGGTATCTGGGAAGTATCGACCTGGAACAGCACCATGCATCTCGATGCCCGCGGCCTCCCGCTCTCGACCTCCAGCGCCGACGCTGCCGCTGCCTTCGATCATCTGATCGTGGGCTACCTCACGCAGCGCGCCGATACGCCCGCCCGTCTCGCCGCCCTGCTGGAAGCCGACCCGGATTTCGCGCTCGCGCATTGCATGCAGGGCTATTTCGCAATGCTCGGATTCAAGCGGACCGTCGTTCCGGCGGCCGTCCAGGCGGCGCATACCGCGCACGCGCTTGCCGCCGATGCCACGCCGCGCGAGCGCAGCCACATCGCCGCGCTGACCGCCTGGACCGAAGGCGAGCTCGATCGTGCCCTCGTCTTGTGGGAGTCGATCCTGCGCAGCCATCCGCAGGATGTGGTTGCCTTCCGTCTTGCCCACTTCGTCAATTTCTGGCTCGGCCGCCCGCAGGACATGGTCTCCTCGGTCGAGCGCGTGATCCCGGCCTGGTCGCAGGCGGTCCCGGGCTACTCGTCGATGCTCGCCTGCCAGGCGTTCTCCCACGAGGAAACCGGGAACCACCTCGCGGCCGAGCCCGCCGGACGCCGCGCCATCGAGCTCGACCCCGGTGATCTCTGGGCCGCACACGCCATCGCCCACGTGATGGAGTCGCAGGGTCGCCGCAGCGAAGGCATTCAGTGGCTCACCACTCTCGCGCCCCACTGGGAGGGCAGCCACAACCTGCAGCACCATCTCTGGTGGCACTGCGCGCTGTTCGAGCTCGAGCACGGTGACACTGCCGCCGCGCTCGATCTCTACGACACGCGCTTTCGCAACCTCGCCGCGCCGCTCACGGTCGCATCGCCTGATGTCTACATCGACGTGCAGAATGCGGCGTCCATGCTGTTCCGCCTGCAGCGCCTGGGATTCGATGTCGGCAACAGATGGGAGGAGCTGGCCGACAAGGCCGAGGCGCGCATCGGCGACTGCCAATCCGCTTTCACGCTGCCACACTGGCTGATGGCGCTGATCGCCACCGGCCGCACCGCCGCTGCGCAGCGCATGGTCGAGGCCATGCGCGACTTCGCCAAAGGAAGCGGCACCGTTCCGCCCATCGTTCGCGACTACGTGCTGCCGATCGCCGAAGCCCAGCTCGCCCACGCCGCAGGACGCCACGCCGAGGCCGTCGCGCTGATGCGTCCCGCCATCGGCGGCATGTACCGGCTCGGCGGCAGTCACACCCAGCAGGACGTGCTCGAGCAGCTTTTCGTGGACGCCGCCCTCAAGGCCGGCAGCACTGCGGACATCCGCCTCGCCCTCGAGCGTGTCGCCGGTCTTCGTGCAATTCCGCCCGAGCGCTTCATCGGCTGGCGCGAAGCCGCCAGTCGAGTGTCGGTGGCGGCCGGTCGATAGCGAAACGCCTGAAGAAATGACCGTCGTTGTCCGCACTCTCACGCCGGACCGTTGGAACGATCTCGAGACGATCTTCAACGCCACAGGCTGCGCTGTCGCGCGGGGCTGCTGGTGCATGTACTACCGCATCAGCGGCAAGGGCGCCTGGACGCGACCAAGCGACAGCGAGCGCTCGCGCGGCAAGGAGGCACTCAAGACCCTCGCAGCCCAGGACCCTCCGCCCGGCCCGCTCGGATATCGGGGAACGACCCCGGTAGGGTGGGTGTCCCTGGGGCCCCGGGAAGACTGCCTGAAGCTGGTCCGGGGCTGGCGCGTGCAGGCGGCCCGTCTCGAATGTCGGGCTTGGACGCCACCGCCATGCGCGCGCTGGAACTGAAGATTCCTCCACCCGTGGTCGCGCTGCTCGTCGCCGTCGCGATGTGGGGCGCGTCCCGAAGGTCCGTCGACCCACTGCCGACCGAGCTCGTTCGCGTGTCGCTGGCGATCGCATTTGCGGTCGTCGGTGCCGCTTTCGACCTGTCGGGCCTCGTGGC
>JAJXTF010000346.1 GCA_021784125.1 Pseudomonadota bacterium | reverse complement strand
TTAAAACAAGAATTCGAGTTTTAAAAAAAAACCGAGAGAGGGAGGCGCCCGGCCGCTCGCGCGAGCGACGGATCGCCTCTAGGTCCACGTCAGCCCGGGGAACACCGGCAAGGGAGGGATTGGGATGCGTAAATCGATCGCTTTGGTCGGCTGCACCGCGGTACTGTTCGCGGCAGTAGCCGCCCGGTCCACACCGGTACGGGCCGCGACGGCGGACGCGAAAGGCACGCTCGCGGCGATCATCGTGACCGCCGAGAAACGCAGTGAGTCGGTACAGACGGTGCCGATCGCGATGACGGTCCTGCCGGCGGCCGAGTTGGCGCGCGAGGGCGTGCAGAACGTCTCCGACCTATCGTCGATGTCTTCGACGCTCGAGTTCACGTCGCTCACCGCGAACACCCCGGGGACCGCAGCGTTCATCCGCGGGATCGGCACCGAGACCGTGGGCGGATCGACGACGACGGGATCCGTCGCGATGGTGCTCGACGGAGTCACCCTCGGGAATACGTCGGTCGCGGATCTATTCGACGTCAACCACGTCGAGATCCTCAAGGGTCCGCAGGGGACCCTGTTCGGCAGCTCGGTGTCGGCAGGCGTCATCAACGTCGTCACGAACGCACCGGATCCTTCGGCGATGAGTTCCCGGGTCCGGGTCGAATACGGCTCGGGTTCGCTCGGATCGCAGTATTCGCGGACGTCGGTGCACGCGGTCACGAACTTGCCGCTGACCGCGGAGTCGGCATTGCGCATCGCGGTGCACTCGGATCACAACAACGGCGTCTTCAACGACGTCTACACCGGGGCGCCGAGCAGTGAACCGGACAACGGCGCGCGCATCCGCTACCTGATCCATGCCAGCGATGCCTTGACGGTCAATTTCACCTACGACTACAACAAGAGCAGTCACGACAACTATCCGGCGATCGTCTATCGCTACGCGCCGACGACCCCGCCTTACGACTCCTTGTCGAATGCGCTCGCGCAGTGCGGTGTCACGCCCGGCGTGTCGAACTTCGACTATTGCTCGCAATACGTCGAGTCGTTCTCACAGGTCGACCGGGGCGCAGCGCTGCAGCTCGACTGGAAGATCGGCGGGAATACGCTGACCTCGATCACCGCGGACCGATCCCGCTGGAACGGCGGACGCAGCGACATTCAGTCGATTCCGCTCGCAATCACGGAGTCGGCGTTCGCGTTCGGCAGTCACTGCCTGTTCTTCAACTGCGTGCCGATCTACGCGATCCTGCCGGGAGGCACGAACGGCCTGCAGACGCAGGACCGCCATCAGTTCAGCGAGGAGATCCGCCTGGCATCGCCGAGCTCGGCGAAGCTCGAATGGCTCGTCGGCCTGTACTATGCGCATTACAAGATGTTCGACGACGAACCCGGATTGCTGACGGCGAATTTCGGCGGCGGAACCTTCACGGCGCCGACCGGTTGGTGGGCCGGTGTCCACACGGACGAATATGCCGGATTCGGCAACGTCACGGTTCACCTGAGCGATGCATCCCGGGTGATCGCCGGGGCGCGTGTCACCCATACGGTCGTCGACGAGGCGCGATTCGATCCGCCGGACACGGGTAACCAGAACCTGTATGCCTTGAACACGGGCGAAACCAAGTTCACCTGGCGGCTCGGCTACCAGCACGATCTGAACCGCGACACGATGGCCTACGCGATGGTGTCGACGGGATTCAAGGCTCAAGAGATTCGTGACGCGCTGTCGGCGGGCATCGTCGCGGCAGCGGCCGCGGCGGGCACGTCGCCGCTGGTCGAAGTGGCGCCGGAAACGCCGATCAACTATGAGATCGGCATCAAGGAGTCGGCGCTCGACGACCGGCTGGCGATCGACGGCGACGTCTTCTACGAGCACGTGCACAATTATCAAGGGCAGACCTGCGGTGCCAACAACCAGGGGACGATCAGCTGCTACGCGGCGAACGTCTCGCACGTCGACAGCAAGGGCGTCGAGGTCGACGTGTTCGGCCGTCCGTTGCAGAGCATGACGCTGAATTTCTCGGGAACCTACGATGACGCGACCTATCCGCCGGGTTTCAACGGCTCGGACGGGGTGTCGCTCGCGGGCTATCAGGTCGAGTACGCGGCGAAAACCAAGATGACGCTGTCGGCGGAAGAGGCGCTGCCGATTTCGGCGGAGTACAAGCTGGTGATCGGCGCCGACGTGACGTACCGCTCGGCGCTGCGCTTGTATACCCAGGCGCAACCATGGTTCCAGGCGCCGGCCATGACGCTGTTCAATGCCCGGATCGGAATCCGCACGTCGAAGCACTGGTCCGTGTACCTTTTCGGACGTAACCTCGGTGCCAAGCCCTTCCCGCGGCAGATCTATCCGACACCGTTCCAGAGCGGAGCGCCCGGGCAGCCGGGCGGCCTATGGAGTGTTCTCGATGCCGGATCGAAGCGGTTGGTGGGATTGCAGCTGCAAGCGCAGTTCTGACGAAGACGGGGCCGTTTCGGCGCGGCCCCGCGTTTCGCGAAGCGTCGGTCGATGAACGAACGCGTCGTCGCGTTGTCCGGCGGTGTCGGTGGAGCGAAGCTCGTGGACGGGCTGAGCCACGCCCTGCCGCCGGATGCGCTGACCGTGATCGT
>JAJXTF010000345.1 GCA_021784125.1 Pseudomonadota bacterium | reverse complement strand
CGTGCACGAGCGGGTCGTGCGCGGTGAGATGCAGACGTTCCAGGAGCTTCGCTTCTGCGATCTGGCGCAGCGCCTGTTGCGCGACGTGACGCGGCTCGTGCGTCCGACCCGCGACTCGCGGCAGATTCTGCTCGCGACGCCGCCGAACGATCCCAACCAGCTCGGGCTCGCGATCCTCGAGTTGCTGCTGTTCACCGAGGGCATCAACTGCCTGACGCTCGGAATCGGGGTGCCGGCGCAGGAAATCGCGAGTGCTGCCGATGCCTATCACGCGGCGCTGGTCGTGCTGCTCTTCGACCGCGGGATTTCGGGCAAGATCGCAGGTCAGGAGATCCGTTCGCTGCGCCGCTCGCTGTCTGCCGACATTCCGCTGACGGTCAGCGGTCGTGCCGTGAACCTGCTCGCCAAGCCGATCGACCACGTCGAAGTGGCGGCCGACTTCAACAAGGTGATGTCGACGCTGCGTGCGCAGGGCGTGCTCCCGGCGACGCCGGTGGCCCGCGTGCCGGACTTGCCCGGACGCACCCAGCAGGCGTAGATTCCTGCGCGTGGACACGCGCGCTTCGACCGGGACACCCCGATTCCCCATGCCTGCCGTCGCGGGACTCCCCGGCGCTCGCCGGCTGCTCTGGCGCGCGGCGGCCCTGGCCGCAGTCGGCGCGGTCGCGTGGCTGGTCTTCGCGGCCTACGCCCAGCCGGAATTCATACTCGACGTCGCGAGCCTGAGGCTCTGCTGACGGTCAGGGTTCGCCCAGGAAATCCTCGAGCCGCCGCCGGTCGCGCTTGGTGGGCCGGCCCGGCGTGCGCGGCGCGTTCAGGTTGGCCGCCTTGCGCGCAGCGAGCTTCTGTTCGCGCTCGCTGACGCTTTCCGGCAGCTCGCGGTACATCGACGCGGCGATGGTCGCGGACCCGCGCCTGTCCTGCGCCTCGAGCACCTCGACCTGCCAGCCCAGATCCTGCCTGCGGACGCTGATGCGCATCCCTCGCTGCACCGCGTGCGCCGGCTTGACGCGCTCGCCGTCGATGCGCGCCTGGCCGGCTTCGATCGCCTGTGCGGCGAGGCTGCGCGTCCGGTAGAAGCGCGCGGCCCACAGCCACTTGTCGAAGCGCACGCGTGCGGCGTCCGGCCCGCCCGAAACGGCGTCCTTCATCGCGGCGTCCTTCATCGCTCCGGCGTCAGGTCGACCCAGGCGCGCATCCACGCGGCGACCGCGGCGGCGTCGGGATGGCCTTCGGCGTCGAGCGCCGTCACGACGCGCGCCCGATCGGTGGCCGGCCGGTTCTGCGAGAGCTTGAACTTCGCTTCGATGTGCCGGATGCGCAGGCGGAAGGCGACGATCGCGCCGACCAGCGCGTCGCGTGCGCGCTCTTCCATCGCAAAGCGCCACGGCTGCGGGCGCGTCGACTCGAAGCGGCCGACCAGCGTGTCGAGGATGCCGCGCGCCTCGGCGGGGTCTTCGACCAGTTCCATCGTGGCGTGGGCATGGACCGTCGCGTAGTTCCACGTCGGCACCGCCTGCGCGGGCTTCGCGTACCACGACGGCGACACGTAGGCGTGGGGACCGTGGAAGATCGCGATCGACTCGGCGCCGCCCGCGTGCCGCCAGTGCGGGTTGGCGCGGGCCACGTGCCCGATCAGCTCGCCGTGCGGCTCGCAACCCGGGACGAGCAGCAGCGGCAGGTGCGAGATCATCGGCTCGGGCGACGCCGGCGTCACCAGCGTCGCGAACGGATGATCGTGCATCAGCCGCGCCGCCGCTGCGCGCTCGGCATTGGCGAAGTGTGCGGGGGTGTAGAGGCTCACGGCTGCGCCCGGCGGCTCACGACCGCGCCAGCGGCAGCGTGTAGATCGTCATCGGCAGCGCGGAGTTCTTGTCGAACGTCGCGCCCGCCTCGACACCGATCTTCGCGACGGCCTCGGCGCTGCGCAGCTGGCCGTAGCGCGCGTGCATCGCGCCCAGCGCGAACTCGCGGCCCGAGCCCGCGGCCCAGAATTGCGTGTACTCGAACACCTCGCGCATCGAGAACACCCCGAAGATCCCGCTGGCATTGGCGATCAGCGCGGTGATCTGCGTCGATTCGTAGGGATCGTCTTCCTCTTCCTTCGGGTTCAGGTAGTGCTGCTCCTTGAGGATCGGGTGCAGCTTGCGGAAGGTCTCGAAGATCGCGGACTTGTTCGTGAAATCGAGGTCGGGGTGCTTCGCGAGCAGGCTCGCGAACACGAGCTGGTGCGCCGCCGACCCGCAGAGGCCGATGTAGGTGTCGCGGTGACGGACGATCTTGTCGTAGGTTCGGTCGTGGACCGCGGCGAGACGCGTGTCGCCGAACGTGGTCAGCGAATCACCGGCGATGGCAACCTGGTCGCCCTTGCGGACGACGACGAGTGTGGTCATGAAGCGGAATGGGAGCGGCCTGGAAGGTTCCGCTCGGGGAGGTTGAACGAATGCAATTATACGCGTGGCCGCCCGCCGCCTCGGAGAGGCGCTGCGCATGCGAGCCTTCCGCGTCAACTCGCGCCGGCGGCGTCGCGCTCGCAACGATCGAGCAGCTGCCGGTACATCGCGCGAAGCGCGTCGCCGGGTGCGGCCGCGAAGTGGGCCTCCAGCTCGGCCTCGGCGGCCT
>JAJXTF010000344.1 GCA_021784125.1 Pseudomonadota bacterium | reverse complement strand
CGCGACGGATCGAACCCACCGAGGTCGAACGGATCGTCGATGCGCTGCCAAAGGAGGGGCAGCCGTGCGCCTTCCTCGAGCGGAGCGTTGGGGGTCTGCGGCACGCGCTCGCCTGCCCGATCGTCCCGGTGGAACTCCATGCGGTCGAGCGGGCAGGCCGGATCCGAGGGTACTTCGTGTTGAGTTTCGTCCCCGGTCAAGCAAGGTTGGCGGACTGGTGGATCGATTCGGAAGAATTGGCCGATCGGCGCGCGCTTCTCGAACTTGCCGTGAGTCGAGCGAAGTCGCGACCGGGGATCGCGGAACTCGTGACTTGGTCGAGTGACCCGGCCACTTCACGGGATTTGGTCGCCAGCGGATTTCATGAGCGTCTGACGCTGCCGATCTATTTCCGCGCGTCGTCCATCCTCGAGGTACCCATGCAAGGCGTTCGCGTGCAGATGCTGGATAATGATGCGTTCTACCTGCACTTCGACAACGACGAGCTATGGGCTTGAATGCGTCTTCCATGATCGTTCGCGACACTCCGAGCGCTGACTGGGATGCGTTCGTCGCCGCGGCACCAGCGGCCAGCCTCACCCATTTGAGCGGCTGGACGGAACTCGCGCGCGAAGTCTTCGGGCACCGAGTGCTCTTCATCGAGGCGCGGGACGCATCCGGGACGCTCAAGGGTGTGTTACCGATCGTGCAGCAGCGGCACTGGCTGCTCGGGAACTACGCGACCTCGGTCGCGTTCTTCACTTATGGCGGCGCGGTCGCATCCGACCCCGACGTCGCCGAGCAGTTGATGAGGCGGGCCACGGAAGCCGCCGACTCGCTCGGATGCCGTTACCTCGAGTTTCGCGATACCCGAGAGCGCGCCGTTCATTGGACCCGGCGCAGCGACAAAGTCGCGCTTTGCCTCGATTTACCGCGAACCTTCGAGGAACTCGGAAAACGGCTGGGGTCTAAGCTGCGGTCGCAGGTAAAGCGCGCCGAACGGGAAGGATTGGAACGCCGAATCGGTGGCGTCGAACTGCTCGATGCCTTCTACGCGGTGTTCGCCGAGAACATGCGCGATCTCGGTACGCCGGTTTACCCAAAACGTTTCTTCGAGGCGATCCTACGGCGCTTCGAGCCGCATTGCCGATTGATGGTGATCGACTGGCAAGGCCGACCCGCGGCGGCCGGCTTCCTCACGTTCTGGCGGGATCGGGCCGAGATTCCTTGGGCCTCCTGCCGCTTGGATGCGAAGCGCGCCGGCGTCAATATGAAGCTCTACTGGGAAGTTCTGGCGCTCGCGATCGAACGGGGCTGCACGGCGTTCGATTTCGGGCGTTCTACGGTCGACAGCGGAACCGAACGATTCAAACGGCAATGGGGAGCGCAACCGGTGCCGTTGTACTGGTACCGCTGGGAGCGCGGCGAGCGCGGGGCCGCTGCCACTCCATCGACCCAGGACCAAGGACGGATGATGCGCTTCGCAACCAATATCTGGCAGCGGCTGCCGCTCCGGGTAGCCAATCGCCTGGGTCCGCTGATCAGCGGCGCATTGCCTTGGTGAAGACCTTCAAATCGATCGCAAAGGCTGCGGCGGTGCAAGTCGTCGCTCGTGCGGCGCCGCCTGCGTGGCGATGGCGCAAGCCGCGATCGCTGGTGATCCTGATGTATCACCGGGTGTTGCCGGTGAATTCGCCGGCTCGCCTGGCTGAACAGCCCGGCATGTACGTCTCGCCCGAGACGTTCGATCTGCACCTGACCGAGATCAAGCGGTACTTCGAGCTCGTGGACCTCGCCGAGTGGCTCCGCCGCTCGCGTCGCGGCGAGTCGCTCCCGCCGCTCGCCTGCGCGATCACGTTCGACGACGGCTGGCGGGATAATCATGATTACGCATTACCGCTGATGACCAAGCACCGCGTGCCCGCGACCATCTTTCTGGTCTCGGGGTACGTCGGTACGGCGTACCAGTTCTGGCCGAATCGGTTGATGAGCCTGCTGCGGACGGCCTTCGATCATCCCGATGCGGTGGCTTTCCCGCGTCCGCTGCGCACGATCCTCGATCCCGTTCTCAGCGCTGCGAGCGCGCGCGGGCAACTGCGAGCGGAGGACGCGGATCTCGCCGTCCAGCGGGCGAAAACACTCGACGAACCCACGATTCGCGGCCTCATCGATGCAACGGCCGTCGCCAAGGACCAGCCCTCCGGCGCCCGGGATCTCCTCGACCGGGAGGAGATCGGGCGGATGGCGGCGACCGGGCTCGTGCGCTTTGGTTCGCATACCGCCACGCACTTCCGGCTCGCGGGTGAGATCTCCCCGGCGGACCTCGAACGCGAGATCGTCGAGTCACGCGGGACCTTGCAGGCGCTCACCGGCCAGGACATCGATCTGTTCTGTTACCCCAACGGAGACACGTCCGCCACGGCGATCGACTGCGTCCGGCGACATTACCTCGGGGCGGTCACGACCCACGCGGGCTGGGTCGAGGGAAACTCCGACCCGCATCTTCTCCCCCGAATCGGCGTTCACGATGACGCGACGCGCACGCGAGAGGGTTTTCTTGCGACGCTCAGCAGTTGGATTTGACAGAACCCGGCGACAATTGGCGCGGGCGGGTGGTCTAGCGCCGAGATCGATCGACGATACTCGT
>JAJXTF010000343.1 GCA_021784125.1 Pseudomonadota bacterium | reverse complement strand
CTCGAGCTTGCCGCCGGGGAACTCCCAATAGCCGGCGCAGGCCTTGCCGGGCGGGCGCTGCGCGAGCAGCACGTCACCGTCGGCGCGCAGGATCACCGCCGCGGCGACGCGGACGATCGGGCTCACCGGGACACCGTCGGGCTCACCGGGCTGCCTTCGTGCTGCGCACTCCGGCGTTCGCCCTCGGGGCGGCCCGTCGGGCTCACCGGGCTGCCTTCGTGCTGCGCACTCCGGCGTTCGCCCTCGGGGCGGCCCGTCGGGCTCACGACTTTCGCTTCAGGCCCAGCCCACCCGCCCAGTGACGCGCGAACTGCCACGCGACGCGACCGCTGCGCGAACCCCGCTGCAACGCGAACTGCAGCGCCTCGCGCGTGCGCTCGTCGGCTTCGCGCGCCGACGCGGCCCCGGCGACGCCGAAGTGCGCCAGCCAGCGATCGACGGCGGCGAGGTAATCGTCCTGCGCGAACGGATAGAACGAGATCCACAGGCCGAAGCGCTCGGACAGCGAGATCTTCTCCTCGACGGTCTCGCCGGGATGCACTTCCTCGCCGACGTGGCGCGTCTCGAGGTTCTCGGAGAAATACTCGGGCAGCAGGTGGCGGCGGTTCGACGTCGCGTAGATCAGAACGTTGGTCGCCGCACCCGCGATCGAGCCGTCGAGCATCACTTTCAGCGCCTTGTAGCCGGCCTCGCCCGCATCGAAGGTCAGGTCGTCGCAGAAAACGATGAAGTGATAGGGCTTGCCCTCGAGATGCTCGGCGATGTCGGGCAGGTCGGTGAGGTCGGCCTTGTCGACCTCGACCAGGCGCAGTCCGCGCGCCGCGTAGCGCGCGAGCATCGCCTTGACCAGCGAGCTCTTGCCCGTCCCGCGCGAGCCGGTCAGCAGCACGTTGTTTGCGGGCAGCCCGGCGACGAACTGGCGCGTGTTGCGGTCGATCGCCTGCTTCTGGGCGTCGACGGCGACCAGGTCGGCCAGTGCGATCGAATGCGGATGCGCGACACCCTGCAGCCAGCCGCGCCCGTTGCGCTTGCGCCAGCGCGCCGCAGTCACCTTCTTCCAGTCGGGATCGGGCACCGTCGGCGGCAGCAGTGCCTCGACGCGCGCGAGCACCTCTTCGGCGCGTGCAATCAGTTTCTGGACTTCGTTGGCCACGTCAGCTTCGGTAGTCGGCGTTGATCGATACGTAGTCGTGCGAGAAATCGCAGGTCCAGACGCGCGCCTGCGCCCCGCCGCGGCCGAGCGCGACGCGCACGACGATCTCGTCCTTCTTCATCACCCGCTGTCCGTCCTCCTCGCGGTAGCTCGCGGCGCGGCCCCCGCGGTCGACCACCAGCACGTCGTCGAGCCAGAACGACACGCCGGCAGGATCGAGATCGCCCGCGCCCGCATTGCCGATCGCGCAGACGATCCGCCCGAGATTCGGGTCCGAGGCGAAGAATGCCGTCTTGACCAGCGGCGAATGTGCGATCGCGAACGCGACGCGCCGGCATTCCTGCGCGTCGCGGCCGCCCTCGACGCGAATGTCGATGAATTTTGTCGCGCCCTCGCCGTCGCGCACGATAGCCTGCGCGAGGACCGTCGCCACCGCCTCCAGCGCCGAACGCAGCGCAGGCAGCCGTCGATCGCTGCGGTCGCGGATGGGCGCGATCGGCGCCTTCCCGGTCGCGATGACGACGAAACTGTCGTTGGTCGACGTGTCGCCGTCGACGGTCGCGCAGTTGAAGGAGACGTCGGCGACCTCGCGGGCCAGCGCCTGCAGCAGCGCCGCCTCGACCGGCGCGTCGGTGGCGATGAACGACAGCATCGTCGCCATGTCCGGATGGATCATCCCCGCACCCTTGGCGATCCCGGTGACGGTGACCGTCGCACCGTCGATCTCGATCTGCCGCGACGCGCCCTTGGGCACGGTGTCGGTGGTCATGATCGCGCCTGCGGCCGCGAACCAGCCGTCGGTCCGCGCCGCGGATCGCGCCGCCGGCAGCGCGGCCACGATGCGGTCGACCGGCAGCGGTTCCATGATCACGCCGGTCGAGAAAGGGAGGATCTGCTCGGGTGCGCAACCGAGGAGCCGCGCCGCCTCGACGCAGGTGTCGCGCGCCGCCGCGAGGCCCGGTGCCCCGGTGCCGGCATTCGCATTGCCGGCGTTGACGACCAGGGCGCGGAATCCGAAGCCCTTGGCCTGCTGCTGCGCCAGATGGTCGCGGCACGCGAGCACCGGCGCCGCGCAGAAGCGGTTCTGCGTGAACACCCCGGCCGCGGCCGCCCCCGGCTCCGCGACGACCAGCAGCAAGTCGTCACGCTCCCACTTCTTGATCTTGGCCGCCGTCGCGCCGAGCGCGATGCCCGGGACCGGCAGCAGTGCGTCAGCGGTGGGCGGCGTGTAGTTGACCGGCATGATCGGGGATGAATGATTCCGTCAGCTCCCTGCCCGACTCGATGGCGAGCCGCACCACCAAGGCAAAGGCTGAGGGGAAAGCGTCGCGAGCGGGCCGGATGCGAGGCGGCCCGGAGCGAGGCCCGAGATAGTACATGGAAGTACAGCGAGGGCCGAGCGAGGACCCAACGAAGCAGCCGCCTCGCGCAGCAGCTTTACCCCAGCCTTCCGTGGCACTGCTTGTATTTCTTGCCG
>JAJXTF010000082.1 GCA_021784125.1 Pseudomonadota bacterium | reverse complement strand
GCCGGTCTTGAGGTCGCGCACGTCGGCGTCGAGCGCGTCGTTGCGCGCCTTGAGCTTCGCGTTGGCATCGCGCTGCAAGGCCACCTGCCGGTCATACTCGCGCACCTGCAGCCAGCCCCCCTTGCCCAGCCACATCGGATACTGGATGGCCAGGATCAGCGCGGCGAAGACAAGGGCGAGCCAGCGCACGGGGGCGGATCAGCGCAGGCTGAAGAAAGCGTCGCGCCCGGGGAAGCTTGCGGCATCGCCCAGGTCTTCCTCGATGCGCAGCAGCTGGTTGTACTTGGCGATGCGGTCGGAGCGCGACAGCGAGCCGGTCTTGATCTGGCCGGCATTGGTGCCCACCGCGATGTCGGCGATCATCGAATCCTCGGTCTCCCCCGAGCGGTGCGACACCACCGACGTGTAGCCCGCCCGCGTCGCCATCGTGATCGCGGCGAAGGTCTCGGACAGGGTTCCGATCTGGTTGATCTTGATCAGGATCGAGTTCGCGACCCCTTTGGCGATGCCCTGCTTCAGGATCTTCGTGTTGGTGACGAAGATGTCGTCGCCGACGAGCTGCACGCGCTTGCCCAGGCGGTCGGTCAGGTATTTCCAGCCGTCCCAGTCGTCCTCGGCCATGCCGTCCTCGATGCTGACGATCGGATACTTGTCGCACCAGGTCGCGAGCACGTCGGCGAACTCCTTCGACGTCAGCGCGCGGTTCTCCGATTCGAGGCGGTACGCGCCGTCGCGATGGAACTCGCTCGCCGCGCAGTCGAGCGCGAGCGCGATGTCGGTGCCCGGGGTGTAGCCGGCCTTGTCGATCGCCTCGACCAGCAGCTGCAGCGCCGCCTCGTTGGAATCGAGGTTCGGCGCGAAGCCGCCTTCGTCGCCGACGGTCGTCGGCATGCCGCGGGCATCGATCAGCTTCTTCAGCGTGTGGAACACCTCGGCGCCGTAGCGCAGCGCCTCGCGGAACGTCGGGGCGCCGAGGGGGACCAGCATGAATTCCTGCAGGTCGATCCTGTTGTTCGCATGCGCACCGCCGTTGATGACGTTCATCAGCGGCACCGGCAGCTGCATCTCCCCCGCCCCGCCCAGGTAGCGGTAAAGCGGCAGCGAGCATTCCTCGGCCGCCGCCTTGGCCACGGCGCAGGAAACGGCGAGCAGCGCGTTGGCCCCCAGGCGCGACTTGTTGTCGGTGCCGTCGAGATCGATCAGCGTCCGGTCGACCAGTCCCTGCTCGGTGCCGTCGAGCCCGAGGACGGCCTCGCAGATCTCGGTGTTGACGTTCTCGATCGCCCGGGTGACACCCTTGCCGCCATAGCGCGCGGAATCGCCGTCGCGCAGCTCGACGGCTTCCCGGGAGCCCGTCGACGCACCCGAAGGCACCGCCGCGCGGCCGGAGACGCCCGACTCCAGGACCACGTCGGCTTCGACCGTGGGATTGCCGCGGGAATCGAGGATTTCGCGGGCGATGACGTCGACAATGGCGCTCATGTTCCTTTAACCTGAGTCAAGTTGCAGCTGCAGAGTGGTAATTCACGTCAATTCGAATTCGCGCCGATCTTGCCGCCAATCGTCGGGCATTCGGGGGCATCGTGTCGACGCAGCCTTCAACCGCCGTCGACCGCCCGGGCCATCAGTGCCTGCTCGGGAAATCCCGCAGCCTTGACCGCGGCGTCGATTTCCTTCAGCGTTTCCAGCAACGCCCGCATGCGCGCCAACGGCCAGGCATTGGGGCCGTCGGACAGCGCGACGTCGGGATTCGGGTGCGTTTCCATGAACAGGCCGGCCACGCCGGCCGCTACGGCGGCGCGCGCGAGGACGGGCACGAACTCACGCTGGCCTCCCGACGACGTGCCCTTGCCACCGGGCAGCTGCACCGAATGCGTGGCGTCGAACACGACCGGGCAGCCGGTGTCGCGCATGATCGCGAGCGAGCGCATGTCGGAGACGAGGTTGTGGTAACCGAAGGATGCACCGCGCTCGCAGACCAGGATGTTGTCGGTCCCGCTCGCCGCCCTCGCCTTGGCGACGACCTGAAGCATGTCCTCGGGCGCGAGAAACTGGCCTTTCTTGATGTTGACCGGCTTGCCCGCGCGCGCCACCGCCTGGATGAAATCGGTCTGGCGGCAGAGGAAGGCCGGCGTCTGCAGGACGTCGACGACCGATGCGGCGGCCGCGATCTCGTCCACGGCGTGCACGTCGGTCAGCACCGGCACCGCGACGTGCCGCCTGACATCGCCGAGGATGCGCAGGCCCTCGTCCATGCCCGGGCCACGATACGACGCTGCGGAGCTGCGGTTGGCCTTGTCGTAGGACGACTTGAAGATGAACGGAATCTCGAGATCGGCACAGATCGTCTTCAGCTCACCCGCGACGTCGACCTGGAGCTGCCGCGATTCGACGACGCAGGGGCCGGCGATCAGGAACAGCGGCCGGTCGAGGCCCACGTCGTAGCCGCAGAGCTTCATCGTGCCGCCCCCGGGTACCGCCAGCACTGTCGGTGCATTGCGCGGCGCATCAGGCGGACGCCGATGCCACGAGTTCGGTTGCCGGCGCCGGTGCGCCGCGGCCGGCAGCTTCCTGGTGCCTGATCGCCGCACGGATAAAGCTGACGAACAGCGGATGGCCGCGGCGTGGATTCGACGTGAATTCCGGATGGAACTGGCAACCGAAGAACCACGGGTGCTGCGGCAGCTCGATCATCTCGCACAGGTCGCCCGCCGTTTCGCTCTTCGCCCAGGCGCCCACCCGCAAGCCGGCCGCCTCGATGCGCGGCAGGTAATGGTTGTTGACCTCGTAGCGGTGACGATGGCGCTCGGCCACGCGCGTCGCGCCGTAGATGCCGTGGGCGAGCGTACCCGCCACGACTTCGCAGGGCTGGGCGCCCAGCCGCATCGTCCCGCCGAGGTTGGAGCCGGCGTCGCGCCGCTCGATCGTGCCGTCGCGGTTCTGCCACTCGGTGATCAGTGCGACGACCGGATGCGGTGTTCCCGCGTCGAACTCGGTGCTGTTCGCCTGGTCGAGGCCCGCCTCGTGGCGCGCGTACTCGATGACTGCGAGCTGCATGCCGAGGCAGATGCCGAGGTAGGGAACGCCGTTCTCGCGGGCGTAGCGGATCGCGGCGATCTTGCCCTCGACGCCGCGCTTGCCGAAGCCGCCGGGGACGAGGATCGCGTGCATGCCGCGCAGGGCGTCGACGCCGTCGCGCTCGACCGCCTCCGAATCGACGTAGTGGATCTGCACGCGCGATCGCGTGTGGATCCCGGCGTGCGTCAGCGCCTCGGACAGCGACTTGTACGATTCGGTGAGGTCGACGTACTTGCCGACCATCGCGATGTCGACGACGCGCTCGGGGTGCTCGAGGGCGTCTACGAGCTGCGTCCAGATCGAGAGGTCGGCGGGCGGCGGATCGATGCCGAGCTTCCTGCAGACGATGACGTCGAGCCCCTCGGCATGCAGCGCCGCAGGGATCTTGTAGATCGTGTCGGCGTCGAGCGCCGGGATGACCGCCTCGGGCGCGACGTTGGTGAACAGCGCGATCTTGCGGCGGTCGCCGTCGGGGATCGGGCGATCGGCGCGGCAAAGCACGACGTCGGGCTGGATGCCGATCTCGCGCAGTTCCTTGACCGAGTGCTGCGTCGGCTTGGTCTTCATCTCGCCCGCCGCCGGGATGTAGGGCACCAGCGTCAGGTGGATGTAGCAGACGTTCTCGCGCCCGAGCGTGATGCCCATCTGCCGGATCGCCTCGAGGAACGGCAGCGACTCGATGTCGCCGACGGTGCCGCCGACCTCGACCACCGCGACTTCGGGGGCGTCGGGGCCGTTGCCGGCGCCGGCCTGGATCCAGGCCTTGATCTCGTCGGTGATGTGCGGGATCACCTGCACCGTGCCGCCGAGGTAGTCGCCGCGGCGCTCCTTGCGGATCACGCTCTCGTAGATCTGGCCGGTCGTGAAGTTGTTGCGCTTCGCCATCCGCACGTCGGTGAAGCGCTCGTAGTGACCGAGGTCGAGGTCGGTCTCGGCGCCATCGTCGGTGACGAATACCTCGCCGTGCTGGAACGGCGACATCGTCCCGGGATCGACGTTGATGTACGGATCGAGCTTGAGATTGGTGACGCGGACGCCGCGCGAAGCGAGGATCGCGGCGAGCGACGCGGCGGCGATGCCTTTTCCCAGGGAGGAAACGACGCCGCCGGTCACGAACACGAACTTGGTCATGGGTGGCCAGTTCCGGAAATTGGTATTTTACCGAAACCGGCGCCGTGCACCAAGCGCTTCAGGTTTTCGGCGCCGATTGCAGTCCTGCGTGCATCCGCGCCCGTGTCGCATCGCGACCGACGAGCTCGAGCACCGCGTCGATCGCCGGCGTCTTGAGCGTCCCCGCCACCAGCACGCGCAAGGGCATCATCACCTGTGCCGGCTTCAAGCCGTGGCGCGCGGCAACCGCCTTGAGCGCGATGCCGATGATCTCGCGCGTCCAGTGCAGTTCCGCGAACTCGGCGTGGAGCTCGGTGAGCGCGCCGCGATTGGCGGCACCCAGCTGCTCGGCGAGCAACGCCGGATCGACGTCGACCGGCGCATAGAAGTAGCGGGCGGCTTCCGCCATCTCGACGAGCGTCGCCGCCCGGTCCTTGAGCAGCGCCGCGACGCGTACGACCGGCGGCCCTGCGCCGGCGTCTATGCCGGCGGCCGCGAGGAAAGGCGCGAGGCGCTGCCCGAGCTCGCCCCCGGGCAGCCGCTTAAGGTGCTCGTGGTTCAGCCACTTGAGCTTGTCGGGATCGAAGCGTCCCGGCGACGACGACAGGCCCGAAAGGTCGAACCAGCCGACGAATTCGTCGATGCCGAACACCTCGGCATCGCCGTGCGCCCAGCCCAGCCGCGCCAGGTAGTTGACGACCGCTTCCGGCACGTAGCCCTCGTCGCGGTACTGCAGGACACCGCGGGCGCCATGGCGCTTGGACAGCTTGTCGCCCTCGGGCGTCAGGACGGTGGGCAGGTGGGCGTAGATCGGCGGCTCGGCGCCCAGCGCGCGCATGATGTTGATCTGCCGCGGCGTGTTGTTGACGTGGTCGTCGCCGCGGATGACGTGGGTGATCCGCATGTCGAGGTCGTCGACGACGACGCAGAAATTGTAGGTGGGCGAGCCGTCGCCACGGGCAATGACCAGGTCGTCGAGCTCGGCGTTGGCGATCCCGATCGCGCCCTTGACCGCATCGTTCCAGGCGACGACGCCGGCATCGGGATTGCGGAAGCGGATCACCGGGGCGATCCCTTCGGGCGGCCTGCGGTCCCGCACGTTCTCGGGACGCCAGCGCCCGTCGTAGCGCGGTTTCTCGCCGCGCGCCATCTGCTCGGCACGCAGGGCCTCGAGCTCCTCGGGCGTCGTGTAGCAGCGATATGCGAGCCCTCGCGCGAGCATGTCGTCGAGCACGGCGCGGTACCGGTCCATCCGCTGCATCTGGTAATAGGGCCCCTCGTCACAGTCGAGACCGAGCCATGCCATCGCGTCGATGATCGCCTGCACGGCTTCGGGCGTCGAGCGCTCGGCGTCGGTGTCCTCGATGCGAAGGATGAACGCGCCGTGGTGATGGCGCGCGAAAGCCCAGGGAAAGAGCGCCGAGCGAATATTGCCGAGGTGCAGGAAGCCGGTCGGACTCGGGGCGAAGCGGGTGCGGATGGTCATCGTCGGAGGATCGGTGATGCCGGTGCCCACCGGCGAGAATCGAGAGCGGGATCCGGATTCTAAGCTTCCCGCGGGCAGGACCCGACGCCCCGCCATTCGCCGGCCTCGCCGCAACGGAGCGTGTGGCCGGGCGCCACAGCAGGATTTCCGGGGAAATCGGGAATGCCACAGACTATCCCATTGAAAATCAACGGATATGCGAAAGGAAGCGGGGCGCGATTGGAGCTTGGGCGAGCTTCATGCACCAGAACGGTGCGGATGGATTGCGAAAATCCACCGACCAACCACGCGTCGCGTTTGAACTGGCCCCCCCGACTGTGGTTAAATCGCACCTCCTGTCTGGGTTCGCGGGGCGGTTAGCTCAGCGGTAGAGCACTGCCTTCACACGGCAGGGGTCACTGGTTCGAACCCAGTATCGCCCACCACATGAACCAAGGGGTTACGCGCAATCGTAACCCCTCTTTTTTTGTCCGACGGGTCCCCTCATGAGCTCCCCTTCCGCTTTCGTATTCGACGCGTATGGAACGTTGTTCGACGTGCACTCGATCGCGGCGCTGGCCGAGGAGCTCGCCCCCCGGCAGGGGGGCATCCTGTCGCAGCTGTGGCGTACGAAGCAGCTCGAATACTCGTGGCTGCAGTCGCTGATGCTGTCGCCGACCCGGGCCCGCGACGATTTTTCCGCGCTGACGGAAAAGGCGCTCGACTATGCGCTGTCGCAGCTTGGGATTGCGCTCGATGCCTCCGGCCGGGCCCGCCTGCTCGACGGCTATCGCCACCTCGCGCCCTGCTCCGATGCCGCCGCCGCGCTCGAGGTCCTCGCGCCGCGCCCCCGCTGGATCCTGTCGAACGGCACGCAGGCGATGCTCCAGCCCCTGATCGCCGGATCGGCGCTTGCCGCGCACATCGACGGCGTGCTTTCCGTCGACGCCGCCGGGATCTACAAACCCAGTCCGCGGGTCTACCAGCTCGCGGTCGACCGACTCGGCCTGCCCCCGCGGGACATCGGGTTCGTTTCGTCGAACGGCTGGGACGCCACGGGTGCGAAGGCTTTCGGTTTCACGACGTACTGGATCAATCGCAACGGCCTGCCCGTCGAGCGCCACGGTTCGGAGCCGGACTACGTCCTGGGTTCGCTGGGTCAGTTCGCGGCGCTGGGCTGGTAGCGGCATCGCGCAGGCCGCAGCGTCACTGCCGCGCGCGCGTCGCGGCGCGTCGGGGCTGCCTGGCCCGGCAGGCTGCGACGGCGTCGCGGAGGGCCGCGATCGCCTCGGGCCGCGGAAAGCTCTTGCGGCAGGCGAGCGCGATGTGTCGCGTGGGCGCCGGCTGCGTGAACGGCACCGCCACAACCAGCTGGCTGTGATAGCGCGGCGTCAGCGCATCGCGCGGGAGCACCGACACGCCGAGTCCCGATGCGACCATGTTGCGCACCGTCTCCAGCGAATTCGTTCGCGTCACCATCGCCTCGGAGCGATTGAGCTCCGGGCAGGCATCGAGCACCTGGTTGCGGAAACAGTGGCCCACGTTGAGCAGGATCGTGTGCTCGGCGGCGAGCTCATCCGGGGCGACGGCCTTGCGCTTCGCCCACTTGTGGCCCAGCGGCACGACGACCTGGAACGGCTCCTCGTACAGGTATTCGGTGAGCATGCCGGGGACGTCGAAAGGCAAGGCGACGATCGCGGCGTCGACTCTGCCGCTCTTCAGCCCGGTCTCGAGATGCTCGGTCAGCGTCTCCTCGATCTCCAGCGGCATCTGCGGCGCGAGCGCATGCAGCTCGGGAATCAGGTCGGGCAGCAGGTAAGGCGCGACCGTGTGGATGACGCCCAGCCGCAGCACCCCGACCAGCTGGTTGCGCCCGCCGGCCGCGATCTCGCGGATGCGGGCGGTCTCCTCCAGCACCTTCTGCGCCTGCTCGACGATGCGCGCCCCCAGCGGTGTGACCGTGATCTCGCCCTTGCCGCGCTCGAACAGCGCCGCGCCGAGTTCCTCCTCGAGCTTCTGGATCGCCACCGACAGCGCCGGCTGGCTGACGAAGCACTTCCCCGCGGCGCGTCCGAAGCTTCGCTCCCGGGCGACTGCGACGATGTAGCGCAGCTCGTTGAGGGTCATCGGCCGCCCTGGCCGTAGCGGCCGGCGAGGAAGCGGGCGAAGCCCGCCCCGACCTCGGCGTGCTTGAGCCCGAAATCGACCGTCGCCTCGAGGTAGCCGAGCTTGCTGCCGCAGTCGTAGCGCCGCCCCTCGAATTCGTAGGCCAGCACGCGCTCCTCGGCCAGCAGCCTGGCGATGCCGTCGGTCAACTGGATCTCCCCGCCGGCGCCTGCCGGCATGGTGCGCAGGTGATGGAAGATCCGCGGCGACAGCACGTAGCGTCCGACGACGGCGAGCGTCGATGCCGTCGTTCCCGGCTTCGGCTTCTCGACCATGCGCGTGATGCGGCCGATGCGCTCGCCCGCAGGCTCGGGATCGGCCTCGACGATGCCGTAGCTGCCCGCCTCTGCCGCCGCGACCTGCATGACGCCGATCGTCGACGCATTCTCGCGACTCGCCACCTCGACCATCTGCTTCATCACCGGCACCGCGGCGTCGATCAGGTCGTCGGCCAGCAGCACGGCGAAGGGTTCGTCGGCGACGACCGGTTCCGCGCAGAGGACGGCATGCCCGAGGCCCAGCGCCTCGGTCTGGCGGATGTAGATGCACTTGATGCCGGGCGGCATGACCGCCTGCACCTGCTCCAGCAGCGCGGTCTTGTTGCGCAGCGCGAGCTCGGTCTCGAGCTCGTAGGCCTTGTCGAAATGGTCCTCGATCGCGCGCTTGTTGCGCCCGGTGATGAAGATCATGTCGGTGATGCCGGCTGCGGCCGCTTCCTCGACCGCGTACTGGATCAGTGGCTTGTCGACGATCGGCAGCATCTCCTTGGGGCTCGCCTTGGTGATGGGCAGGAAGCGGCTGCCCAGCCCGGCCACCGGAAAGACTGCCTTGGTGATCTTCTTCATGAGGGTTCCCCACTGCGTTTCAGCAATGCGTGCATGCCGTCCTCGTCGAGGATCGCGACGCCGAGCGCCTGCGCCTTCGCGAGCTTGCTCCCGGCCTCGCTGCCGGCGACGACGTAATCGGTCTTCTTCGAGACGCTGCCCGCGATGGTGGCGCCGGCAGCCTCGAGCAGCGCCTTGGCCTCGTCGCGCGACAGAGTCGGCAGCGTGCCGGTCAGGACGAAGGTCTTCCCCGACAGGGGCCCCGCCCCGCCGCGGCGCGGCGCCTGCTCGTCCCAGCGGACGCCCGCGCGCTGCAGCGCGGCGATCACCTGCCGGTTGTGCGCCTCGCCGAAGAAATCGAGGATCGATTCGACGAGCACCGGTCCGACGTCGCGAACCTGCAGGAGCTCGGCCTCGCCTGCCGCCTGCAGCGCCGCCAGTGCTCCGAAGTGCCGGGCGAGGTCCTTCGCCGTCGCTTCGCCGACGTGCCGGATCCCCAGCGCGAAGATGAAGCGCGCGAGGGTCGTCCTGCGGCTGGCGTCGATGGCCTCGATCACGTTCGCGGCGCTCTTGTCGGCCATGCGCTCGAGCTGCGCGAGATCCTCGGCCTTGAGCTTGTACAGGTCGGCGACGGTGTGCACCAGTCCCGCGTCGACGAGCTGCTCGATCAGCTTTTCGCCCAGGCCCTCGATGTCCATCGCGTGGCGGCTCGCGAAATGCCGCAGCGCCTGCTTGCGTTGCGCCGGACAGACAAGGCCGCCGCTGCAGCGCGCGATCGCCTCGTCGGGCGGCCGGACGATCGCGGAGCCGCACTCGGGGCAGTGCGTGGGCATCACGAACTCGCGCGCGTTCGCGGGCCTGCGCTCGGCCAGCACCCGGACCACCTCCGGGATCACGTCGCCGGCGCGCCTGACGATCACCCAGTCGCCGATGCGCACGTCCTTGCGCCGGATCTCGTCCTCGTTGTGGAGCGTCGCGTTGGTGACGTTCGCTCCGCCGACGAAGACCGGGGCCAGGCGGGCGATCGGCGTGATGGCTCCGGTGCGGCCGACCTGCACGTCGATGCCCTGCACGACCGTGGGCATCTCCTCGGCCGGAAACTTGTGCGCGACCGCCCAGCGTGGCTCGCGCGTGACGAATCCCAGCTCGCGCTGCAGGGCCAGGCTGTCGACCTTGTAGACGACGCCGTCGATGTCGAAAGGCAGCTGTGCCCGGCGCGCAGCGATGGTGTCGTAGAACGCCATCAGCTCGCGCGCGCCGTGGACGACGCGCCGGTCGCGGTTGACCGGAAGTCCGAAGGCCTCGAGGGCGTCGAGCAGTGCCGAATGCGTCGGCGGCATCGTCCAGCCGCTCACTTCGCCGACGCCGTAGGCGAAGAACAGCAGCGGACGCTGGGCGGTGATCGCCGGATCGAGCTGCCGCACCGCACCGGCGGCGGTGTTGCGCGGATTGATGAAGGGCTTGAGGCCCGCGGCTTCCTGTCGTGCGTTGAGCGCATCGAAGTCCTTGCGGGCCATGCAGACCTCGCCGCGCACCTCCAGGAGGCCGGGTGGCGCGTGCGCGGCGAGCCGCAACGGGATCGCACGGATGGTCTGGATGTTGCGGGTCACGTCCTCCCCGACCTCGCCGTCCCCGCGCGTCGCGGCCACCGTCAGCAGGCCACTGTCGTAGCGCAGGCTGATCGCCAGGCCGTCGAACTTGAGCTCGGCGATGTAATCAACGGGGGCCGCATCCGGGGCCAGGCCGAGGTCCTTGCGGATGCGGGCGTCGAACAGCTCGGCGCCTGCCGCCGTCGTGTTTGTCTCGGTGCGGATCGACAGCATCGGCACCGTATGCCGGACCTGCCCGAACTCGGCGCGCACCGCGCCACCGACGCGCTGCGTCGGCGAATCGGGCGTGACCAGTGCCGGATGCTCGCGCTCCAGTGCCTGCAATTCCCGGAACAGCGCGTCGTATTCGGCGTCGCTGATCGTCGGCTGGTCGAGGACGTAGTAGTTGCGATCGTGCAGCCTGATCGCTTCGCGCAATTCCTCGGCCCGCCGGGAGGCGGCAGCCGCGGGCGCTGCCGGCGAGGGCGACCTGCCCGGGGCCACGCGTCATGCGCCGAAGAGCGCCAGCGCTCGGGCGCTGCCCGGGTCGATGTGCACCGACTGCAGCGCCTCGGCGGCCGCCTCGACCTGATCGCGGATCAGCCCGAGCGCGGCGTCGTCCAGGGGTCGCTTGTTGTCGTCGACCAACTCCCCGCCGAGTGTCGCCGCCATGCGCCGGGCGGCATTCTTCATCTGGTCGAACACCCGTGCGGGGTCCGCGACGCGCGCGACGTCGAGCAGGAACACGACACCGTCGGTCGCGGTGAGGCGCAGCGAATCCGGGGTGAAGGGATCAGGGCGCAGGTTCTGCAGCGAATAGAGGACCGTGCCGCCGTCCTCGGCCGCGAATTCGAAGCGACCGGCCGGGGCGAGATGGAATCCCGCCGCCTCGGCGACGCCGCGCAGCCGCGTGCCGGGGATCGCTCCCGACTCTGGCTTGCGCACCGTGAGGCCGATCTGCACGTCGAGGTCTGCGCACAGACGATCCAGGGCTTCGGCGCGCGCGGCCTCGCGGCTCACGTCGGGGGGAACGAACGCCGCCGGCAGCGTGGGTGCGATGTCGCCGACGACGCGGGAGAAGGCCTCGATCTGCGCCGGCGATGCCGCGCCGTTGCGATCCGCGAGCAGCATGCAGGCGATCACGTCGGAGTGCCGACCCGGCGTGTCGCTGGCCAGTTGCCGCCAGTCGCTGCGCCGGTCGCTGCGGCCGAACCAGCGCAGCGGCTTGCCGAGCCGCGCATGCAGGCCGGCGGCCAGCGCGCCGGCGCTCACCGGCTCGGCCGGTTGCAGCGCGATGATGCATTCGATTTCGTGGTCGGGACCCGGGGCAGCGGGCGCGGCCCAGGTCCCCGTTGCCGCTGCGGGTGCCGTGCCGGCTTCGGGTCCTGCTCCCGCGTGTGACGCCCGTCCGGCCTCGGCGCCGGCGAGCGCGCCCGGCGCTTCGATGACGTCCACGGGCAGCTCGAACGGCGTCGCGTCGCGGCCGTCGGCGGCGCGCAAGGACGCAGCGGCGTCGGACGCCGCCGCACGCGCCGCGTCCGCGGAGAACAGCGTCGGCTCGACGCGGGCATCGGAATCCGGCTCGGCGACCATCCGGCGGCCGGCGTCGGTGCTTTCGACGC
>JAJXTF010000081.1 GCA_021784125.1 Pseudomonadota bacterium | reverse complement strand
CGCTGCACTTCGGGGTCGTCGCCGAGATCGCGGGCCGACCCTTCGCGGACGATCGCCCCCGATTCGAGCACGTAGCCGCGATCGGCGACGCGCAGCGCCGAATACACGTCCTGCTCGACCAGCAGCACGGTCACGCCCTGGCCGCGGATCTCAAGCAGCACGTCGAGGAGCTGGTCGACGATCGCCGGCGCGAGCCCGAGGCTCATCTCGTCGATCATCAAGAGCCGCGGCTTGGCGACGAGGGCGCGCGCCATCGCGCACATCTGCTGCTCGCCACCCGACATGCTTCCCGCGAGCTGCCTGCGGCGCTCCTTGAGCACCGGGAACAGCGCGTAGACGCGCTCGAGATCCTGCGCGAGATCGACGCGGCCGCTGCGTCGATAGGCGCCCATCAGCAGGTTGTCCTGTACGGTCATCTGGCCGAAGAGCTGGCGCCCTTCGGGCACCTGGACCAGGCCCAGCGCGAAGATCCGGTCCGACGGCACGCCGCCGATGTCCTCGCCTGCGAACCGGATCTCGCCGGTGTGCGGCAGGACGCCCGACAGCGCGCGCAGCAGCGTCGTCTTGCCGGCGGCGTTGCTGCCGACCAGCGCGACGATCTCGCGCTCGCGGATCTCGAAGCCGATGCCGCGCAGCACCGGCATCTCGCCGTAGCCGGCTTCGAGCTCGCGGACGACGAGCAGGGGTGCGGTCATGTCCCGCCGCTCTGGTGGGCTTCGCGCCTGCGTCCGAGGTAGGCTTCGACGACCGTCGGGTCGGCGAGCACCTGCTGCGGCTCGCCTTCCGCGATCTTCTCGCCGTGGTGCAGGACCAGCAGGCGGTCCGACAGGCTGCGGATCGCTTTCATCACGTGTTCGATCACCAGCACGCTGACCCCTTCGTCGCGGACCTTGCGAATGATCGCGATTACCTCTTCGAGCTCGGCGAGATTCAATCCCGCCATGACCTCGTCGAGCAGCAGCAGCCGGGGATTCATCGCGAGCGCCTTGGCGAGTTCGAGGCGCTTGCGGTCGGGGCCGCCCAGCGCCTCGGCGGGACGGTCGGCGCGGTGGGCGAGGCCGACGAAGTCGAGCTTCTGCTGCGCCAGCTCGCGGGCAATTGCGAGCTTGCGGTGGCCGCCTCCGGTGCCGAACAGTGCGCCTACGGCGACATTGTCGAGAACGGTGAGGCCGGGGAAGGGGCGCATGATCTGGAAGGTGCGGCCGATGCCGAGCTTCGCGCGGCGATGCGGCGGCAGGGCGCCGATCGGCGCGCCCTCGAAGTCCAGCTCGCCTTCGCTCGCGCGGAAGGCGCCGCTGATCAGGTTGACCAGCGTCGTCTTGCCGGCGCCGTTGGGACCGATGAGGCCGAGGATCTCGCCCCGACCGAGGTCGAAGCTGACGTCGGACAGCGCGACGAGGCCGGCGAAGCGCTTGGTCAGGCGGCGGACGCTGAGGATCGGTTCCATGACCCTACAGGCGATTCGCGCGGACGTTCTCCGCGAAGTAACGCCAGCGATACTTGTCGAAGCGCCGAATCAGGTCGGCAACGCCGCGCGGCATGAACACGACGGCGACGACGATCACCGCACCGAAGAACAGCCCGGCAACCGTCGAGACGTTGGTCGAGAGGATCTCCGAGATTCCAGACAGGACGAACGACCCGAGTACCGGGCCGAGGATCGAACCGGGTCCGCCGAACACGGTGACGATGATCATCTTGACGTTGAGACCGATGTCGAAGGCGCTGACCGGGTCGATGAACGTGATCCAGTAGGCGTGGATGCCCCCCGCCAGCGCACTGATCGCCGCCGACAGCGAGAACGCGAGGACCTTGTAGCGGGTCGTGTCCACACCCATCGCCGCGGCGGCCTCCTCGTTCTCGCGGATGGCGATCAGCCCGTAGCCGAAGCGGCTGTGCGCGATCCACGCGACGATCAGCGTCGCGACGACCACCAGCGACAGCGAGAGCTCGTAGAACAGGACGTCGCCGCGCAGGAGCGGGAGCACCAGTCCCGTGTTGCGTCCGGTGATCTCGAGATTCGAGACGATCGCCGTCATCACCTCGGCGAGTCCCAGCGTGCAGATCGCGAAGTAGTGGCCGCGCAGGCGCAGGATCGCGCGCCCGAACAGCGCCGCGAAGACGACCGCGATCACCGTGCCGAGTACGAGGCCGATGCCGAAAGGAAGATGCCAGCGCAGCATCGCGATCGCGGTGCCGTAGCTCCCGAGGCCGTAGAACACCGAATTGCCGAAAGACGCATACCCGGTGTAGCCGCCGATGATGTTCCAGCCCTGCGCGAGCGCGGCGAGCAGCAGCATGTTGATGCCGAACTGCACGATGCTGGGCGAGGCGATCCACGGAACGCCGGCCAGCACGACCAGCCCCGCGGCGATGCCTGTGCGCACGAGCGAAGGCTTCACGTAGTCCTCCCGAACAGCCCGGTCGGGCGCACGATCAGCACCAGCACGAGGATGCCGAAGCTCGCGACGTCGGTGTAGGTCGCGCCGATGTACAGCGAGGTCATCGACTCGACCAGGCCCAGGATCAACCCGCCCGCGATCACGCCCAGAGGGCTCTCCAGCCCGCCGATGATGGCGATCACGAAGGATTTGGCCGTAAGACTGACGCCGATGTAGGGATTGAGCTGGGAGACGACCCCGTAGAGCGCACCCGCCCCCCCGGCGAGCGCGGCGCCGACGCCGAAGGTGAGCGCGTAGATGCTGCGCGGTTCGACGCCGTAGAGGCGGGCCGCGACGAGGTTCTGGGCGGTGGCGCGGATCGCGCGCCCAAGGCGCGTCCGCGCGAGGAACACCCACAGCACGAGCGTGAGGGCGATCGCGATCGCGAATGCGATCAGGCGCACCAGCGGGATCGTCGCGCCCAGCAAGGTGAAATGCGCCCCTGCGTACGAGGGATTGATGGTCCGGAAATCGGCGGAAAACGCGATCTGCGCCGAGTACGTCAGCACCACGTCGAGGCCGAAAGTCAGCAGCAGCGTGTTGAACATCGGCGCACGGATGACCAGGTTGATCAGGTGGCGCTGCAGCAGGTAGCCGAACACGAACAGCGCGGCCATCGTCACCGGCAGGGCGACGAAGGGGTCGATGCCGAGGCCGCTGAACATGTAATAGCAGGCATAACCCCCGAGCATGATGAACGCGCCGTGCGCGAGGTTCACGATGTTCAGGACGCCCCACACCAGCGCGAGCCCGAGCGCCATCAGCGAATAGAGCCCGCCGAGCAGGATGCCGTTGACGAGACCCTGCCAGAGGAGATCCATGTCGTGGCGTCCGGTCGTGCCTGGGTCAGTGGCGGGTGGGAGGCGCTGCCGCCCCGGGCGTCGCGTCCCGCACGAGGCGGGACCTGTTCGCGACGACCGGGAGCGGCCTGCGATCCGGTGGAGGCGCGGCGCTCAGCGCTTGCCCCACGCCGGCATCGGGTACTGCGCCTTGCCGATGAATCCCGTCTGCCCGTAGATCGCCACCACCTTGCCGTCCTGCACCTGGATCACCGTCTGCGGCAGTGCGATCTGGCCGACCGCGTCGAAGTGGATGCGGCCGTAGAGCGACGCGAAGTCGAGGTGCGCGATCGCGTCACGGACCTTCTTCGGATCGGTCGAGCCCGCCGCCTCGAGGGCCTTCGCGTAGGCCTCGACGTCGGCTACGGCGGAGGCCGCGTGGTAGTCGGGCTCGTAGCCGAAGCGCGCGTGCCAGGCCTTGGCGAACTGCTCGGCGTCGCCGAACCACCGATCCTTCTCCGAAGCGGACGGCAACCACGACGTCATGCCGAACGCGTAGTCGGCATCCTTGCCCAGCGCCTTGCGGAAGTCCGCGCTGGGAACCCCGACGGTGAAGCTGTAGAAATGCGGGGCGACGCCCAGGCTCTTGGCCTGGCGAATGAAGTTCAGGACCTCGGTTTCGTGGCCCGAGACGAGCACGGCGTCGGGCTGGTCGGACTTTATCCGCGACAGCAGCGACGAGAAGTCGGACGCATTGCTGCTGTAGCGCTCGTCGAGGACGACCTTGAGTCCCGCCTTCTGCAGCAGCTTGCGTGTGCCGTCGGCGACCGCAACGTCGAAAGCGTCGTCGGCGAAGAGCAGCGCAGCGGTCTTGGGCGCCGGGGTGAGATGTTCCATCGCGTCGATCGTGCTCTCGAAGTACTTGCTCGCGACCGGCAGCGTGCCGAAGATGTACTTGTAGCCGCGGCTGAAGATCTGGTCCGATGCGCCGCCGCCCTGGATCATCGGGACTTCGTATTTCTCGGCCACCGACGACGTCGCGAGTACCGCGTCGCTCGCGAAGGGTCCGAGCAGCAGGTTGATCTTGTCGGATGTGACCAGTTGCGTGTACTGGCGCACCGAAAGATTGTTGTCGGACTGGTTGTCGAGGATCTTGAGCGCGAGCTGCTCCTGCTTGCCGCCGACCTTGACCCCGCCTGCCTTGTTGATCTGATCGATCGCGAACTCGTAGCCGTCCTTGTAGTAACGTCCGGTGTTGGCGAGCCCGCCGGACATCTGGACCGAGGCGCCGAGGGTGATCGTCGCGGCGGCCGGGGTCGCGAACGAGAATGCCGCGCAGGCAGGGAGTAGCGCGGCAGCGAGGGAAAGGCGGGGCAGGTACCGATTCATGCAATCCTCCAGATAGAGTTCACGGGGCCCGGCAGTGCGCGGCGGCGGCCATGATCGCATGCGCTCGCGCCGGCATCCCGGCGTCCGGGCCGAATTGCACGGGCGTCGTCGGGTCGCAGACGGCATTCTATCGCCTCGGGATGCTCGCTGTCGCCGCGGGAGGCCAGGGGGGCCGAGCCGCGGAAGGGGCCCCGCCCGGGACCGGACCGCGTCCCGGGCGGTCCGGCAGCGCCGATCGATTGCGGCGAACCCATGCTTCCCGCCGGCCGCGGCTACTGCACCAGAGGTGTTGCGGCCGACTCCAGGTCCACGTTCTCGAGCGCCGCGCTGCCTGCCAGCAGCTGGAGGTACTGCCGGAGCGCGGTCACGAAAGCCTGATTGCGCAGGCGCGCCGCGACCGCCTCGCGGACGTCCTCGAACGGCGCGGTGGCGCCCGTCTCGCGCGCCATCACCTCGACGACGTGCAGGCCGAAGCGGCTGTGCACCAGCTGCGGCAGCACGCCGACGTGGGCGCCGCTCTCCCGCGAGAACACCTCGCGCGCGAATTCGGGCGCGCAGTCCTCGCGCGACATCCAGCCCAGCTCCCCGGCCTTTTCTGCGTCCTGGCCGGCACTGGGGCAGTTGGACCACTGGCGCGCGGCCTCGGCGAACGCACCGGACGAGGGATCGGCGCAGCGCAGCGACACCAGCAGCGCTTCGGCGCGCTTGCGCAGCGCGTTGACGTCGACGCCCGGCGTCACCGCGAACAGCACGTGGCGCAGCCGCAGCCGTTCCCCGGCGCCGTAGCGCTCCGGGTGCGCGGCGTAGTGGCGCCGGCAGGCCTCCTCGGCAGGCTCGGGCGCGACGACGTCGCGCTCGATCAGCCGCTCGATCGCAGCGGCAGCCGACGCGCTGATCGTTCCGTCGGTGGCCGGGACGTCGCCCACCGGCAGCAGTCCCGCGCGCTGCGCAGCCTGGCGCAGCAGTTCGGTGCAGGCGCGCTGACGCAGCTCGGTGGCCTCCGGCGCGGCGTCGGCGCCATGCAGCGGTACGCCATTGACGCTCGCGACGGGAATGCGTACGCAGGTGGTCATCGGGGCCTCGCTCATGGCAGGACGCGCCGGCTGCGCGGCAGGCCGATGCGGCGGCTGCGCACCAGCTGGTACGGACGCAGCACGTAGGCCAGCGTCCCGAAGCCGCTCCAGACGTGCACCAGCCGCGTGAACGGGAACACCAGGAAGATCGTCATGCCGAGGAACATGTGCGCCTTGAACACCCAGCTCGCGCCCGCGATCAGCTCGACTGCGCCGGAACGGAAGGTGACGATGCGCTGCGCCCAGCCGGCCAGCAGCATCATCATCGAGCCGTCGAGGTGCTGCGCCGACAGCGGAATCGTCGCGAGCCCGAGGGCGAGCTGCAGCCACAGCAGCTCGAGGATGAGGATGTCGCTGGTCTTGGAGTTCCTGCGGATCCGCGGATCGAACAGGCGCCGCTGCAGCAGCAGCGTGATGCCGATGAAGGCGAGGACGCCGGCGATGCCGCCCGACACCATCGCCAGCAGCTGCTTGGCGCCGGCGCCGATGAAAGGCTCGTAGACGGCGTGCGGCGTCAACATGCCGAAAGCGTGCCCGAAGAACAGGAACAGCACGCCGGCGTGGAACAGGTTGCTGCCCCATTGCAGCTGCCCGCGACGCAGCAGCTGCGACGAATCGCTCTTCCACGTGTACTGGTCGCGGTCGAAGCGGATCAGGCTCCCCAGCAGGAACACCGTGAGGCAGACGTACGGGTAGTAGCCGAAGAGCAGGGTGTCGAGCCAGCCGTTCATGCCTTGACTCCTTCCGATGGCGCGGACTTGCGGACGAACTGGATCGGTTGCGGCACGCCGGCGAAACCCTGCGGCTTCGCCTGACCGTGCACGCTGCAACCGTCGAATGCGGGCGGTTCCGCCCAGGCTTCGTCGAGGGCGGGCTCGGCCGCGATCGGCACGGCTTCCGCCTTGCCTCCGGCCAGCTCGATTGCCGCCGCGAGCACCGCGGCATAGGGGCTCCGGCGCTCGACGAGCGCGCTGAAGATCACCCGCAGCACGTGCTCGAGCTCGCCCAGGAACTCGCGGGCCTTGCGCGCCGGCTGCGTCGAAGCAAACTCGAGGACCACCGGCAGGTAATCGGGCATCTCGCCCTCTGCCAGGCGCAATCCCGCCTGCTCGTACATCGCACGCAGGTCGACCAGTGCCGCCCCGCGCTCGCGCGAATCGCCGTGCACGTGCTCGAACACCTGCAGCGACGTCGCACGGCCGCGGTCGAAAGTCTCGACGTAGCTCGCCTCGAGCTCCCAGGGATCCGTGGCGGCCAGGCGGCGCGCCAGCAGGGCGAGCTCGGCCGTCCTCGGGCCCGACAGGGCGCTCTCGCCTTCGATGCCCTGCGCGATCTCGGGCAGGGCGGCGCGCAGTCGCGTGTCCGGATACTGGAGCAGCGCTGCCAGCGCGCGCAGCGTCCGGCGATGCCCCGGGTCGCGCTCTGCGGCCATCCCGTTTCTGGGGTCCGTCATACGGCCGCCTTGATCGGAATCGTCCGCTTCTTCTTGCCGCCGAACAGGCTGGTCTCGCTCGCACCGTCCGAGCAGCCGTTGCCGAACGAGAAGCCGCATCCGCCGCGCAGGTCGTAGGCGTTCTCCGCGTACTCGCGGTGCGTCGTCGGGATCACGAAGCGGTCCTCGTAGTTCGCGATCGCCATCACTCTGTACATGTCCTCGACCTCGGCCGCGGTCAGGCCGACCTGGGCCAGCACGGCCAGGTTCTGCCGCCCCTCGACGTGCTTGTCGCGCTGGTAGGCGCGCATCGCCAGCATCCGCTCGAGCGCACGCAGTACCGGCTGCGTGTCGCCAGCGGTCAGCAGGTTGGCGAGGTATTGCACCGGGATGCGCAACTGCCGGACCTCGGGGATCGCGCCGTTGACACCGATCTGTCCGGCATTCGCCGCGGCGGTGATCGGGGACAGCGGCGGCACGTACCAGACCATGGGCAGCGTCCTGTATTCCGGATGCAGCGGCAGCGCGACCTTCCATTCCACGGCCATCTTGTAGACCGGCGAGATCTTGGCCGCTTCCAGCCAGGCGGCGGGGACGCCGTCGCGAAGCGCCTGCTCGATGACTTTCGGATCGTGCGGGTCGAGGAACACCCCAAGCTGCGCTTCGTACAGGTCGCGGTCGCGCTCGACGCTCGCCGCCTTCTCGATGCTGTCCGCATCGTAGAGCAGGACACCCAGGTAGCGGATGCGCCCGACGCAGGTCTCCGAGCACACGGTCGGCTGGCCGGCCTCGATGCGCGGATAGCAGAAGATGCACTTCTCGGCCTTGCCGCTCTGCCAGTTGTAGTAGATCTTCTTGTACGGGCAGCCCGAGACGCACATGCGCCAGCCGCGGCACTTGTCCTGGTCGATAAGGACGATCCCGTCCTCCTCGCGCTTGTAGATCGAGCCCGACGGGCAGCTCGCCACGCAGGTCGGATTGAGGCAGTGTTCGCAGAGGCGGGGCAGGTACATCATGAACGTGTTCTCGAACTGTCCGTAGATGTCCTTCTGCACGTCGTCGAAGTTGCTGTCCCGGCTGCGCTTCGCGAATTCGCCGCCGAGGATCTCCTCCCAGTTCGGACCCCAGACGATCTTTTCCATCCGCTCGCCGGTGATCAGGCTGCGCGGGCGCGCGGTCGGTGCCGCCTTCATCTCGGGCGCGGACTGCAGGTGCTCGTAGTCGAAGGTGAAAGGCTCGTAGTAGTCGTCGATCTGGGGCAGGTTGGGATTGGCGAAGATCCGCATCAGGATCTTCCACTTTCCGCCCTGCCGCGGAACGATCGAGCCGTCGGGATTGCGCACCCAGCCGCCGTTCCACTTGTCCTGGTTCTCCCACTGCTTCGGGTAGCCGATGCCGGGCTTGGTCTCGACGTTGTTGAACCACGCGTATTCCATGCCCGGCCGATTGGTCCAGACGTTCTTGCAGGTCACCGAGCAGGTATGGCAGCCGATGCACTTGTCGAGGTTCAGCACCATGCCGATCTGCGCACGAATCTTCATCGCCGATCTCCCGTCATTGGCCGGCCGCGACGGCCGGTTCGTCGTCGAGCCAGTCCACCCTGGCCATCTTGCGCACCAGGACGAACTCGTCACGGTTGGTGCCGATCGTGCCGTAGTAGTTGAAGCCGTAGGAGAGCTGGGCGTAGCCGCCGATCATGTGCGTGGGCTTGAGCACGACCCGCGTCACCGAGTTGTGGATCCCGCCGCGCGCGCCGGTGATCTCGGAGCCCGGGGTGTTGATCGTCTTTTCCTGGGCGTGGTACATCATCACCATCCCGGGCTTGATCCGCTGGCTCACCACCGCGCGCGCGGCGATCGCGCCGTTGGCGTTGAACAGCTCCACCCAGTCGTTGTCCTCGATGCCGCCTTTCGCCGCGTCGTCCTCGGACAGCCAGATGACCGGACCGCCGCGATTCAGCGTCAGCATCAGCAGGTTGTCGCTGTAGGTCGAGTGGATGCCCCACTTCTGGTGCGGCGTGATGAAGTTGAGCGGAATCTCCGGATGGCCGTTGGGCTTGCGGCCCGCGACCTCCACCAGCGCCTTCGGGTCCACGGGCGGCCGGTAGCTGACGAAGCCCTCGCCGAAGTCGCGCATCCAGCGGTGGTCCTGGTAGAACTGCTGGCGCCCCGACAGCGTGCGCCACGGGATCAGCTCGTGCACGTTGGTATAGCCGGCGTTGTAGCTGACCTTCTCGCTCTCGAGGCCGCTCCAGGTCGGTGAGCTGATGATCTTTCGCGGCTGGGCCTGGATGTCGCGGAAGCGAATCTTCTCGTCCTCGCGATGCAGCGCGAGATGCGCATGCTCGCGGCCGGTGATCTTCGACAGCGCGTTCCAGGCCTTGACCGCGACGTGGCCGTTGGTCTCGGGGGCCAGCATCATCACGACCTCGCAGGCGTCGATGTCGGTCTCGATCCGCGGGAAACCCTGCGTCGCACCCGGATCGGCGACCTTGCCGTTCAGCTCGGCCAGCGCCTGCACCTCGTCCTGGGTGTTCCAGGCGATGCCCTTGCCGCCATTGCCGACTTTGGCCATCAGCGGCCCGAGCGCGGTGTAGCGCCTGTAGACGTTGGGATAGTCGCGCTCGACCACCGTCATCTGCGGTGCCGTCCTGCCCGGCACGAGCTCGCATTCACCTTTCTTCCAGTCGGTGATGTCGAGGGCCTGCGCGAGCTCCGCCGGCGTGTCGTGCATCAGCGGCGTCAGCACCAGGTCCTTCTCCGCGCCGAGGTGGCCGACGCAGACTTCGCTGAAGGACTTGGCGAAACCCTTGTAGATCTCCCAGTCGCTCCTGGCCTGCCACGCCGGATCCACCGCGGTCGACAGCGGATGGATGAACGGATGCATGTCGCTGGTGTTGAGGTCGTTCTTCTCGTACCACGTGGCCGTGGGCAGCACGATGTCCGAGTACAGGCAGGTCGTGCTCATGCGGAAATCGAGGGTGACCAGGAGGTCGAGCTTGCCTTCGGGCGCTGCGGCATGCCACGCCGCTTCCTGCGGCTTCGCATCACCGGGATCGCCGCCGGCACCGAGATCCCGGCCCTGCACGCCGTGGGTCGTCCCGAGCAGGTGCTTGAGGAAATACTCGTGGCCCTTGCCCGAAGAGCCCAGCAGGTTCGAGCGCCACACGAACAGGTTGCGCGGCCAGTTGGCCGGATGGTCGGGATCCTCGCAGCTCATCTTCAGCGTGCCGTTCTTCAGTCCCGCGACGGCGTAGTCCTTCGGGTCCTGGCCCGCGGCCTGCGCGGCACGGACGACCTCGAGCGGGTTGGTCTGCAGCTGCGGCGCGCTGGGCAGCCAGCCCATGCGCTCGGCGCGGACATTGAAGTCGATCATGGCGCCGGGGTAGCGCGTCTTGTCGGCGAGCGGGGAGAGGATCTCGCCGATCCCGATCTTCTCGTAGCGCCACTGGTCAGTGTGGGCATAGAAAAAGCTCGTGCTGTTCATCTGCCGCGGCGGGCGGATCCAGTCGAGCGCGAACGCGAGCGCCGTCCATCCGGTCTGCGGCCGCAGTTTCTCCTGGCCGACGTAGTGCGCCCAGCCGCCACCGCTCTGGCCGACGCAGCCGCAGAGCATCAGCATGTTGATGATCGCGCGGTAATTCATGTCGCTGTGGTACCAGTGATTCATTCCGGCACCGATGATCACCATCGACTTGCCCTGCGTCTTGTCGGCGTTGTCGGCGAACTGTCGCGCGACCGCAATCGCCTGTGCGCGCGGAACGCCGGTGATCGTCTCCTGCCACGCGGGCGTGTAGGGGAGGTTGTCGTCGTAGCTGGCCGCCGGCTCGCCGGGAAGGCCGCGGGCGACGCCGTAGTTCGCCGCGAGGAGGTCGAAAACCGTCGCCACGCGCGTTTCGCGGGCTGCGCCTTCCCTGCCCAGCGTCACCCTCACCGCCGGTGCCTTGGATACGCGTACGTCGCCGCCCTGCGCATTCGCGGTGAAGTGGGGCACTTCGTGGCCGCCGAAGTACGGGAACGCGACCTCGACCGCTTCGTTCGCCTGGCTGCCGTCCTCGATGACCGACAGCTTGAGCTTCACCTCGTCGCTGCCGCGGGCGTCCTTCGCTTCGAGGTTCCAGCGGCCCGCGTCCTTGCGGCCGTCGGCTCCCCAGCGGAAGCCGATCGAGCCGTTGGGAAGCACCAGCTTGCCGGTGGTATCGAAGGCGACCGTCTTCCAGTCGGGGTTGTTGTCCTGTCCGAGACCGTCCGGGAAGTCGCTCGCCCGGACGTAGCGATCCGGAACGAAGACGCGGCGACCGCCGGGCAGCGTCGTCTCCTTCAGCTCGACCAGCAGCGGCAGGTCGGTGTAGCGCCGCGCGTAGTCGTCGAAATAGGGCGAACGGGGCTGGCCGTTTGCGCCGAAATAGAACTCCTTCAGGATCACGTGGCCCATTGCCATCGCCAGCGCGGCGTCGGTGCCCTGCTTGGGATGCATCCACAGGTCGGCGAGCTTGCTGACCTCGGCATAGTCCGGCGTGACCGCGACGATTTTCGCGCCCTTGTAGCGCACCTCGGTGAAGAAGTGCGCATCGGGCGTGCGCGTCTGGGGCACGTTCGAGCCCCAGGCGATCAGGAACGTGCTGTTGTACCAGTCGGCGCTCTCCGGCACGTCGGTCTGCTCGCCCCAGGTCTGCGGTGAGGACGGCGGCAGATCGCAGTACCAGTCGTAGAAGCTCATGCTGACGCCCCCGATCAGGCTGAGGTAGCGGCTGCCGGCGGCGTAGCTGACCATGCTCATCGCCGGGATCGGCGAGAAGCCGATCACGCGGTCGGGGCCG
>JAJXTF010000342.1 GCA_021784125.1 Pseudomonadota bacterium | reverse complement strand
CGCCTTCTCGAACACCGGCGTGAGGCGCTGCATCTGCCGCATCTGCGCGTTGTCGACGGTGGCGACGACCAGGCTGGTGGCCCGGGCGTGAGCCGAGAGTGCAAGGAAGCACAGGCTGGCCATCGCAATCCACCGTGCTCGCATGAGCGCAGACTCCTTCTGATGTCGTTCCGTGAACAGCATGCATCCCGGCACAAGGTCGCGCTTCAAGTGCTCGCCGTCGAGCCCGGTGCAAGGTCGGCCCGGCGCTCGAATTCCTCCAGCGACACCGGCTTGCCGAACAGATAGCCCTGGTAGGCATGGCAGCCATGCGCCGCGAGGAACGCCAGTTGCTCGCGGGTTTCCACGCCTTCGGCGATCACCTGCAGGCCGAGGCCGCCCCCCATCGCGATGATGGTCTGCGCGACCAGCGCCGCGCTTTGACTGTCGGGCAGGTGGTCGACGAAGGACTTGTCGATCTTCAACTGATTCAGCGGCAGCCTGGTCAGGTAGTTGAGCGACGAGTTGCCGGTTCCGAAATCGTCGATCGACAGCAGGATCCCCGCGTTGCGCAGGGCCTGCAGCTTCTCGACCGATGCGTCGAAGTCGTCGATCGCCAGGCTCTCGGTGATCTCCAGTTCCAGGCGATCCGGGCGCGTGCCGAAGCGATCGACTTCGGCCAGCACCTCGTCGACGAATCGGGGCGAGCGGAACTGGCGCACGCTGACGTTGACCGACAGCGTCAGGTCCCGCAGCGCCTCGCGTGCGGACCACCGGGCGAGCTGCTGGCACGCCTGCGTGAGTACCCAGCGCCCGATCGGCTCGATCAGCCCGCTCTCCTCGGCCAGCGCAATGAACTCGCCAGGCGCGATCAGGCCGCGCCGGGGATGCAGCCAGCGCAAGAGCGATTCCGCACCGATCAGGCGGCCATCGGCGTCGACCTGCGGCTGGTAGTGCAGCACGAACTGCTGCTGCTTGACGGCCTCGCGCAACTCGGCTTCCAGGCGCGCGCGCCCTTCGGCCTCGGTCTGCATGGCATCCGCGAACGATCGGACAGTGTTACGGCCGGCTCGCTTGCTCTTGTACATGGCCAGTTCGGCCTGGCGAAGCAGCAGCTCCGGCGACGCGGCCTCGCCCTGGAACAACGTCACGCCGATCGATGCCGTGCAGACCAGCGATTCCCCGGCCAGACGGACCGGTTCCTCGACGGTGTGGCGGATCTTCTCGGCAAGTTCCAAGGCCACGGTCGCCGCATGCGCCTGCTCAGCGCCGAGATCCTCTGCCACCACGACAAAGCTGTCGCCGCTGAAGCGGCTGACCGTGTCGGCGTCGCGGGACGCCCAATGGATGCGTCGCGCCATCGCGAAGAGCAGTTCGTCACCGACACTGTGGCCCAGCGCATCGTTGACACGCTGGAATTCGTCGAGATCGATCATCAGCACGGCGCCGAACTGCTGCGCCTCGGCGCTGGCGCCGAGCGCGCGCGCAATGCGATCGTTCAGCAGCGTGCGGTTGGGCAGGTTGGTCAGCGGATCGAACAGCTTGAGGTGCTCGGCCTGCTCCACCGCCTGCCGTTCAGTCGTGATGTCCTGGAAGGTTTCGACATAGTGCACGAGCCGGCCCTGCCGATCGTGCACCGCGGTGATCGACATGTGCGCGGTGAACAGCTCGCCGTTCTGCCGACGATTGATGATTTCGCCCGTCCAGTGGCCGTGCTCGATCAGCTCCGCCTGGAGCTGGTCGTAGAAGCTCTGATCGTGTCGCCACGAACGCAGCATCTCCGGCGTCTTGCCGATGGCCTCGGCGGCCGGGTATCCGGTGATGCGCGTGAACGCACGGTTGACCCGCTCGATCACCTTGTTGGCATCGGTGACCATCATGCCGTCGTGGCTCTCGAAAGCGACGGCGGCCAGGCGCAGCTCACGTTCTGAGCGCTTGCGCTCGGTGATGTCCCGCCCGATGCCGAGCACGCCGACGATCTCCCCGTCGGGCGACCGAATCGGCACCTTGCTCACGTCCACAATGCGCGCCACGCCGTCCCGCCCGGTGACGGTCTCTTCGCCCCGATAGTTGGTCCCCTCCTTCATGATCCGTTCGTCGACGGTCTCGATCAGCGTGATGAACGACGGATCGAGATGAATCTGGGCATCAGTGCGACCGATGATCTCATCGCTGGGCAACCCGAGGAAATCGGCCGCCGCGGCGTTGCAGTGCAGGTAGACCCCCTGCGGATCCTTCAACCACATGGCATCCGGAGAGTTTTCCATCAGTCCCAGCAACTGCGCGTGCTGGGCGGCCAGTTCCCGGGACTGCTGCTGCAGTTCCTCGTTCTTCGCGGAGATCTCCGCGGTTCGGGCGCGCACCGCCCTGCGCAGCATCCCGATCCAGACGGCCGCGATGGCGAGGATCGCCAGCGCGCCGCCCGCACCGATCGCCAGCATGCGGAAATATGACCGGTACTGGATCGGCTGGGAGAACCACTTGCGCTGCAGCGCCGCCCGCTCGGCAGGGGTGATCCTCTCCATGCCGCGGCTGACGAGCGCGAAGGTGGCGGTGTCGCCGCGGTTCACGGCCCAGTGGAAATGCCCCTCATAGAGCGTGAAGGCCTTGGCGAATTGCACCTGGTCCCGGAACAGGTACAGGTAGTAGTTCGCCGGATCGTCGTCCATGCAGAACATCTTGATGGCG
>JAJXTF010000080.1 GCA_021784125.1 Pseudomonadota bacterium | reverse complement strand
GGGTGAGGCAACGTCCTCCGCGAGAACGCGGTCGAGCGCGGCGCGGATGTGCACGCGCTCGATCGCCGTGATGGGAGTCAGGAACTGCCGGATCAGCGCACGCGCCTTGTCCACCGGCATGGAATTCGGGTCGTAGTCGTCGGCGCAGGAAAGCTCGCGCAGGGTCGTGGGTGCGGTCATCGGGTCGGCCGGAAGCGGGAGGGGAGTGGAATGTCGATTCTAGGGGTGTTCGCGGATTCCCGCGAACCGTCGCCTGCGGGAAATCCTGAAATCCGGGACGGACCCGGTTTTGCGCGGTCTTGCGCCGGGTCAGCTCGCCGCAGGCGCGTTGTCGCGCAGCTCCTCGCGGGTGTTGATGTTGCGGAACGCATCGGCTTCGTCGTCGAACGGCACCTCGACGTGGCGCAGGCTCGCGTACCAGAGGTCGATCTTGCGACCGCCTGCCGCGAGGAAATCCGTCAGGTGGGCCAGCGTGTCGCGGCGCACCAGCGCGAACACCGGGTGCGGCTGGTCGAAGGTCTTCGCGACCGCGAGCTGCGCATCCGCATCGACCAGCGCGGCCGCGAGCCGCGCGACCAGGTCGTCCGGCAGGAACGGCGAGTCGCAGGGTGCGGTCGCGACGTACGCGCTGTGCGCCTGGGTCATGCCCGCATGCAGTCCGGCGAGTGGCCCGGCGAAGCCGCCGACCGCATCCGGCACGACCGGGTAGCCGAAAGCCGCATAGCGCCCGGCATTCTGGTTCGCGTTGACGATCACCGTGCCGACCTGGGGCGCAAGCCTGGCGATGACGCGCTCGGCGAGCGCCTTCCCTTCGAGATCGACCAGGCCCTTGTCGACCCCCCCCATCCGGCGCCCCTGGCCGCCCGCGAGCACGATGCCGGTGATCTCGCTGCGCGCGATCACCGACTGCGCAGCGTCGCGAGGGGCAGCGGGGGCGCTCATGTGCGGAAGCGCTCGGCGCCCGTGAACAGCAGGTAGTGCCGGTTGGTCGCGCGCCCGATCATCGTCATGCCTACCTTCTGGGCGATCTCGTAGCCCATCTGCGTCAACCCCGAGCGCGACACCAGGAAAGGGATGCCCATCTGCGCGGCCTTGATCACCATCTCGGAGGTCAGCCTGCCGGTGGTGTAGAAGATCTTGTCCGCGCCGGCTTGGCGATCGAGCCACATCTGGCCCGCGATCGCGTCGACCGCGTTGTGGCGCCCGACGTCCTCGACGAACATCAGGATCTGCGACCCGCCCGGCGTGTTGGTCGCGAGCGCGCAGCCGTGCACGGCGCCCGCCTGCTTGTAGATCGTCTCGTGCAGCCGGACCGCGTCGAGGAGCTCGTAGAGGGTCGCCTGCGCAAGCGTCGCGCCGGCGGGCAACCTGACGCCGTCGATGTCCTGCATCAGGTCGCCGAACACGGTGCCCTGTCCGCAGCCGCTGGTCTTGGTCCGCTTCGCCGTCTTCGCCTCGAGATCGGCGAGTCCGCTGCGCGTGGTCACCGCAACCGAATTCGTCTCCCAGTCGACCTGCACCGCGAGGATCTCGTCGAGCGAGCCCACGAGGCGCTGGTTGCGCAGGTATCCGATCGTCAGCGCCTCGGGCGCGGCGCCGAGTGTCATCAGCGTCAGGATCTCGCGCTTGTCGACGTAGATCGTCAGCGGGTGCTCGCCCGCGACCGGAACGTCGCGCCGCGCGCCGTGCTCGTCGACGGCGGTGACCTCGAAGGTCGCGGGCCGCGCCGCCTGCGTGAGCTGCGGCCGGTGGCCGGCCACTGGCGAGGCGGGCCGACGGCCGCGACCCGGTGCAGCGCGTACGGTGGACAAGCTCAGCCCCCGATGTACGACATCTCGATCTTCTGCGATCGCGGCGTTTCGGCGCTGCGCATCTCCGAGTAGCGGTCGGCGCGCCTGCGCCAGATGGCCGCGATTGCATTGCCGATCTGGTCGTCGGAAAAGTCCTCGCGCAGCAATGCGCGCAGGTCGTAGCCTGCATTCGCGAACAAGCAGGTGTACAGCTTGCCTTCGGTCGACAGTCGGGCGCGCGTGCAGTCGCGGCAGAAAGCCTGGGTGACCGACGCGATGACCCCGATCTCGCCGCCGTCGTCGCGATAGCGCCAGCGCTCGGCGACCTCGCCGCTGTAGTTGGGCTCCGCGGGCTCCAGCGGGAATTCCCGGGAGACGGTCGCGACGATCTCGGCCGCGGATACCACGTGCTCCATCTGCCAGCCGTTGGTGTGACCGACATCCATGAACTCGATGAAGCGCAGGATGTGGCCGCTGCCGTGGAAGTGGCGCGCGAGCGGGACGATCGCATGCTCGTTCATCCCGCGCTTGATCACGGCATTGATCTTGATCGGCGCGAGGCCGGCAGCCTGCGCGGCGTCGATGCCTTCGAGGACGCGCTGCACCGGGAAATCGACGTCGTTCATTGCCCGGAACGTCGGGTCGTCGAGCGCATCGAGGCTGACGGTCACGCGGCGCAGGCCGGCATCGCGCAGCGAGCGTGCCTTCCTGGCGAGCAGCGCGCCGTTGGTCGTCAGCGTCAGGTCGACATCGCCCAACCGGGCGAGCATCTCCACCAGGCGCTCGACGTTCCGGCGCAGCAGCGGCTCGCCACCGGTCAGCCTGATCTTGCGCACACCCTGGCGGACGAACACGCCGGCGATGCGGGCGATTTCCTCGAAGCTCAGGAGCTCGGAATGCGCGAGGAAAGGGAAATCACGTCCGTAGACATCTTTGGGCATGCAGTAGACGCAGCGGAAGTTGCAGCGGTCGGTGACCGAGATCCGCAGGTCCTGCAGTTGCCGCCCAAGCGTGTCCACGGGAAGGGCGGGGTCGGGATTCGCCGAGCGCGCAGCCTCGCGGACGAATGCATCGAGCGCGGAAGCCTGCCGCGCACCACGGACATCGGTGAGGGGAATGATCGTCGACATGTGCAGTTTTCGATGTTAGCAGACACGCGCCGCCCGGCGTGGTCGCGGGGTATGATCGGCCATGGCCCGTGGACGTTCATGCGCAGGGGTTGCGAGCGAAGCCCGCAGCACCACAGCCCGGGCGGCGGTGTGCCGATGACCACGTTGCGACAAGGGGTGGACGTCCTGATGGAGTGCGTCCCGCTCACCAGTCGCTGGGCGAGTGAGCGCTGGCAGCCTGCGGCCGTCGTGCTCGACACCGCGTCGTCCCCGAAACCGGGTCCGACCCGGGAATCCGGCGAAGGCGGGCGCGAACAGTGGCGCTTCGGGGGCCTCGAGATCGAGCTGCACCGCAGCGAGGCCGAAGGCTACTTCCTCAACATGACCTCACCCGACCCGCGGGTATTCGTCATGTGGCGGATGTCCGAGGAGGGTGTCTCCCCGCCGGCACACCCGGTGATCGTGACCGTCAGCTACAACGAGGCGGCGCGATTCATGGACGGTGGCGAGCAGGTGGACGGGGTGCCGATGATCCCCGCGCTGGCGCACTGGGTGCGCGCGTTCGTCGCGGACAATTACAAACCTGAACCGCGGCGCAAGGCCGCACGCAACGATCCCTTCGCGGCCGACCGGGCGGCGGGCGGTGATCCCGGTGGACGACGCCGATGAGCGGGCACGAGCCGTCGCCGCCGGAGACGGGTGAGCCGCGAGGCTTCTCGCTGCGACGCTGGTCGCAGCGCAAACACGCCGCGGCAAGGGAACAGGATCGCGCGTCGGAGGCCCCGGCGCAGCAGCCCGGTCCGGCGACTCCCGAGGCGCCGGCGGCCCTGGCCACCGGCATGCCTGGCGCGATGGCGGACAGGCCGCCACCGACCGATGCCCCGGCCGGGTCTTCCGCCGAGCTTTCGGTCGTGGAGCCGGCGCCGCAGCAGGCCGCTGCGCTGCCGCCGATCGAGTCGCTGACTCCCGGATCGGATTTCGCCGCTTTCATGCGTCCGGGCGTCGACGAATCGCTCAAGCGCGGCGCGTTGAAGCAGCTGTTCACCGATCCGCATTTCAACGTCATGGACGGCCTCGACATCTACATCGACGACTACACCCGGCCTGATCCGATCGAGCCTTCGGTTGCCCGCCAGCTGCTCGCGCGGATCACCCTCGACACTTCCGCCAGCGCGCCTGCGCCCACGGGCGATCCGGTCGCGGCGCCGGCAGTCGTGTCCGCGCCTCCTGCGCCTGCGACCGCGGAGACCCCGTCCGACGGCCGCGGGCCGGAGCGCGAGGCCGCATCCGAGACCGTGAACCCGGGCGCCGCCGACGCGTCCGGCGATGCCGAAGGGCTGCCGCGGGACACCGAGGCGCTCCCACGCGAACGCGATACGCCGCCGCCGTCACGATGAGCGCTGCCGACAAGACGCTGTTCCTGTGCACCTGCAACGGCACGATGCCGCTCGATCGCGACGCCATCGCGCAGGGTCTCGGTGTCGCAGCGCCGCCTCTGCACGCCGTCATGTGCCAGAAGGAGCTCGATCGCTTTGCCAATGGCGCAGCAGGCGACGTCGTGGTGGCCTGCACGCAGGAAGAGCGCCTGTTCACCCAGATCGCCGAGGCGGGCGGCAAGGCGCAATCGATCCGCTTCGTCAACATCCGCGAAAGCGCCGGATGGTCGGCGGAAGCACGGCAGGCGACGCCCAAGATCGTCGCGCTTCTAGAGGCAGCGATGCTCCCCGATCCCGACCCCGTGCCGAGGGTCGTGTACAAGTCGGAAGGACAGTTGCTGATCGTCGGAGAACTCGAGGCTGCGCTGCGCTGGGCCGATGCGCTCCAGCAGACGCTGTCGGTCACCGTGCTGTCGACGGGATCGAGCCACGGCACCACCTTGCCGGGTGATCGCGCCTTCCCCGTCTACTCCGGGCGGCTCGATCGCCTCGACGGCTGGCTGGGCGCGTTCGACGCCGGCTGGAGCCAGGCGAACCCGATCGATCTCGACGCCTGCACCCGCTGCAACGCCTGCGTCGGCGCCTGCCCCGAGCAGGCGATTTCCTTCAATTTCCAGGTGGACCTCGATCGCTGCAAGGACCACCGCGCGTGCGTGGCTGCCTGCGACGTCGCCGGCGCCATCGATTTCGACCGCCGCGACACCGCGCGCCACGGGCGCTTCGACCTGGTGCTGGACCTGCGCGGCGAGCGCTGGTTCAGGCAGCACCAGCCGCCGCAGGGCTATTTCGCGCCGGGGCCCGATCCGCTCGAGCAGGCGCGCATCGCCGCCGAGCTGGCGCTTGCGACGGGCGAATTCGAAAAGCCGAAGTTCTTCGCGTACAAGGCCTCGATATGCGCGCATGGCCGCTCGCAAAAGCGCGGCTGCACGCAGTGCATCGACGTGTGCTCGACGCTGGCAATCCGGTCGGACGGCGACCACGTCGCCGTCGAGCCGCAGCTGTGCATGGGCTGCGGCGCCTGCGCGACCGTCTGTCCGTCGGGCGCGATGAGCTATGCCTACCCGTCGGCGGCCGATCTCGGTGCGCGGATGCGCACGATGCTGCAGGCCTACCACCGCGCGGGTGGCCGCGATGCCTGCCTGCTGCTGCACGCTGCGGACGGCAAGCCGGCGCTCGAAGTCCTCGCGCGACGCGGCCGCGGATTGCCCGCGCGCGTCATTCCGGTCGAGATCGAACACGTTGCCTCGGTGGGCATCGATCTGTGGCTCGCCGCGCTCGCCTGGGGCGCGTCGCAGGTCGGCGTGCTCGTCACGGGCAGCGAGGCGCCGCAGTACCGCGAGGCGCTGGCGTTCCAGATGACGATCGCGCAGCAGATTGCGCAGACGCTGGGGTACCAGGGCGAGCATTTCCGCCTGGTCGCAGCGGAAGCTCAGGGTGACAGGGCATCCGCAGGCGGCAGCCTCGAGGCAGCGGTGTGGGACTGGCCTGCCGCACTCGCGCCGCGCGTGGCCGCCACCTTCGCCGCGACCGGGGAGAAGCGGCGCAGCCTTGCGCTCGCCTTCGATCATCTTGCACTGCACGCGCCGGTGCCGCAGACGACGATCGCGCTGCCTGTCGGGGCGCCGTTCGGGACGATCGAGGTCGATCGCGACGCGTGCACGATGTGCCTCGCCTGCGTCGGCTCGTGTCCGGAACGGGCGCTGCTCGACCATCCCGAGGCCCCGCAGCTGCGCCTCATCGAGAGCAACTGCGTCCAGTGCGGGCTGTGCGCGGTCACCTGCCCCGAGAACGCGATCCGCCTCGTCCCGCGCCTCGAGCTCACGCCGGAGGCAAGGGCCCCGCGCATCATCAACGAGGCGGCGGTGCACGCCTGCATCAGCTGCGGCACGCCGATGGGAACGCAGAAGATGATGCTCGCGATGACGGAGAGGCTGCGCCATCACCCGATGTTCGCCGGCGAGGCGCAGTTGCGTCGGCTGCAGATGTGCGGCGATTGCCGGGTCATCGACCTCGCGAACCACGAGCGCAGCGTCGACGTGCGGGACCTGTGATGCAGGCGAGCGTTGCCATTCCGCGCGCGATCGCACCGGAGGACCGGACCCGCAGCGATTTCTACGCGCTGCTCGCGCGCCTCTACGCCGACGGGCCCGATGCCGCGCTGCTCGGCGCAATTGCGCGCGCCGCGCGGATGGATGCCGGGGGTGGCGCATTGGCGCTGGCCTGGAATCGCCTCGTCGACGCGAGCGCGGCGATGGACCCGGACGCCGCCGCCCAGGAATACACCGATCTCTTCATCGGCGTGGGCAAATCCGAGGTGAACCTTCACGCGTCGTTCTGGCTCTCAGGCTTCATGATGGAGAAGCCGCTGGCCGAATTGCGGTCCTCGCTGGCGGAACTCGGAATCGTGCGTCGCGACGAGGTCCCCACGCTCGAGGACCACCTGTCGGCCTTGTGCGAGACCATGCGCCTGTTGATTGCAGGCGAAGGCGATCGCGAGCCCGCCGCGATCGCGACCCAGCGCGCGTTCTTCGAGCGCCAAGTTGTGCCCTGGGTATTCGAATGCTGCGCTGCAATAGGGGTTTGTCCTATTGCCAACTACTATGTGCGCGTTGCAGAATTCACCGCAGAATTCATGGCAGTGGACCGTGATTCGCTCGCCATGGACTGAAAGTGGGAAACTCACGGAGTGCATGATCTGTTCTGGAGGGTTTCATGTCCGATACCTCGCGGCGCGATAGTCCTGCCGTTCCCAACACGCCACCGCAGCCCGACGTCCGGCGCCGGCGCTTCCTGATGGCTTTCGGTGCTGGCGCTGCCGGTGCTGCCGCTGCGGCGCCTGCCGTCGCCGGATCGGCCGCCATCGTCGCACCCGCAGCCGCGGCGCCCGAAGCCAAGGGCTACCGCGAAACCGAGCACATCCGCAATTACTACGCGTCCACGCGCCTCTAGGCGATGGGCGTTGCGCGCTCGACCTCCCCGGTCACCGCCCAGGCGGGCCCCGGCGATCCCGGCATCTAGCAGGAGTCACCCATGCTGCTCACGCGCAAGACCGATCCTCTCCGCGGTGCTGCCCCGCGTCTCACCCGGTCCTCGGGAGGGCGCGCCCCGACGATGGACCGCCGCAGCTTCCTGAAGCGCTCCGGCCTGGCGGCCGGTGTCGGCGCCTTCGCCAGCCAGCTGCCGTACGGGACGATGCGCAAGGCCGAGGCCGCCGACGAAACCGCGCAGATCAAGCGCGAGGTCCATCGCACGGTCTGCACCCACTGCTCGGTCGGCTGCTCGCTCGATGCGGTCGTCGAGAACGGGGTGTGGGTCCGCCACGAGCCGGTGTTCGATTCGCCATTGAGCCTCGGCGGGCACTGCGCAAAGGGCGCATCGATCCGCGAGCACGGGCACGGCGACCACCGGCTGAAGGCGCCGATGAAGCTCGTCGACGGCAAGTACCAGAAGATCTCCTGGGAGCAGGCGCTGAACGAGGTCGGCGACAAGCTGCTGTCGATCCGCAAGGAAGCGGGTCCCGATGCGGTGTTCTGGGTGGGGAGCTCCAAGCACAGCAACGAGCAGTCGTACCTGCTGCGCAAGTTCGTGTCGTTCTTCGGCACGAACAACATGGATCACCAGGCGCGCATCTGCCACTCGACGACGGTCGCCGGCGTAGCCAACACCTGGGGCTACGGGGCGATGACCAACTCGTACAACGACATGGGCAACACCAAGTGCGCGCTGTACATCGGCAGCAACGCCGCCGAGGCGCATCCGGTGTCCATGGTTCACATGCTCCACGCGAAGGAGAACGGCGCGAAGATGATCGTCGTCGATCCGCGCTTTACGCGCACGGCCGCCAAAGCGGACGAGTTCGTGCGGATCCGCTCGGGCACCGACATCGCGTTCCTGTTTGGCCTGCTGTACCACATCTTCAAGAACGGATGGGAGGACCCGAAGTACATCCACGACCGCGTCTACGGGATGGACAAGGTCAAGGCGGAGGTCATGGCGAAGTGGACGCCCGACAAGGTCGAGGAGGTGACCGGCGTCCCCGAGGCCCAAATGCTCAAGGTCGCCGAAATGATGGCGAAGAACCGGCCGTCGACACTCGTCTGGTGCATGGGTCAGACTCAGCACTCGATCGGCAACGCGATGGTGCGCGCCTCGTGCATCGTGCAGCTCGCGCTGGGCAACATCGGCGTGTCCGGCGGCGGCGCGAACATCTTCCGTGGCCACGACAACGTGCAGGGCGCAACCGACATCGGACCCAATCCCGATTCGCTCCCGGGCTATTACGGTCTCATCCCCGGCGCCTGGAAGCACTGGGCCACGGTCTGGGGTGTGGATTACGACTGGATCAAGAAGCAGTACGCGTCCCAGGCGATGATGGAAAAGCCCGGCATGACGGTGTCGCGCTGGATCGACGGCGTGCTGGAGAAGAACGACCTGATCGACCAGGACAGCAACCTGCGGGCGATCGTCTACTGGGGTCATGCGCCGAACAGCCAGTCGCGCGGCAAGGAAATGGTCGAGGCGATGAAGAAGCTCGACATGATCGTCGTCGTCGATCCCTACCCGTCGGCGACCGCAGCGATGGCCGCGATGGTGCGCAAGGACGGCGTCTACCTGCTGCCGGCGTGCACGCAGCTCGAAACCTCGGGCAGCGTGACCGCGTCGAACCGCTCGCTGCAATGGCGCGAGCGCGTGATCCGGCCGCTGTTCGAATCCCAGACCGACCATGCGATCATGTACGCGTTCGCGAAGAAGTTCGGCTTCGGTCCCGAGTTCGTCAAGAACTACGAGATATGGAAGCCGGACGGCGATGCCAAGTGGGAAGAGCCCACGCCCGAGTCGGTGCTGAAGGAGATCAACCACGGGACGTGGACGATCGGCTACACCGGCCAGTCGCCCGAGCGCCTCAAGCTCCACATGAAGAACATGGCGACCTTCGACGTCAAGACGCTGCGCGCGAAGGGCGGACCCTGCGACGGCGATTACTTCGGCCTGCCGTGGCCCTGCTACGGCACCCCTGAGATCAAGCATCCCGGCTCGCCGAATCTATACGACGAGTCGCGCAGCCTGATGGACGGTGGCGGATGCTTCCGCGCGAACTTCGGCGTCGAGCGCGACGGCGTGAGCCTTCTCGCCGAGGACGGCTCCTATCCGAAAGGCAGCGACCTGACGACGGGGTATCCCGAGTTCGATCATGTGCTGCTGAAGAAGCTCGGTTGGTGGGACGACCTCACCGACGCCGAGAAGAAGGCGGCCGAGGGCAAGAACTGGAAGGTCGACCTCTCCGGGGGCATCCAGCGCGTCGCGATGAAGCACGGCTGCCATCCCTTCGGGAACGCGAAGGCGCGCGCAGTCGTGTGGAATTTTCCCGATGGCATCCCGCAGCATCGTGAGCCGCTGTACTCGCCGCGTCCGGACCTCGTCGCCAAGTACCCGACCCACGACGACAAGAAGGTGTTCTGGCGCCTCCCGACGCTCTACAAGAGCATCCAGGATGCGAACGTCAAGGACAAGATCGCGGAGAAATTCCCGCTGATCCTGACCAGCGGCCGGATGGTCGAGTACGAGGGCGGCGGCGAGGAGACGCGCAGCAATCCGTGGCTCGCCGAGCTGCAGCAGGAAAACTACGTGGAGATCAATCCGGTCGACGCGAACAACCGTGGCGTGAAGGACGGCGAGTACGTCTGGGTGAAGACGCCCACCGGCGCCGAGCTGAAGGTCAAGGCCTGGGTCACCGACCGCGTGGGCAAGGGCACCGCATTCGTGCCGTTCCACTTCTCGGGGTGGTGGCAGGGCAAGGACATGCTCGAGTTCTACCCCGAGGGCGCGCATCCGATCGTGCGCGGCGAAGCGGTGAACACGGCGACGACCTACGGCTACGACGCCGTGACGATGATGCAGGAAACCAAGACGACGCTGTGTCAGGTCGAGAAGCTCACCGCGTGACGAGGAGACCACTGCCATGGCGAGAATGAAATTCCTCTGCGATGCCGAAAGGTGCATCGCCTGCAACGGCTGCGTCACCGCGTGCAAGCAGGAGAACGACGTCCCCTGGGGCGTCAACCGGCGGCGCGTCGTCTCGATGAACGTCGGCGTCCCCGGCGAGCGTTCGATCTCGGTCGCCTGCATGCATTGCTCGGATGCGCCGTGCATGGCCGTGTGCCCGGTCGATTGCTTCTATCACACCGAAGAAGGCGTCGTCCTGCACGACAAGGACCTCTGCATTGGCTGCGGCTACTGCTTCTATGCCTGTCCGTTCGGCGCGCCGCAGTTCCCGCAGACCGGAGCCTTCGGCGTGCGCGGCAAGATGGACAAGTGCACGTTCTGCGCGGGCGGTCCCGAGCCCGACGGCTCGCAGGCCGAATTCGAGAAATACGGTCGCAATCGCCTTGCCGAGGGCAAGCTTCCCGCGTGTGCGGAAATGTGCTCGACCAAGGCGCTGCTGGGCGGCGACGGCAACACGATCGCCGACATCTATCGCGATCGCGTACTCCATCGCGGCAAGGGCGCGGAGGTCTGGGGCTGGGCGACCGCCTACAAGCTTCCTCCGTCGAACGGCACCAAGCCTGCGGCCGCCAGCGGAGGGAGCAAGTCATGAAGGCGATGCGCAGCATTTTCATCGTGGCGATCGCGGCGGGCGCCGCGCTCGCACTCTCCGCCTGCGGCGAGCGACCGCAGGTCATCACCTACAAGCAGGGCAGCTACCAGGGCAAGCCCGACACGCCGCCATGGAACGGAGCGCAGTGGGGCGGCAACAAGCAGCAGTGGGAGAACGCGATCCACCAGCGTGCCCAGGACCAGAACGAGTACAAGCGCATCGGCGGCTAGCGCGGCCTGCACCGGACGACGCAGGCGCCCGGTGCACCGCATGGCCCATGCAATCGAAGGCAGCCAGGCCTGATCGGAAAGTCCATCATGCGTGAACGCATCGTCCGTGCCGCGATGGCCATCTTCGCCGCACTGTGCATCGCCGGTCCGAGCCCGGCATGGGGGCAATCGCCGGCCGTGAACCCGGCGAGCGCCGAGGCGGCGAAGGCCCAGCAGAAGCAGCAGGTGGAGCAGCCGCTCAACAACCAGCCGCTCTGGAAGGAGATCCGCTCGGGTGTTCCGCAGCTCACTTCGATCCGCGGGCCGGAGACGAATGTCCTGATCCAGCCACAAGGCGAAACCTGGCGTGCGCTGCGCAATGGGTGGGTGTCGGTCTGGGCGGGCTGGGCGCTGGTCGCGATGCTCGCAATCATCGCGATCTACTTCATGATGCGCGGCACGCTGCAATTGCACACGCCGAAGACCGGCCGCAACGTCCGGCGCTTCACCGCATGGGAACGCTCGATCCACTGGGCGACCGCTATCAGCTTCAGCATCCTCGCGATCAGCGGGCTCATCATCGTGTTCGGAAAGAACGTGCTGCTGCCGCTGATCGGCTACACGCTGTTCTCGTGGCTCGCGATCCTCGCCAAGAACCTCCACAACTTCGTCGGCCCGCTGTTCGTCGTCTGCGTCATCCTGCTGTTCTTCACGTTCGTGCGCGACAATCTCTGGCGTGCACACGATTTCACCTGGATCAGTCGCTTCGGCGGTCTGTTCGGCGACAAGGACGTGCCCTCCGACAAGTTCAACGGCGGCGAGAAGCTGTGGTTCTGGGGCGGCCTGCTCGTCTGCGGCGTAATCGTC
>JAJXTF010000079.1 GCA_021784125.1 Pseudomonadota bacterium | reverse complement strand
GGTCGGGACCCGTGCCCCCGAGGGCGACGTCCACCTCGTCGAAAGGCTCGCCCGACAGCTTCGCCGCCAGCCAGCCGCGCAGCGACCACGACGAATAGTTCCTGTTGCCGAGATAGAGGCGCATGGATGGGCGCTCGGCCTCTACGGGTTCCCCGGCAGCGGAACCGTCTTGCCGGGATTCATGATGTTGTGCGGATCGAGCGCGCGCTTGATCGTCTGCATCAGCGCGATCGCGTCACCGTGCTCGGCGACGAGCGCATCGAGCTTGTGGACGCCGATGCCGTGCTCGCCGGTGCAGGTGCCGCCCATCGCGATGGCACGCAGGCTCACGCGCCGGGCAAGCTCCTCCGCCTTCGCACGCTCGTCGACGTCGGCCGGATCGAACAGGATCGTCAGGTGGAAATTGCCGTCGCCGACGTGCCCGACGATCGGCGCAACCAGCCCGGTCGCCGCGACGTCGGCGCGGGTCTGCATCACGCAGTCGGTCAGCCGCGAGATCGGAACGCAGGCGTCGGTCGCGAAAGCCTGCTTGCCGGGGGCGAGCGCCAGCGTCGCGTAATACGCGTTGTGGCGCGCTTTCCAGAGCTTCGAGCGGTCCTCGGGCGCGCTCGCCCACTGGAAAGCGCTGCCCCCGTGGTCCGCCGCCAGCGACTGGATCGTCGCGGCCTGCTCGCGAACGCTGACGTCGGTGCCGTGGAACTCGAAGAACAGCGTCGGCCTGACCGCGAAACCCTCGAGCTTCGAATAGCGGATGCAGGCGTCCATCTGCGCTTCGTCGAGGAGCTCGATGCGCGCCACGGGAATGCCGAGCTGCGCGGCGACGATCACCGTGTCGACCGCACTCTTGAGGTCCGGGAACTGGCACACCGCGGCCGAGATCGCCTCGGGAATGCCATACAGGCGCAGCTGCAGCTCGGTGATGACGCCGAGTGTTCCTTCGGCCCCGACGTAGAGGCGCGTCAGGTCGTAACCCGCGCTCGACTTGCGGGCGCGACCGCCAGTGCGCACGATGCGGCCTTCGGGCGTGACGACGGTGAGTCCCAGCACGTTCTCCCGCATCGTTCCGTAGCGCACCGCATTGGTCCCCGACGCGCGCGTCGACGCCATGCCGCCCAGCGTCGCGTTCGCCCCCGGGTCGATCGGGAAGAAGAGGCCGGTCCCCTTCAGCTCGGCATTCAGCTGCTCACGGGTGACGCCGGCCTGCACCCGGCAGTCGAGATCATCGGCATTGACCTCGAGCACGCGGTTCATCTGCGACAGGTCGATGCACACGCCGCCGTAGAGCGCAGCGACGTGGCCTTCGAGCGAGGTGCCGACGCCGAAGGCGATCACCGGGATGCGCGCGGCATCGCACAGCCTGACGATGGCGGCCACCTCGTCGTTGTCCTGCGGAAACACCACGACATCGGGCAGGGCCGCATCGGCCATGCCTTCGCCGTGACCGTGCTGTTCGCGGACCGCCTGGCTGGTGACCACGCGGTCGCCGAAATCCGCGCGCAGCCTGTCGGTCAGCGCGGCAACGTCGGCGGACGCGGGACGGGTGCGAACGCCGTTCGCGGAAATCGTCATGGCCACTCCTAGAAACGCGGCAGCTCGGGGTGGGGCAGCTGCCCCGCGTGCACGTGCATGGCCCCGAATTCGGCGCAGCGGGCGAGCGTAGGCACGCCCTTGCCCGGGTTGAGCAGTCCGCGCTCGTCGAACGCAGCCTTGACGCCCAGGAAACGCTCGAGGGCCGCAGGCGCGAATTGCACGCACATCCCGCGGATCTTCTCGATGCCGACGCCATGCTCCCCGGTGACGGTGCCGCCGACCTCGATGCACAGCTCGAGGATACGGTCGCCGAACTCGACGGTGCGCTCCTGGTCGCCGGGCTTGTTCGCGTCGAACAGGATCAGCGGATGCAGGTTGCCGTCACCGGCGTGGAATACGTTCGCGCAGGGCAATCCGTATTCGCGCGACCAGGCCTCGATCTGCCGCAGCACGCGCGGCAGCGCAGCGCGCGGAATCGTGCCGTCGATGCAGTAGTAGTCGGGCGAGATGCGCCCCACCGCCGGGAAGGCCGCCTTGCGGCCCGACCAGTAGAGCAGGCGCTGGGCCTCGCTTTGCGACACGCGGATCTCCGTCGCGCCGCTTCGCGTCAGGACGGCACGGATCTCGTCCATCTCGGCAGCGACCTCCTCGGGCGTGCCGTCCGCCTCGACCAGCAGCACCGCCGCGGCGTCGAGCGGGTAATCGGCGTGGACGAACTGCTCGACGGCGCGGGTCGCAGGCTGGTCCATCATCTCGAGCCCGCCCGGGATGATGCCCGCCCCGATGATCGCGCCCACCGCCACGCCCGCCTTCTCGACGTCGTCGAAGGCCGCCAGCGCAACCTGCGCCAGCTGGGGCTTCGGCAGCAGCTTGACCGTGATCTGCGTGATCACGGCGAGCAGACCTTCGCTGCCGGTGATCAGCGCGAGGAGGTCGTAGCCGGGCGCATCGAGCGCATCGGCGCCGAATTCGACGATCTCGCCGGTGACGAGCACCGCGCGGACCTTGCGCACGTTGTGCACGGTCAGCCCGTATTTCAGGCAGTGGACCCCGCCCGCGTTCTCGGCGACGTTGCCGCCGATCGAGCAGGCGATCTGCGACGACGGATCGGGGGCGTAGAAGAGGCCGCAGGCGCCCGCCGCCTCCGAAATCGCGAGATTGCGTACGCCGGGCTCGACGACGGCCGTACGCGCCAGCGGATCGATGGCGACGATGCGCCGGAACTTCGCCAGCGACAGCACGACGCCGCCGGCCACGGGCAGCGAACCGCCGGACAGGCTGGTGCCCGCGCCGCGCGCCACCACCGGCACACGTGCCGCGTGGCACAGCTGGAGGATGCGGACGACCTGATCCTCGGTCTCGGGCAGCACCACTGCCGCCGGCAGCTCGCGGTAGAGCGTCAGCCCGTCGCATTCGTAGGGACGCGTGTCCTCCGTCGCCGTCAGCAGCGACGAGGCCGGCAGCAGGGAGGCGAGAGCCGAGGCAAAGGATGGGTCCAGCATGATTTCGCTCTGATGGCGGCTGCCCGGATTCGGACCCGCGCGCCGATTATTTCACAAACGTCCGGCCGGAACGGCCCCTGCTAGAATCGGCCGCCGGTTGCGCCTTCGGGTGCCCTGCAATTCCTGGGAGACACCGCCATGCGTCGATTTCGATTCCTGCGCGCAGCCGCAGTCGCCTGCGCGACGCTGATCGCCGTTCCGGCTGTCGCGCAGACCACGCTGAAGATGAACATCCCGCTCGCCAGGGATTCAAGCTACGGCGTCGCCGTCGACACCTTCGCGCGCGAGGTCGAAGCGCGGACCGGCGGACGCTACCGGATCCAGAACTTCTACTCGGCCGCGCTCGGCGGCGAGCGTGAATCGATCGAGGCGCTGCAACTCGGGACCCTCGACCTGACGATGACGTCCACCGGGCCGGTGCCCAATTTCGTTCCCGAAGTGGCGATCTTCGACATCCCGTTCCTGTTCCGCGATTACGCCCAGGCGCGCGCGGTCCTCGATGGCCCGATCGGCCAGGACATGCTGAAGAAGTTCGAGCCCAAGGGCATCGAAGCCCTGGCCTGGGGCGAGAACGGTTTCCGGAACATGACCAACAGCAAGCGCCCGGTCCGGACCCCGGAGGATCTCAAGGGCCTGAAGATGCGCACGATGGAGAATCCCATCCACATCGAGGCCTATCGGGCGCTGGGCATTCTCCCGACACCGATGGCCTTCACCGAGGTGTTCACCGCCCTGCAGCAGGGGACCGTCGACGGACAGGAGAATCCGCTGTCGGTCATCATGTCGGCGAAGCTCTATGAAGTCCAGAAATACCTGACGCTGACCGGGCACGTGTACTCGCCGGCACTGATCCTGATGAGCAAGGCCAAGTGGGACCCGCTGTCCGCGGCCGACAAGCAGGCGTTCCTCGCCGCGGCCAAGGACGCGGTCAAGGCCAACCGCGCTCGCATCGACGAGGACGAGAAGAAGGCCGTCGCCGAGCTGCGCGCCCATGGCATGCAGGTCGTCGAGCACGTCGACAAGGCTGCGTTCCAGGCGGCGCTGGCGCCGACCTTCGCCGATTTCGGCAAGAAGTTCGGCCAGGCGAACATCGACCGCATCCGCAACTACAGGTAGTCCGGCGCAGGTCTCGTCGGCGATCGGGGCGCCGCGATTCGACGCCGAGTCGCGAGCGCTGCGGCTCAGCGATAACCGAATACCCCCGGCAGCCACGCCGACAGTCCCGGAACCAGCGACAGCAGCGCCAGCACCGCGAGCTCCGCCCACAGGAACGGCCACAGCTCGCGCACCAGGCGCGCAAGCGGCACCCTGGCGACGATCGAGGTCACGAACAGCAGCCCTCCCACCGGGGGCGTGAGCATCCCCATCGTCAGGTTGACGATGACGACGATGCCGAACTGAAGGTCGTTGACGCCGAGCGCGTGCGCGATCGGCGCGAGTATCGGCACCAGCACGACGATTCCCGGCAGCGGCTCGATGAAGATCCCGAACACCAGCAGCAGCAGGTTGACGGCGAACAGGAACGCCAGTGGCGGCAGATGCATGCCGACGATCCAGTCGGTCATGTGCTGCGGCACCCGCGACACGGTCAGCACCCACGCGAACGCCGCCGACATCCCGACGATGATCAGCACCGACGCCGTCATCAGCGCCGAGCGCGCGAGGATCCCGGGCAGCATTCTCCACTCCAGCGTCCGGTAGACGACGCGACCCGCGAACAAGGCGTAGAAGACGGCGACGACGGAGGCCTCGGTCGGGGTGAATGCGCCCGAGGCGATGCCACCGAGGATCAGCACCGGCAGCATCAGCGCAGGGATCGCCCGCCAGGTGTTGCGCAGGCAGTCGGCGAGACTCGGCCGCTGCGCGAGGCCCCGGTAGTTGCGACGCACCGACGTCGCATGATTGATTGCCGCCACTGCCAGAGCGATCAGGATGCCCGGGACGATGCCGGCAATCAGCAGCCCGACGAGATTCACCTCCGGATATGCGAGCGCGTAGACGATCACGCTGATCGACGGCGGGATGATCGGCCCGAGGATCGACGTCGCCGCCGTCAGCGCGGCCGCGTAGCCGGGATCGTAGCCGTCGTCCCGCATCATGCGGATCATGATCGCGCCGGGTCCGGCCGCATCGGCGAGCGCCGACCCCGAGATTCCCGAGAAGAAGGTCAGCGTCAGGATGTTGGTGTGTCCCAAGCCGCCGCGAAAGCGTCCGACGAACTGCGAGGCGAAACGCAGCAGCACGTCGGACAGTGCGCCGCCGGTCATCAGCTCGGCGGTCAGGATGAAGAACGGGACCGCCTCGAGCGCGAACAGGTCGATGCCCGAAAACAGGGTTTTCGGCAACGCCACCAGCGGCACCTGTCCGGCGAGCATGGCAGCGAGCGTCGCGCCTCCCAGCGCGAACGCGACGGGCACTCCGAGGACCAGGAGCGCCACCGCGGCGACGAAGAGCAGGCCGACCATCGCTGACCCTGCCTACGGCCTGGCTGCGTCGCCGTCGAACTCACCGCCTGCAAGGAACTCGCCGCTGCGCAGCCAGGGCCGCGCCATCAGCAGCAAGTGGACGATCATCAGCGCGAAACCGACCGGCATCGCGAGGTACACGGCGCCGATGGGTATCTGCAGCACCGGCGTCGTCTGGGCCCAGGTCAGCAGTGCATAGCGCAGGCCGACGATCGTCATCGTGCCGAAGAAGCCGAGCATCACGACGCCGATCACGGCCCGGATCGCAGCGGCATGGCGTGGCAACCGCTGCTGCAGGGCATCGATGCCGACGTGGCCGCCGTAGCGCAGCACCATCCCTGCGCCGATGAACGTCAGCCAGATCATCGTGTAACGCGAGGCCTCCTCGACCCACAGGATCGACCGGTCGGTGAAGAAGCGCAGCGCCACGTTGGCGAACACCATCGAAGCCATCGCCGCGAGCATCAGGATGACGGACCACCGGTTGACGGCACAGAGCCGCCGGTCGAAGGACGCGAGCATGACGGAGCCTCGATTGCGGTAGGCGCTACGCGTCGCGACGGACCCCGCGGCGCAGGCCGCGAATTCTCGCACGCCGCGTGGACGACGCTGTAGCCGATTGATTGTTCACTACGTGTACATGGCTGGCACTATAATTGCAGCGATTGCGCCCATGATGGACGCCAGCTACGCCGAAGCAGTGCCGATGGACCCTTCCGAAATCTACGCGAAGACCGAGCTCGGCCTGCGGGAACTCAAGGAACGCTCGCTCAGCCTGCCGGTGACGTTGCGCAGCCTCCTGATCCTGATCGACGGCAACCGGACCGTGGCCCAGGTGCTCGTCAAGGCGCGCGCACTGCGCCTCGACGAGCGCGCGATGACGGCGCTGGAGCGCGGTGGACTCATCGCCAAGCGCTTTTCGGCCCCTTCGGACTCGAACCGTCTGCAGGTGAGGGAGGCCACTGCGCAGCGCTCGGAGGACGAGGTCGAGCGCTACCTGCAGGCACAGCAGATGATGAGCGACGCGATCAATGCGCACCTCGGCTTTCGCGGGTACGGGATGATGATGCGCCTGCAGAAGACCGCCAACGTGCGCGATCTCCACGACCTGCTGCCCGATTTCGCCAAGGCACTGGTCAAGCGCCTCGGGATCGAACCTGCTACGCCGATCGTGTCCTCGATCGAGCGCCTTCTCACCGGCCCCTGACCGTCCTCGCGCGTCGGGGTCCGCACGGGGTCGCATGCCCGGCGGTCGACCAGCCGGCCGGGATGCGGCCCCGTCCGGCGCGGCTCAGGCCCGCCTCGCCAATCTGAAGCTCAGGAACGTGCCCAGGGATGCGACGGCTATCGTCGACGCCATCGGGCGCGCAGTGCCGTCGAACGTCAATCCCACGATCAGGGCGGCCGTCGAGGCGACGGCGAACTGCACGAAGAACAGCAGCGACGACGCACTGCCCGCGATGTCCGGGAACGGCGTCAGCGCAGCCGCGGTGGCCCCCGGCATGGTCATCATCAGCGCCAGCATGAACACGGACATCGGCGCGACCACCGCCGCCGGGTGATCGACGCGCAACCAGGCGAGTGCGGCCAGCACGGTGCCCGCGGCGAGCATCGTTGCCGTCCCGGCGCCGATCAGCCGGTCGATGCCCACCCGCTTGACCCGCCGGCTCGAGATCGTCGCCCCGGCCAGGCTGCCGAGCATCACGCTTCCGAACAGCATCCCGAAGTCCGTCTCCCCCCGCCCCAGCACCGCAACGAACACGAACGAGCTCCCGGCGATGAAGGCGAACAGCGCGCTTTGGCCGAAGGCCGCGACGAGCAGGTACTCGAGGTAGCGGCGCGAGCGCAGCAGACGCGCATAGTTGGCGGCGATGACGGGCAGCGCGGTCGCCCGCGCGTCGGGGACGCGCAGCGTCTCCGGCAATGCCGCATGGGCCGCGACGAACAGGACGGCAGCGAACGCGGCGACGAACAGGAAATTCGCCTGCCAGCCGAACCAGACGTGCAGGTGGCTGCCGATGATCGGCGCGACGATCGGCGCGATGCCCAGCACGACGCCCATCAGCGACAGGACGTGTGCAGCCATCTCCCCGGCGTAGAGATCGCGCGCGATCGCGCGCGGCACGACGGCGATCGGCGCCATCATCAGGCCCTGCACGAGCCTTCCGCCAATCAGCGTCCAGATGTTCCGCGACATCGCACAGACGATGGACGCGCAGACGAAGATCCCCAGGCCCCACAGGAGCGCGGGCCGGCGGCCGAAACGATCCGACAGCGGGCCCGCCCAGAGCTGGGCGCAGCCCCAGGCATACATGTAGACGGACAGCGTGAGCTGCACTTCGTCGGGGCTCGCCGACAGGGCGCCGACCATCGACGGCATCGACGCGAGGTAGATGTCCATCGTCATCGGTGCGAGCGCGATCAGCGCACCGAGCAGCAGCGTCGGCGCGGCCGCGCCGGGCTTCAGCATGCGCGGTCGGGCGCGATCCGATTCGACGCATCGAGCCGCGGCGTCATCACCCCCGCAATGATCTTCGCCAGCCTGCGCTGGCTGGTCTCCGAAGGGTGCAAACCGTCGTCGGCGAACATCTCCGCCCGCGGCGAGAACCTGACCGGAATGTGCACGACGTCGGGCACTCGCAGCAGTGCCTCGCGGGCGACCTGGTCGAAGCGACGCACCCGCGATCCGACGATCCAGCGCAGCGGTCGCTTGAGCTTCGGGAACTCGTCCAGCGGCGGCAGGCCGAGGCAGGCGATGACCGCGTCGGGCGAATGCCTGCGCAGTTCCCGCAACAGCTTCAGGAGCTGCCGGCGGTAGCGGCCACTGCGCTCGAGCTTCAGCACGTCGTTGACCCCCACCGACACCAGGATCGCGTCGAAAGCCTGCGGCGGCAACTCGGGCAGGACGAAGACGCGCACACCCCGCGCACTCGCGCCGATCCTGCCCGCTGCGCGCCAGTTGATCTCCCGCGAAAGCCGGCCCGACATGAAGCGCGCGACGTGGCCCACGGTCGAATGCTCGATGCGGCGGGCGCCCACGCCGGCGACGATCGAATCGCCGATGGCGAGGAAATGCAGCGGTTCGCCGCGCCCGATCCGGCCGGCGGGCGGCCCGACAGGCGGCGCGAAGTTCAGTGCATGCCTGCGCAGCGCGAACGCCTGCGAGAACAGGACGGGAAACAGCGAGTAGATGAACAGCCGGCCGACGATCTTGCGCATGAACTCGGCGATCGTCAGCGGCGCGTCGGGACGCCCGCCATCGCTGCCGCCCGGCTCTTCGCCCGCGCGGCGATCCCCGCCACTCCCACCCTGATCGCGAGGCTCAGCCATGCCGCAGCACGACGGTCTTCAGCGTCGTGAATCCGTGCAGCGCCTCGATACCGTCTTCCCGCCCGTGCCCCGAATGCTTGACGCCGCCGAAAGGAAACTCGACGCCAGCGGAAGCGACGGCGCGGTTGCCGATGCAATGACGTGCAGGCAGGTCAAGTGCAGGCCAGCGAAATTTGGGGGCGTTCATCGTCGTCCGCATCCGAGACCGGGAGATCGTGGTGGAACATCGGGGTGGTGGGCAAATCCGTCGTCAAGCATAGCGCAGCCGGGCGATGTAACAAATCGCAACCGGCGCCTCCCGGGGTCAACGCCCCGTCCCGGCGGTCCGTTGTCGATCGCAGGACGCCGCAACATCTCCGGCGTCGCGGGGGCATGCCTTCCATCACCGAGGAGATCGACGATGCTACAGCGAGTCAAGCAAGTCACCCTGGCCACGGCATTGGCCGCATCCGCCGTGGCTTTCGCCCCCGCCGCTCACGCCGGCCACATGGACTTCAACGTCGCGATTGGCGGGCCGGGGTACGCACTCGCCTTCGGCAATGCGCCGCACCGGGGCGCGGTTGCGTGGCGCCCCTACGGATACCGCGGGGACGACGGGGGTCCGCATCACGTCCGTCCCCGCTGGCATCCGGGATACGCATCGCCGCCGGTCGGCTACGTCGTCCCGGCCTATGGCCCGCCGGTCGCGTACGCTCCGCCGGTCGGCTACGTCGTCCCGGCTTATGGCCCGCCGGTTGGCCATGCGGCGCGCGTCGTCTACCTACCGCACGTCTTCCGTCCGCCTCGCGTCGCCTACCGCGGACCCTACCTGCACCGTCCGTTCGCGCAACCGCATTGGGATCATCGCAGGGATCGCGACCGCGATTGAGCGCAGTCCGCCGCGCCGGGATTCCGGCCAGCGTCCGGCGCGCGAGGCGGTGCCTGTCGCCTCTGTCGTCCTGCGGTGGCGTCGGTGCTATCCTGACGTTCCATGCGCTACGGGACGTCACCATGAACGCGCCTGCCGAGCTTCGCGACCTGGCCCTGCCCTCGACGATCGACCCCGATGCCCTCCGGGGCCTCGACATGATTCGCCGCCTGGTGGCCTTCCCGACGGTGAGTCGCGATTCCAACCTCGCACTGATCGAGTGGATCCGCGAGTATCTCGAGGATCAGGGCGCGAAGACGACGCTGACCTTCAACGACGAAGGGACCAAGGCCAACCTGTTCGCCACCCTCGCCGCCAGGAACGGCAACGCGACGCACGACGGCATCGTCCTGTCGGGACACACCGACGTCGTCCCGGTCGACGGCCAGCCCTGGACGAGCGAACCCTTCGCCGCGACGCTGAAAGGCGACCGTCTGTACGGGCGCGGCGTCGCGGACATGAAGAGCTTCTCGGCGATCGCGCTCGCCGCCGTGCCCGAGTTCCTGCGCCGGGGCCTCGAGCGTCCGCTGCATTTCGCGCTGTCCTACGACGAGGAAGTCGGCTGCATCGGCGTGCGCCGGCTGATCGCCGACGTCGTGGCGAAGGGCTGGAAGCCTGCGGGTTGCATCGTCGGCGAGCCCACCGGCATGCAGCTCGTCGTCGCGCACAAGGGCAGGACGACCTGGCGCTGCCGCGTCCGCGGCCACGAGGCGCATTCGTCGCTGACGGCACAGGGCGTCAACGCCGTCCAGATCGCCTGCGAGATCGTCGCGTACATCGCGGAGCGGGCGCGACGGTTCCGCGACGCGGGGCGCCGCGACGACGCCTACGACGTGCCCTACACGACGCTGCACGTCGGCACGATCCACGGCGGGACCGCGCTCAACATCGTTCCGCGCGACTGCAGTTTCGATTTCGAGATGCGGCACCTGCCGTTCGACGACCCGCAGGCGTTCCACGCCGACCTGCGCCGGCATGCCGACGGCCTGCTGCCGGCGATGCATGCGGTCGACCCCGGCACCTACATCGAATTCGATGCGCTGACTTCGGCGGTCGGGTTCGATGCCGGTGTCGACAGCGCGATCGCGGTGCTCGGCCGGCACTGCAACGGCCACTCCGATTGCGGCAAGGTGTCGTTCGGCAGCGAAGCGTCGCTGTTCCACGCCGCGAACATTCCGACCGTGCTCTGCGGTCCGGGCCACATCGCCCAGGCGCATCAGCCCGACGAATGGATCGGACTCGACCAGCTTGCGCATTGCGAGGCCTTCATGCAGCGCCTCGCCGACCGCCTCTGCGCAAGCTGACGTCACATCGCCTGCGGTCCCCGGCGCGACGATGAATGCCCCTGCCGCCGCACCCGCGATCGACGTCGCGTTCCCGGACATCTCGCGCTGGGCCGAGGGCAACGCGGGGCTGCCCTACGTCTGGCGCCATGCCGGCGCCGGCGCCGGGCCGCGGGTCACGATCCAGGCCCTGACGCATGGCAACGAGGTCTGCGGCGCCATCGCGCTCGACTGGCTGCTCGCGCAGGACTTCCGGCCGGCGCGCGGCACGCTGACGCTGGTCTTCGCCAACGTCGCGGCGTATGCGAGCTTCGACCCCTGCGACCCCTTCGCTTCGCGCTGCCTCGACGAGGATTTCAACCGCGTGTGGGATTCCCGGGCGCTCGACGGTACGCGCCGGACGAGCGAGCTCGATCGCGCCCGTGAATTGCGCGGCTGCTACGACGGCACCGATTTCCTGCTCGACCTGCACTCGATGTCGGACGCCTGCCCGGCGCTCGCACTCGCGGGACGCCGACGCAAGGGCCTCGAGCTCGCGCGGGCCGTTGGCGTTCCCGAGTACGTGGTCGTCGACGCCGGGCACCAGGCCGGGCGCCGTCTGCGCGACTATGCGCAGTTCGACGATCCCGCCGATCCGCGCAGCGCGCTGCTCGTCGAATGCGGCCAGCACTGGGAACCGGCGGCGCCCGCCGTCGCCATGCAGGCGATGCTGCGTTTCCTGGGCCACTTCGGCATGGCCGATGCGGCTTTCCTCGACGCGCATCTCGACGACGGCAGGCTGCCGGTGCAGAAGACGATCGAGATCACCGACCTCGTGACCATCGCCAGCCCCGATTTCGCATTCGTCCTCCCGGTGCACGGCATGATGACGGTCACCGAAGGCGGCACCCTGCTCGCGCAGGACGGCGGGCGCGAGATCCGGTCACCTTACGACGACTGCGTCCTGCTGATGCCGACGCGGCGACCCAGGCTGGGCGAGACCGCGGTGCGGCTGGGGCGCTTGGTCGATTGAG